>NZ_DDVT01000026.1:0-131209 GCF_002345795.1 Tatumella sp. UBA2305
CGGTTTTTAGGGGGGATTACCCGTAAATTTTAATGCTTAGTAGAGAATATTCCTTAGATTGTAAGCATATCCATCTCTTAAGGAGAGAAACATGTTGAAAAAAATTTATCTGTTTAGATGTTTTCAGCGATGAACCCAGTATTTCTACAATATTAGGAATCACTTTCATTTTAATTCTACCTGAATCATCTTGCTCAGTGAAAAGTGTGAATAATTGAGCTTCAGTGAAAATATTAGATAATTCATTAATGTCTGCTTGATAACTGTCTAATAGCTCTCTGTTCTTTTTATCGCGACCATCGTTAGGTATCTCTAAGTATTTCTCAAACATAAGTTAGCCTTTGTTCTATGAGTATATGCATAGGGTAAGTAGTATGTGCCTTTCCCCTACGGGGGTTTTACACCACTGGATCAATGCTACCAATCAGTTGGTGTCTCTTTAAGCACCACATTTAAGATCATTTGGTGCAAACTGAGTAAAAATTAGCTTCATCCAGTTGGCAATGATCAGGTCAATAGTATTACCGAAGAGATTCACAATATGCTTTCAATCTCTTTTTCATATTGTTTATAACAGCCTTAGATACACCAAAACTGCTTTGCAAGTTATGATTGAATCCATAAACATATATTTTCCTGCCAATATCAACTCCAGATATAGTCCTAAAAAAACCAGTGTATTCGTATCCTAAAACGTTATTGCATCCATTTCTATGCAAGTCAAACGATGGTTCTTGATGTTCTGATAGTGATACGTCAGATGTTTTTTGAAAGTTATCAATTACTGACTTTCCATTTAGAATTAATATTTGAATGTTTGAGTTTTTAATGATTTCCCCTAAGTGCGGGGAAAGATCCCGCAGTAAAAAATCTTTACTCGCTTTCTCCAGTGATGACCACTTTTTATACGTTGCAAATGGTATTAGATCCAGGTGGCATGCATTTGAATATTTGCCATAATAACTAAACCCAGAATCAGAGATTAAGTTGTCAAGTGGTTTAAACCATGAGTTATAAGGATTTCTTTCAAAATACTCTTCGCATGATTCAGCAATCATATGAATTGATTTCTCATCTAAATTTTGCCAGTTGCTTATGTTTAACGAATTCAGGGTATTAAATCGTCGTTTATGCCCTAATATTTCATTATGGTTTCTGTCATTGAACTCTTTATCACTAGGGTTTAGTCCTAAAGTGGCTATTTTTGAAAGAGAAATGCGTCCAAAAACAGGTATTGGTGAAGCATAGTCAATGATGCCTCTACTGGTTAATACAATGCCTGATAACTTATCAGTCAATAGTTTTATTGTTTTGATATGTGTCGATTTTTCAAATATTGAGAGTTCCATAAAATCATGGTTCCTTTATTTGTTATTTGTTATTTGTTATTTGTTATTTGTATGCTACTAAGAGCAGAGAGTGTAATTCTAATAGTACTATCCAATTATATTTCTGGGTAGTGCTACCAACTTATTAATTTAGTGTGTATTGGTGTTTTTGACGTGCTTTTATGACTTCCATTCGCGTACCCTGTACCTCCTGTGTGGTAACTGAAGACACAGCCCGGCTTTGTTGAATAAACCGAAACCTCAAAAAGTGGCGGGAACTAAAACGGGTATGCTTACAATTGCCATATATATATATCAGTTATGCTCAAAATGTATAAAGTACGCCGAGGGTGAATGTAGCCTCATTATGCTGGACGACGATTGGACTCTTATCAGCATGTTTATCCAGCCAGTCGTAGTCGGCACTAACGAGTCCTCCCCAGTGCGGGGTGAATTGATGACTCCAAGTCAGGTTGGTATCCGTGCCATAAAAGCCACTGGGAGCTTGATATTCCATGTAGCCACTTCGGCGGCTTTGTTCATTGCTGACACCATAAAAAGTATTCATATACCGACTGTCGCCGAATAATGCTGCAGTGCTTAACGCCACTGTGTCCGTACTGTTTTGTATAGGTAGTAAAGTGACAGACGTTTGGTAATTAACGCCCTGGCTATCGCTCAGTGGTAGGGTTGCTTTACCTTCAAATGTTAGAAAGGGATTGACTGACCAGCCTATCGCGATAGCGGTGTTGACCGACGCTTTAATATTACCCATACCTTTCAGATTGTCGCTACTATCACGCCAGTTCGAATTCTGTTCTGAGCGTCCCAAGCCATAGCCAAGCGTATGTTCTAGGTAAAATCCATTGTTGGTCTGCAGGTCATAGCCGAGCCCTTTTTGAGAATCAACAAAAAATGCGTCATCCCGAGCCTGAAGCAACGGAACGATCTGCCAGCGGCGCTTATCTGCTCCGTTGTAGCGGGGTAAACTCTGACCAGCCATTCCGATGGAAAAATTTTTCTGTGGTGAGGCAGTATCATCTGCCCGTACAACACTTGCAGTACCTGTCAGTATTAAGCAGGCCATATACAACGTGAATTTTCTGGTTATCATTGTCATCCTCCGTATCTGAATTGTCAGCAGATAGTTGTCGTGGGTCGCGTATGCAAAGTGAATATACGGGGACAGTGTCAGTAAACTGTCAGGGGTTTATAAAGAAACAGTCAAGGTGGGCAGAATGTCCGGAAAACGAATATTAATTATTGAAGACGATACGGATGCGGCAGATGTGCTGGGAGCGTATTTACGCCGAGAAAACTATGAAGTGTCTATGGTGCATGATGGCCGTTTGGGTTTAGAGCTGATCCAGCGTCTGCGACCTGACCTGATCCTACTTGATGTGATGTTGCCGGGTATGAATGGCACTGAAATCCTTACCGCCGTCCGACGTCAAGGCAGTACACCGGTTATCATGGTGACTGCCATGGGGGATATGCCGGATAAAATTGGAGCCCTGCGCTACGGTGCTGATGACTATGTTGTGAAACCCTATAACCCTGGTGAGGTCGTTGCCCGTGTTCAGGCGGTGCTTCGGCGGATCTCACAAGGGCCGGAAGTGGCGTTATTACGTTGGCAGGGACTGGAGGTTGATACCACGATGATGACTGCCAGGGTCAATCATGATGATGGCCAGCGCACGATCCTCGAACTGACGCCCACGGAATTCAGTCTACTGACTACACTTATGGAGGCGCCAGTTCGGCCTTTTTCACGTCAGATGCTTCTGGAGCGCTGTCTACCGGAGAGTGATGCGTTGGAGAGGGCGGTTGATACTCACGTCTATAATCTGCGTAAAAAGCTAGAGGCAGCCGGTATTTCAGGCGTGCTGGTGAATGTGCGTGGTGTCGGTTACCGGTTTCGTCAGCCATGAAGACATTACAGCAGCAGACCCTGTGGCGCTGGATTTGTGTGCGGATTCTGGCGCTAGCAGTGGGTTCCGTAGTGGTGATTGCACTGTGCATGTGGCTGCGTTTCGCCATTGAGAGTCTGTGGATACAGCACCGAATGCCACCGGCCCTGCGTGAGGAGTTTACCCTGCTTCGTGCACATCCAGCATCGGATCCGATCCGTTTTCATCAGATTGTCGATGCATGGTGGGGGATCAGCTACTCAGATCCTTCCATCGCTTCGGCGGATTGGCTGACGGTCGGTATTCTCGTCGTGGTCATCATTCCTTTTATTGTGGTGCTGGGATTACGTTCAGCACGGCCTTTAGCGGCGCAGTTCGGGCACCTGACGACGGCGGCAAGCGCAGTCTCCTCAGGTGACTTCAGTGCTCAGGCAGCGCAGGTGGACGATGCCCCTCTGGAGATGGGACGCTTTACACGTGACTTTAATACGATGATGCAGCAACTGGCGCGCTATGATCGCGAACTGCGGGCATCCCATGTGGCGATGGCGCATGAGTTACGTTCGCCACTGACGGCGGCAATTGGTCGTTTACAGGGGATGATAGACGGTGTGTTTAGCCCAGACCCTCAGCAATTGGCAATGGTGATGAAGCAACTGCAATTTCTCAGCCGCCTGACCGATGAGCTGCATTTACTGTCTTTAGCGGATGCCGGTCAGCTTAGCCTGAATAAATCGGTCACGGATCTGACGGGGCTACTGAACGAACGCGCGGCATGGCTTGCACCCCAGGCGCGAGAGGCGGGGATACGTATCAGCGTTACCTCTGATATCCCCTGCCTCTGTGAAGCTGACCCGATCCGTTTGGGGCAGGTGATGACTATTGTGATGGAGAATGCCCTGCGTTATGCGGCAGAGGGAGGAGTGCTAACCGCCGTGGCCCGAAAAGTGCCGATGGGATGTGAAATGGTTTTCTGCGACCGTGGTCCGGGGGCGCCAGTCGATTTTCTTCCAGTTATGTTTGAGCGCTTTACCCGAGGAGACTCGTCACGTGCTCGACATTCCGGTGGCAGTGGATTGGGTCTTTCCATCGCACGCGGCATCTGCGAAGCTCACGGTGGCAGCATTGACGCGACTCAAGGACATCCGCGAGGACTTGTGATAACCATCACGTTGCCTACCGGAAATATTCACGGATAAATCTTAGGTCTTGACAGCTTCCTGACAGAAAGCAGGTGTAAATCCTGACATTGCTGCGGTTGAATGACCGGAATCTTGCTCAGGAACACTGTCATGACGGAAAACTTTTCTCACCTGTCCGATTGTATGCGGCAGGTATTGCGCCACTTTTGCATCCTCCACCGACTGGCTCTACCGGGCTACTGTCTACTGGTGCTACCGGTGGTACTGGTTCTCACTGCCTGCGGCGGAAAGCCGGAGCAACAGGCAGCACCGCCCAGGCCGGTGCGTACCATCACGGCACCCGCACCGGCCGCAACGGATCAGCTTGTCCAGACCGGAGAGATCCGCGCCCATGATGAAGTGGACTTGGGATTTCGACTCGATGGCCGCGTACTGACACGTACCGTTGATGTCGGGGACAGTGTCGAATATGGTCAACCGCTTGGCACGCTGGAGAGCGATACGCCACAGAATGAGCTCAGTAGCGCACGTGCCGACGTTGCCAGTGCTCTGTCTGCTGAGCGCCTCGCGGCCCTGAACCTAAAACGCATGACGCAACTGATGCCATCCGGGGCCATTGCACGCGTACAGGTAGATACCGCGCGTTCAGACTGGCAAAGTGCAGCCTCCCGTCTTCAGAGCACTGAAGCCGCTCTGAAGACTGCACAGGATCATCTGAGCTGGACGCATCTGACCGCACCCGCCGCCGGTGTGATAACAAAGGTCAGCGCCCAGCCGGGGCAGGTACTGAGTGCTGGACAGCCCTTAGTCACCCTGGCAGTGCGTGGCGGGCGGGATGCCGTCATCGATGTTGCAGACCCACAACAGTTTTCCCACCCGACAGGGACCTTCATCATTTCACTTGTCAGTGATCCGACAGTGAACTGTACGGGTACGCTACGTGATATCAGCCCACAGGCCGATCCTCAGACCCGCACTTGGCGCGTGCGTATTCGCCTCTCACATCCGCCATCCGCGATGATGCTGGGTGCCAATGTGCAGGTCAGGCAGGTCAAATCGGGGCCGGATTTGATATCACTGCCAGCGTCTGCGCTCACGTGGTCGGGAGGAAAACCGGCGGTGTTCGTGGTCAATCAACGCACCCACCAGCTGGAATTAAGAGTCATTACCTTGGGCGGATATACTGCCAGCGCGATCCTTGTATCTGCCGGGGTATCGCCTGGTGAGGCGGTAGTGATTGCAGGCGTCAGCCAGCTGCGACAGGGAGAAGCCGTTACCCTTGGAGAAGCTGCCGAATGAATCGTTCATCTTTCAACCTCTCGACCTGGGCGCTTGATAATCAACAACTCGTCACTTTTTTTATGCTGCTGGTCATGGCTGCCGGTATTCTGAGCTATGAAAAACTGCCGCGTAACGAAGACCCTGCTTTTACGATCAAGACGGCGGTAGTATCGGCCTCTTGGCCAGGGGCCACCGTGCAGGATACGGTCAACTTAGTGACAGACACCCTGGAGAAAAAACTCC
Organism: Tatumella sp. UBA2305; assembly: GCF_002345795.1. Classification (NCBI taxonomy): domain Bacteria; kingdom Pseudomonadati; phylum Pseudomonadota; class Gammaproteobacteria; order Enterobacterales; family Erwiniaceae; genus Tatumella; species Tatumella sp. UBA2305. The sequence goes on from NZ_DDVT01000026.1 coordinate 5,905, forward strand.
AAGAGATCCCCTATCTGGATTATGTTGAAAGTGACACTCATGCTGGCCAGTCCGTCATCTTTGTCAACCTAAGGGATGATACCCCACCGGCTCAAGTACCCGGCATTTGGTATCAGGTACGCAAAAAGATGCAGGATATCACGCCTTCACTGCCATCCGGCGTACAGGGGCCAGAGGTCGATGACGAATTTGATGATACTTTTGGCACTATCTATGGGTTTACCGCCGAGGGATTTACTCCGCAGGAATTGCGTGACCGAGTCGAAGATATTCGCCGCGACCTCATATCGCTGCCGGACGTAGGGAAAATACGCCTGATTGGGGTGCAGGAAGAACAACTCGTCATCGCATTCTCCCCGCGCCAGCTGGCGGGGATGGGGATAACCCTGCAACAGGTCAGTGACGCGCTAAAAGCGCAGAATGCGGTTGAACCCGCCGGCATACTTCGCACGGACAGTGAGAAGGTCGCACTTCGTGTCAGCGGTGCGCTGACGTCGGAAAAGAGCCTACAGGCGGTCACGCTGCATATTGATGATCGCTATATCCCCCTTACGGCTATCGCGACTGTGCGGCGCGAAGCGGCAGAACCCCCATCCCCGTTGTTCCGAGTGAACGGAAAGCCGGCTATTGGCTTGGCGATTTCTATGGCCGCGACTGGGAACATGACCGACTTTGGGCAAGCCCTGAATACCCGTATGAAGCGCCTCAGTCAGCAGCTGCCGCACGGTATCGAGATGGTGAAAGTCGCCGATCAGTCTGTTGTGGTGGCAAAAGCCATCAGCGGATTTATTCATGTGTTAGCGGAAGCGATTGCCATCGTGCTTGCCGTGTCGTTTGTGTCATTGGGCCTGCGCGCTGGCCTGGTCGTAGCGGCCGCGATACCGCTGGTACTGGCCCTGACATTTACCGGGATGTTACTTGCCGGTATCGGTCTGCAACGTATTTCGCTCGGCGCACTGATCATCGCGCTCGGTCTGCTCGTTGACGATGCGATGATCACCGTGGAAACCATGGTCGCGCGCCTTGAAGCGGGGGATGAACGCCGTGCGGCGGCGACGTATGCCTTCAAGACAACGGCATTTCCAATGCTGACCGGTACGCTGGTGATGATTGCTGGGTTTATTCCGGTGGGATTTGCTGCATCCAGCGCAGGAGAATACTGCTACAGCTTATTTGCTGTGATACTCATCGCTTTGACCTGTTCGTGGGTGGTGGCCATCCTGTTTTCGCCACTTATCGGTGTACAGATTTTACCCGTGAAAATGAAAACACATCTAGACATCGCGGCTACGGGAAAGCTCCGGCGCGGATATCATCGTCTGTTGGCCATGATCCTTCGACACCGTGCAAAAACTATTGGGATCGCACTGGCGCTGCTGGGACTGGCCGCGTATGGCACCACTTTCATGCAGGGTGAGTTCTTCCCCTCTTCTGACCGTCCCGAATTATTGGTCAGTCTGACTTTGGCGGCTGACGCCTCTCAGCACGAAACGGGACTTCAGGTTGCCAGACTGGAGAAAGCCCTAATCCGTAATCCCGATGTTGATCATTTTTCCAGTTATGTCGGTTCCGGGGCAATCCGTTTTTACCTACCGATGGATGTCCTGCTGGATAATGAAAATACCGCTCAGTTGGTTGTCGTAGCGAAAAACTTGCGGGCACGTGACCGACTGGAAAGCACGTTGGATAATTTACTGGCCCATCAGTTCAGAGACATCACCAGCCGTGTTTCTCCATTAGAACTCGGTCCTCCGGTGGGCTGGCCGGTAAAATACCGTGTTACTGGGCCTGACTATGAGCATGTAAAAGTGATAGCACATGAAGTAGCCTCGGTGATCGGTCAATCCTCCTGTACCCGTAATGTTAACCTTACTGCGGGAGAGCCAGAACGAGTGATCACCCTTAATGTGAATCAGACAGCAGCCAGGGCCGCAGGTGTATCTTCACAGAGTATCGCTCAGATGCTGAATACTGTTTGGTCTGGGACGAGAGTTACCACGATGCGTGACGGCCATCATCTAATTGATGTGGTACTGCGTGCAAATGATGCAGAACGTCAGGATTTGGCAACACTCTCCGAGATGATACTCACCAATAACCAAGGAGAAAAAATACCACTCAGTCAGGTTGCCACAACGCAATGGAGTATGGAGGACCCGGTTATCTGGCGGCGTCAGCGGCTGCCTTATATTACCGTGCAGTCTGATATAGCCCCTGGGATGGGGGCTGAGTCAGTATCACAACAACTATTGCCGTCGGTTAACCGATTACGTTCCTCACTACCGCCTGGTTATCAGATAGAAGAAGGGGGGACGGTGGCTGAGTCTGCGAAAGGCAATGATTCCATTTATGCCATGCTCCCCGTGACGCTGACAGTTATGCTGACACTGTTGATGGTACAACTTCGGCGATTTTCCCGTATGCTGCTGGCGCTACTAATGGCTCCTTTTGGGCTCATAGGTATTGTCTTGGCGATGTTACCGACAGGTACTCCGATAGGATTCGTCGCGCTGCTGGGAATTATTGCTCTGTCGGGTATGATAATACGCAACGCGGTGATTTTTATCAGTGAGGCGGATAGTAATGTACAAAAAGGGATGGCATATGACGATGCGATCATTACAGCAGCCGAACACCGTGCCCGACCAATCCTGCTTACCGCCTGTGCGGCAATACTTGGGATGATTCCGATTTCAGAACAGGTGTTCTGGGGACCGATGGCATATGCTATTATCGGCGGGTTATTAGTCGCCACGGTGGTCATACTTACGGTGCTTCCGGCTGCAATGAGTCTAGTTATTCATAATGAAGGGAAATGAATGGCAATCATTTTAAAAATCACACCGACGCGAGCTGGTTCTACATCGTCTCCGGGTCTATCATGATAATACTGTAGCAGAAAGCTTTTTCCAGTTACTAGAGCGTGTAAGAATAAGGGAAAAATACTTCGGAATAATAGAAGAATCCTGAAGCGATATTTTTGATTACATCGGAGTTTTTAACAACAAACGTTGGCTTGGTTCAAGCGTTCAGCTATCATCAACTGAATATGAAAACCAATATTACCAACAGCTCAGGAGTGTCTAGATTATCCGTTGCGATTCATCTTCCCCTACGAAAGTTATACACCAATAGGGTAATACTATCCATTGCTGATTAGGGATAATACGGTTTATTTACCAAGCCAGTCACCTGAGATTTTTTTAAGAGATGGTGCTGATTCTACAAGCAGATGTAGACTTATCTGTGCGGGTTTTATGCGCGAGGATAGCAATATCTATTCATCTTCTGCTCATACTTGCTAATTAGGGGACACATTTACAGCAAGGTTTCGCAATGTACTGCTATGTAGTGCATAGAAACTGCGTAGAATTTAAAATCCCTCGGCTGTATGGCTGTGCGGGTTCAAGTCCCGCCCTGGGCACCACCGATTAAAATGAACAAAAATAAGCACATATGTGCAATGTCGTTTAACCGCCGTCAGGCGGTTTTTTGTTTTCTAAAACCCTTTCTGAAGATGCGCCCTAAGATGAATTTTTGCATTTGCTTAATCATCCATTTTTCAGATCACCAATAACCGGTACAATTTTGTTTTTCTGTCATAAACTGCTGCCTGACCCGTGTTATTGACTGAACTTACTCGCCACTCTCCCGGGCTTTAATCCGAAACATAAATATGTTTAATATTAAAACTTAAAACTTAAAACTTAAAACTTAAAACTTAAAACTTAAAACTTAAAACTTAAAACTTAAAACGTGTAACCAATTTTAAGTTTTGGGTAATCTGGTCTGAACTTCTGTTTAGCGTCCCACCGGCGTAGATAAAAGCCATCGCGACTATTCACGCTTCATGCGGGCCCGGGAATATGCAATGAATTGCATATTCCCGTGACAGCCCTGTCAGGTCAGAGAGTTGGGAGTTTGATAATTAAGGGAATTTTTTTCAGGAACTTCGCGATTAAAGACAAACAATTTGTTCAGCGGATGAACGCCGACCAAAGCTTTTGAAGCAGAACAAGATAGTCTACCGCACTCCGAGTGGCTGTGGGGGAATGCACTCTCTTTTATCAGGAGATAAAGTTGCCTCAGACTAAATGAACTTAGCCCGAATATTACCGGCTTGTCATATGTTCGCACAGGACAAAAGATATCATAATTAACTTTATGAATAAGATGATAAATAGTTAATTCAGGTGGTAACACCGTTACTTGCCTGACATTTTAATCCGGAAAATATTTAACCTGTCCGGATAAAATAACTAGACGACCGGTCTATTAGTTGTTAGCTTAGAGATACGGAACAAGGTGGTGTGGCTTTGAAACATCGACACACTCTGGTGCTACGATGCTTCAATCCAGCTTCGGATTGTTCCCTGTTTTATGGCTACGGGTGACACATATTAATAGTCGACCGGTCTATTAATGGTTCGTACTGATTACCTGTTTGCTTAATCCTGAATCTATATTTTGGAGATCGATAATGAAAATTCTGATGGTACTGACCTCACACGACAAACTGGGTGACACTGGCCGTAAAACGGGTTTCTGGCTTGAAGAGCTGGCTGCGCCTTACTACGCCTTCAAAGATGCAGGTGCTGAAATTGTGCTGGCATCTCCGCTGGGTGGAAATCCACCGCTGGACCCGAAAAGTAACGAACCAGATTTCCAGACTGAGTTTACCCATCGTTTTGAAGCTGATGCTGATGCTGTGGCACAGCTGGCTAACACCGTCCGTCTGGACAGCGTTTCGCAGGCAGAATTTGACGCAGTATTTTATCCGGGGGGGCACGGTCCGCTATGGGATCTGGCAGAAGATAAGCATTCCATTGCGCTGATAGAGTCATTTTTCTCTGCGGGTAAAAATATTGCTTTTGTTTGTCATGCACCAGGTGTGCTGCGTCATGTGAAAACCCCGGATGGCAGTCCGTTGGTTGCAGGCCGTCAGGTTACCGGTTTTACCAATACCGAAGAAGAAGCCGTTGGTCTGACCCGGGTGGTGCCATTCCTGGTAGAAGATGAGCTGATAGCAAAAGGTGGTATCTATTCCAAAGGTGCAGACTGGAGTTCCTATGTGGTCACCGATGGTTTGTTGATAACCGGTCAAAACCCGGGGTCTTCAGCAGCTGCGGCAGTTCAGCTACTGGACCAACTGGCGAAATAAAGCTCCCCTGTTCAGGGATAAAAATTTTAACCCTGAACCTTGGGTAACGCTGGTCTGTTTCATAGACGACCGGTCTGGCCTTTGATAAATTAACGACATGAAATCTGCAACCAAACAACAAAATCATCATGTCCGTGAACATATTCTTGTCACCGGCCAGCGTATTATGGCAGGAAAAGGGTTCTCGGCGGTGGGGCTGAAAGAGATCCTTGAGGAATCAGATATTCCAAAGGGATCTTTTTATTATTATTTTTCCTCGAAAGAAGAGTTTGGCGTAGCCATGCTTGAGCACTATTTTGAGGGCTATCTGGACGAACTCAACCAGACACTGGCTGAGCCAGGGATTAACAACGCTCAGAGACTGATAAAATACTGGCAACAATGGCGAGCTACTCAGTCATTCCATGATTGCCGGGGGAAATGTCTGGCGGTCAAACTTGGGGCAGAAGTGGCAGACTTATCAGATAAAATGCGTATGGCATTGATGTACGGAACGGCTGGTATTATTTCCCGCCTGGCAGAAGCATTGGAAGCCGGTGCTACGGAAGGGTCATTGACGCTCGACGACGAACCAGAAAAAGTTGCAGAAAGTTTGTATCAATTGTGGGTTGGTGCCAGTGTCATGGTGAAAATAGTCAGAACAGTCACACCATTCGATACGGCGATGAATATGACCCTGCAGGTTTTGCATATTCCGGACTAATGAGTCGTCGAATCCGTTTGCCCTGATGGCAGGTTTATTAGTCGCTGTAGGCGGGATTTATCTGTTCCTGCAATTACTTATCTTTCTCTTTACGGCTTCGTAAGTCAGCCTGCGGTTTTCATTTTGTTTTAGTGAAAACGAATCTGCATAATCCAGGACATTGATACAGGTTCCTGGATTACTTATTAGAAATAATATTCTAAATAAACTATATTTTACTCAAAGTTACAATCAGGTTTCCAAATGTTTTTTTCGGTCTTTAGTCTTAACCTGATATAAGAGTACATCCGGAAGGACGACAGGAATATCTCCATTTATCAAGCGAATTAATAGATGTAGAAACAAGACAAAAAATAAGGTTAATAATGGCTGCATTATTACAAATAGCCTGGTGGCTCTGCTCTGGCAGGGCCACCAGGCTTTAGTGCACAGGAAATATTTTCTGCAGTTACTATGATTATCAGTGAAAGGTCGGTTAAGGAGAAAACCATGAATATTACCTACGATGATTTGGTGGAAAAACAAAGAATTTTAGATCGTAAATATACGGAAAGGCTGGCAGATCTGATTGAGGGTGCAGAAAAAATTCTCGAAGAGTATCGGGAGTCGCTGGTGTATCATGGGGATAACAGAGCAAAAATTGCCTTCATCGGGGAACCCGTAAATGGTAAGGCAGAGTTTGTCAGGCTGAGTGAAGCACAACTGGATGCGGAGCAGCGTCTGAAGTTCGGTATTATGACCGACCTTTCCGTTAATGACCTGAAAAATCGCTTTGCCCATGTTGAACTGACGTTATCCATGAACGAAGGAAAAATTCTCGTATCAGTGGGAAATTCTGTTGGGGGGGCTTTCATTATTCCTGCCGACAATTCTGCGTACAGTTATCATCAGGTCTGTCTGGCAATCAAGAAAAACATTTCCGACAGGCTGGATGCCGAAATGCCACATTAATAATGGATATTCTGAACCCCGCTATGCGGGGTTTTAATTCGCCTGAATATCCATTGCAATTCTCGTTACCTGAATAACTTCTTAAAGAATACGATTAATACCTGAACGACTGACACAATATGAGTCACTTTGAGAGGCGGGTAAAGTCATTCAGAGAGTTCGCTGACTCAACACGGGTGATATTTAGTGTGAGACTGATTTAGAGAATAGCTGAATGACGATAACACCGCTGATAATCAGGGCAATACCAAGGACGGCCGGCAGATCCAGTTTCTGATGAAAGAACAGCCAGGAAATCAGTGATACCAGACAGATACCCACCCCGGCCCAGATAGCATAAGCCACTCCGACGTTCATGACTTTGACCACCTGTGATAAGCCGATAAACGATATGGTATAGCCAAAAATAACCGCCAGAGAGGGAAGTAACCGCGTAAAACCTTCTGAAGATTTAATCATAGAGGTTGCGAAGGTTTCTGAGATGATAGAAATAAAAAGAATAATCCAGACTTTTAACATTGCGGCATCCTGTTAGCGTCAGAGGGCAGATATCGGCCTGTCAGGCTGTTTAATCATGCCATTATGCTGATTAATCCGTGCTGTTAAGCTGAAACATCGGATATAAAAACTAATTTTAGCGTTTTCTGGTGGTGTATGGCAATTCGGCAGTAACAGGAGCCGATGCTTTGACACTGGGATGCGCTGATATTGAAGGGAGGCTTTCTGCGCTGAGTAGTCCTCTAAGTGAATGCATTTCCCCAATTTAGTGCAGCCATTTAAGTGTATCGCATAATGCGAGAAAGGCCAGACGCTTTAAAATTATCATTTTTAATCAATGGGTTATTTTTAATTCCAGGTATCACTCGCCTTTCATGTCCGGCTGGTATGGCATTTGCTTATATCTCATATCTTTTTAATTCAGATGGTTACGTTGTAGTTACCTGTCGGTAGCCGTGGACATGGCCATCAGGAATCTTTTCCCGGAGGGAACAATGTGGGACCCGTCACGGTCATTTATGCCGTATCCGTTTACTGAACTGAAGCATGCAGAGCAGGGACCGTTAAGTGGTTTAACTTTTGCAGTAAAAGATTTATTTGATGTGGCAGGGTATCCCACCGGTGGGGGCAATCCGCATATTCTGGCACTGTCAGGCATCAAAAATCATACAGCCCCGGCAGTTCAGCAACTACTGGATGCCGGAGCGAGATTTGTCGGAAAAACGCATACCAATGAAATGGCATTTTCCATGAGTGGTCACAATATTCACTATGGAACTCCGCGAAATGGCGCGGCTCCGGACCGTATTCCCGGAGGATCTTCTTCGGGTTCCGCCGCTGCGGTTTCCAACGGGTTATGCGATATTGCCCTCGGAACCGATACCGGAGGTTCGGTACGTACTCCGGCCAGTTATTGTGGTCTTTTCGGTATCCGTCCGACCCATGGGAGGATTTCGTTGCAGGGCTGTCAGGCACTGGCTCCTTCCATGGATACTTGTGGCTTTTTTTCCTCTGATGCCCAACATTTTTCACTGGTCGCAAAATGTCTGCTCGGTGAAGATGCCCCACAGCCTGCTGAAATCCGGCTGGCCTGCAACAGTGATCTGTTCGAAAGATTGCCGGAAAAAAGCCAGCAGGCACTGACCCCTGTTTTACAAAGAATCAGTCGGTTATGGGGGGAGTTTCTGCCTGTGCCGAACTGGGCTGAACAGCGTGAAACTCTGTTTAATGCTTTCAGAGTGATTCAGGGTTATGAGGCATGGCAGGCACAGGGGGACGTTATTGAACGTTACAGTCTGAGCCTCGGCCCGGACATCGAGGCACGTTTTGCTTTTGGGCGTGGTATCACCTCTGATCAATACCAAAGCGCCTGCTGTGCCCGGCAACAGTTTACCGAATGGTGGGACCAGCAACTGGCCGGACGAATACTGGTGTTACCGACAGTCCCTGAGATAGCTCCGTTACTGACAGCCAGTGAAGAACAGATAGAAGTAACCCGTCGTCTTTCTCAGGATTTACTGATCATTGCTGTCATGACAGCAGCTCCACAGGTCACCGTGCCGATGGCTGAAGTGGACGGAGCACCCCTGGGAATTTCTTTACTTGGCCCGCGTGGTAGTGACCAGCGGTTGGTCGGGATGGCCAAAATACTTTCTTCCGGAGAAAAATAATGACTAACGATGTGCTGGTAAATTCAGTTTCTGCGATGTCAGACCTGCGGATTAACGGCGAAAGGTTATGGGGTTCTTTAATGGAACTGGCCGAAATTGGCGCGACGGCTAAAGGCGGCTGTCGCCGTCTGGCGTTGACTGACCTTGATCGTCAGGGCCGTGATTTGGTCATTCGCTGGGCTAAAGCCGAAGGGTTGTCTGTGACCATCGATAAGATCGGCAATGTTTTTATGCGCAGAGAAGGACGAAATCCTAAACTGTTGCCGGTAATGGCGGGTAGCCATATTGATACACAGCCGACAGGTGGAAAATTCGACGGAAATTATGGAGTGCTGGCGGCACTGGAAGTTATCCGCACCCTGAATGACCGGGATATTGTTACCGAAGCCCCGCTGGAGGTTGTTTTCTGGACCAATGAAGAGGGATCGCGCTTTGTTCCGGTGATGATGGGGTCCGGGGTATTTGCCGGGGTTTTTCCACTGGAACAGATTTATGCCGTTAAGGACAGTGAAGGTAAAACCGTTGGCAGTGAGCTGGAAAATATTGGTTATATCGGTGAACAGATGCCCGGCGACCACCCGGTCGGCGCCTATTTTGAAGCCCATATCGAGCAGGGGCCAATCCTGGAGGATGAAGATAAGGTGATTGGTGTGGTGCAGGGAGTACTGGGGATTCGCTGGTATGACTGTAAAGTCACCGGTCAGGAGTCTCATGCAGGCCCGACCCCAATGTCCCTGCGTAAAGATGCCCTGCAAACTGCTACCCTTATTATGCAGCAGGTAATTAGTATTGCCGGGAGAACCCCGGAAGGTCGGGGTACTGTCGGCAGTGTTCAGGTCTATCCGAACAGCCGCAATGTGGTGCCTGGAGAAGTGAAGTTCTCTGTCGATTTACGCAATATCAGTGATGAACTGGTGACGGAAATGGATACTGAACTGAAAACCTTTATTGCAGATCTTAGCCTGAAGAGTGGCATGGAAATAGAACTGACAGAAGTGAGCCACTATCCGGCTGCCCCCTTTGATAAAGGCTGCCAGGCAGCCATTGCCGGAGCGGCAGAAAAACTCGGCTATCCGTCGCGGGAGATTGTCTCCGGTGCAGGGCACGATGCAGTGTATATGAGTTATCTGGTGCCCGCAGGGATGATTTTTATTCCCTGTAAAGACGGTATCAGCCACAACGAGGCGGAGTATGCTTCTCCGGAACATGTGACCGCGGGGGCTAATGTGCTGTTGCAGGTGATGTTGCAGTATGCCGGAGTGGCGGGCTAAACGATATGCGCGGACGGCTTTAACTCCGGAAGTTAGCCTGGCGTAGATAATCACTCAGCTCGCAGGAGAGCGGGTTGAGTGATTTCTGACATCAGAATGATGCCGTCATCCCCATTGAATAAGCACGCCCTGGCTCGTTATAGGTAGAGGCACCTTCATTCGAACGATAGATTTTCTTATTCAGCAGGTTACTGATCCCGGTATTTACCCGCAGATCTTTGGTGATCTGATAGTTAGCGGTCAGGCCAAAGATTGAGTATGAACCGACTTCCTGAGTGTTGATGATGGCTGTATTAATGACGTACTGATGTAAGTAAATCACACACAATTTGTCAGCCAGAGGTACTGACGGTCTATTTTTACTTACAGTGATCAGCCAGTATTCGCCCGTTGGGTCACTTACAGACCATATATGGCCGATAAACCATTGAGAATAACGGTTTACCGGCCAAACAGAGCAGGGTACTGAGGTTACTGAGCCAGGATGACGGAAGTTAACTTACAGGGTCTTTTAATAAAGTGTCGGCAATACGTAACGCCAGAGCGGCGCCTGTCAGGGTAGGATTAACACAGCCGACAGCAGGGAATACACTGGTCCCGGCAATATACAAATTGGGGTGATCATGAGTCCGGCAATTTTGGTCCACCACTGAATCGGCGGGTGAGTTGCCCATAATCATGGTTCCCAGGATATGCTCGCGGTTTTGTTTATTGGTATCGGTTGCCACAATCTTTGCATTCAGAATTTTTGCGATATTTTGCACATCGGCGATGGCTGCATCTCGCCCCTTGTTCCAGTAATCGTCCACATCGTAGTGGATTTCCGGGACAGGGATACCCAGGCTGTCTGTCCGGTCCTGACTTGGGATAATGCGGTTCTGAGGGTTAGGTAATGTTTCCAGATCAACGGCAACAGATAACTGGCGGGCTGACTGATATTTAATTTGCCTGTAGAGTTCATTGCCCATAATTCCCTGATTAATCAGGGACTGGGTGACAGCAAAATTTACCGCGGTATTACGAAATTTAGTTTTATAAGACGCTCTTTCGCTTCTGAACTGGCCTTCACGGGCATTAAGCATCACCAGCAGAGCATTCGGTCCGGTCCCTGGCCAGACTTCATCTTCGGTCACCAGATTAAAGCCCAACCCTGTGTGGTCCATCAGATTTCGTCCAACCTGGCCCGAGGTATTAGCAATACCCTGAGGATAGCGCTCCGAAACTGACATCAGCAGTAATTTAGGCGTCTCTATCGCGTTAGCCGCAATCACAAACATCTTGCCATTGACTGTTCCCGTCGATTTATCCGGCCGGCGGAAATGGACGGCAGTAATTTTTCCATCGTCCGCAGCTTCGACACGATAAACCACCGAATTAGACAACAATGTACAGCCATGATCGAGGGCTTTCCGTACATGGAAATCCGCGGTGTACTTGGCGCCGATTGGACAAATCGGGTCGCAGGTATTATTTCCGGCACAGGCCGGACGTTCAGCCGTTGCGACTGAAAGTCTGGCATTGGGTTCATGAATGGCGGAGTAACCCGCAGCTTCGAGTTTACCGGCAACCATCTGCTGGCCCCAACTGAACGGATGACCGGGAGTAGGATAAGGCTGAGAGCGGGGCGGATAATGATCTTTGCCCCGGCCACTCTGGTCTTCAGTATCCCAGCCATTAACCCCAAGTTCTTCTTCGGCTTTCTGATACCAGGGTTCCAGATCCTCGTAGCCAATCGGCCAGTCACGACCTACGCCGTAGCGGGTTTTAAGTTCAAAGTCTGAGGGTAACAAGCGCCAGGTGGCAGAATCCCAGTGCCAGGTGGTCCCTCCGACCATGCGAATATAGGTTGTGGCGTACTTCACCGGTCCTTTTTGTTCAAGATAATGTCCGCCAATTGGATTCGGTGCCCACTCCAGATTCGGGTAAGGTGAATTATTGGCGATGCTTTTATCCGGTAAACTGCGGTAATGTTCTATTGCCTTCCAGCGTGAAACATAGTCGCCCGCCTCAATCATACAGACCCGCTTGCCGTGACGGGAAAGTTGCCAGGCAATCAGCGCTCCGGTAACGCCGGAGCCAACGATAACGTAGTCGAAATCTAAAGTTGTATTAGCCATTTTGCTGTTCCTGAGAGGTTTCTTCACTGAGGACATCGGGATGTTTTCGCGTGACCCAACTGTCGGGGCCGCCGCCATAGCCCGGCACAAATACGTATTCGCGGGTTGGCTGAAACATCAAAGCATCATGAAAGGCGATCAGGGTCGCTGAGGCACCTTCACCGACGATTCCCAGGTACCAGGCAGAGGTGATTTTTTTGAGGGTGTTAAAGATTTCACTGTCGTGCGAAAGCGATGCCAGCATCGCATCGATGCCGTGGCTACGGAACGGTGCACTGGCAGCCATTGCCTGATTAAGTTGTCCGATAAAATGTCCATCGGCCGCCTGTAATGCTGCAAAGTAACGGCCTGACAAAACCGGATCCACCGGACGGCCGATGACAAAGGCTGAAAACTCATGAAAATCTGCGCTGGCAGGTAATCCCCCGGCAAATGCAGGGCAGGCTACCAGACGCAGGCCACTGACTGAAAACACGGTCAGTAGCGATAATGATTTAATCAGCTTACGGCGATCTGCCGAAAAATTATCCATGGGTTTCATACTTTCCTCCCTCTGCGCCATACAGTGAAAATCAGAACGGCTAATAACAGCAGAATTACGACGACCGCTGCCTGTATTCTTGCGTCGGCCAGCCAGCCGATGAGTGGTTTTGGCCCACCCTGATACACCTGTTCTACCTGCTGTTCGGTAACAGGTTGACCACCGGCTCCGTAATTCTGCCGAACATAGCTGGCCAGCGTGGCAATCTCCTTAAAGCTGAGCTGATCAGGGTAACCTTGTGGCCCAAAGGCTGGCATAGTGACTGTTTGTTGGCCAACGGTACGATGGACGCCAAACAACAGAGTGGCAATCAGGTTAGTTGGGTCAGCACTGCCGGTGGTGGTGTTGTGTACCAGTGACGGATAATACTGGCTGTAGGAACCGGCTCCGGAAGGTGTGTGACAGGCGGCGCAGTTACCTGAGTAGAGAATTGCACCCGCCAGCGGGCCGGAAACAGGCTCTCCGCTGGCAACCTTGCTGCCACGGATACTGTTTTCGTTGGAGATTATTCTGCCCTGGTCAGCCCGATCGGCAGAGGCGGTATGACCCGGTCTGGTTTGTCTGAGGCTGGCAACAATCGCATGCAGGTCATCGTCAGACAAGTACTGCAGACTGTGTTCAATAGCTTCTGCCATTGGCCCGGCGGCCTGGGCTTTGCCGGCAACATGACCGGTCTTCAGATACTGGTAAAGTTGCTGATCGCTCCAGTTTCCGATTCCTGACAGTTTATCTGACGTAATATCAGGGGCATACCACTGGCCGAGCGATCCCCCTGCCAGTGGCTGATCTGATTTTTCCGCCATCAGGGCATTACGTGGCGTATGACAGGTATCACAATGCGCTAATCCATAAATCAGATAATTTCCCCTGTTAATCTGATCAGTTTGCGAGGATGACGGATGAAACGGCTGGTTGTCCGCATACAGGGCATTCCAGAGTTTCATGCTGAAGCGGAGGTTGAAAGGAAAGGGCAACTCTGTCGTTCCGGCGGCGCGATCGACCGCAGTCACTCCGTGCATAAAATAGTAATACAACGCGTGGATATCGCTGTCAGTCAGCAGGCTATAGGAAGTATAAGGCATGGCAGGGTAAAGGTTTTGCCCCTGAGCATTTATTCCTTTGCGCACAGCATCAGAAAATTGCTGTTCGGTGTAGTTGCCAATCCCATAGTGCTTTGACGGGGTAATATTACTGGCAACAATTTTCCCCAATGGCGAGTTAATACTGTTTCCGCCAGCCATGACATGATGATCGGGACTGTCATGGCAGGCACTACAGTCTGCAGCCACAGATAAATACTTTCCTTGTGCAAGCAGAGTCGCTGCTGACGCGGGTGTTTCAGCCTGAGAGGCAGGCGAAAAAACGCCACACAACAGCGTACTTATCACTAAAGATAAATAAGCGCATTTCATGGATGACTCCGGACATTACTCGAATAGTTTTTAAAATTATTTTACCTTTCCATAACATCCTATCAGTTAGTAAGGGCTGAAATAATTTCCGGAGATTTCACAATGTAAAAATAACACTATTAACATGTCATTGTGATTCTATGATTGAGCAGCGGTAAGACAGGATAAAACGCTGGAATTGTGAGAAAAAGATGAGTTAGCAGGATTAATCCTGACAAGGATTTAATGTAACCAACTGATAAATATATTTTATAATTGTGGTGGTTGTTGTTCTGTGATGGGAGGTGTGGCAGTACCACTGTTGCGGATGAAAATATTATCTGTACTAAAATGTGTCATAAAAAAGAAGTGGACATAATTAATGGGTAATACCAGTCAATAAAATCATTGATTATATCTTTATAAAAATAAAATTAATTAAACCACGTTTGCGGAAAATTAATTCAGTTTTATTTCCATAAATAATTAAACAATCCGAATTGTGATGAGAAATATATTGCCTTAAAACTCACCGTAGGTGATCTGATTTTTATCAGTGCTGAAGTGCGGGTAAAACTGTGAAATTATGTCTGAATGAGCCGGGGTGACAGGACATCGTATGTGAATCATTTACACCGTGAGTGGTTACAGTCAAATCACATTAGGGTTGTTACAATTTTTATCGTGCCCGAATCTGGCGGTGTATTATACTCAAGCCTCAGATCAGAAATTAATTCTCAATCTACTGAGTCCTATGAATTTTTTAACAAAAAGTGCGTTTATTTTTTCGTTAAAAACGACACTTGCTGCTTTTCTCGCCTTTTACCTGGCAATGAAGCTTAATCTGGAAAAACCGACCTGGTCTCTGACGACGGTGTACGTAGTTTCACAAATTTATACAGCCTCTACGGTGTCCAAATCTCTTTTCAGGCTGGCGGGAACGGTACTCGGTGGAATGTTTATTTTCCTGATTTATCCTTCCACCGTGATGTATCCCATGATGTTTAGTCTGGCGGTGTCAGGCTGGGTAGCCCTGTGCCTCTATTTATCCTTACATGACCGGACTCCGAAGAGTTATATTTTTATGCTGGCAGGTTACAGCGCAGCGATCATGGGCTTTCCTGATGTGACTACACCTTCCGATATTAGCTATACCGTGATTTCAAGAATAGAAGAGGTCGCTGTAGGTATCATTATCAGTAGCCTGGTCCATGTATTGATTTTTCCGGTCAGTATGCGTTCGTTGCTGGAAAACAGCGTCAATAACTGGTATCTGCAGGCTAAAAAAGTGTGTGGTTCCTTGCTGACTCAGCAGCAGTCAGCAGATACTCCGGAAAGGGATCAGATCCTGGTACAGATGGCGAATTACCCGCTGAATGTTGAAGTTCTGATGACCCACTGTGCCTATGAAGCTAATCAGGTCCAGCGTCTGGTTCGTCTGGTGTCGGCCCAGTATCAGCACCTCTCTTATCTGGTACCCACGCTGACCGCTATCGAAAAGCGCCTGAAATTACTGGCAGCGGAAAATATTCAGTTACCTGACGTGGTACATCAAAGTGTTACACGCTTCCTGGCATGGCTGAATGATTCAGCCGACGAGAGTAGCGAGTCCGTCACCCGCCATCTTGAAGAGACACAGGAAATTATTCAGCAGCGATTTTTGAATAATGAACTGGGCACAGAGCAAAGTTTGTTATTTACCGGACTGATTGAACGACTGCAAAACTTTGTCCGTATTCTGACCGCGTATCATGGTGTGGAAGTCAGACTGTCTCAGTTGAAACGGCGTCGTGGTAAACCTGAAGTGATGCACCGGAAAAAATATGTCGATGAAGGCATGGCCGCATTGTCCTCGTTTACTGTTTTTGTTGCCACCTTTGTCTGTTGCCTGCTGTGGATAGGTACTGGCTGGAGCAGTGGTTCTAACGCGGCGATGTTCGCAGCGGTAACCTGCTCATTTTTTGCGACCCACGATAGTCCCATCGGCGGAATGCGCATTTTTATGAAAGGTGTGATCATTGCTATAGCGATCAGTATTTTTTATTCAATGGTCATTATTCCGCGGGCGATAACTTTTGAAGCGTTAATCATTTGTCTGTCACCGGCTCTGATTTTTATGGGGCTAATTATCGCTAACCCGACAACTAATTTTATTGGTCTGATTATTGCTACCCAGTTACCAGGATATATCGGTTTCAGCCACGACTACGCACCGGATACTTATGCCACGGTTAATGCTGCAATTTCCACCACCGTCGGAATTGTCCTTTCTCTGGTGATAACGCTGTTAATTCGTAACAAACGACCTTCATGGATTGCGAGAAGGGCTCTGAGGGCAGGGTTGCGTGAGTTGCTTCAGTTACTGGGGGATATCCGTCTGCAGAAATCTACATTGTTGCAACGTCAACAATTTATTCAACGGATGCTGGATCGGATTAATATTATTCTGCCCCGTAATGTTGTCGATCCCGTGATTAGTATGACCATGGAAAATAATCTGATCACTGAACTATGGCTGGGGGCTAATTTATTCGATTTTTACGGGCGTTATTACCAGATATTGCAGCAGGCGGGAGTAAAGACCGATCCATTGTTTCATGAAATCAGCCTGTATCTGAAGCGGCGGTTAAAAAATATTCACGAGCTACCCGGTGGAGATGTGTTACGTGAACTGGAAAGAGTGTTAGTGGAGATGGAGCCACTGGCGAAAAATAATATCAGTCTTTATATGCCTTTTTATTTTGTTTTCAATATCCGGTTAGCTTTGTTCCCGGCTGTCCGCTGGAGCAGTTCTCAGGGCCAGTGGCAGTTATCCGGTGACGTTGAATAGGGTCATTAATGATGATAAGTAGTGAGGTAATCTGGTGAAAAAATCACTGGCAGCGTTGAGTATTTGTAGCGCCTTGCTGACGGCGCCTTTTGCAGGGGCTGCTGAGCTCAGTTATTTGTTTATGCCCGCCGCAGTACCCGACCAACATCCCTCCATGTTGGTCATGATGCATGGCTATGGGGCCAATGAGCAGGATTTCAATGATTTTCCGGTCATTGTCCCTGGTAACATGCTGGTGGTGTCATTACGTGCACCATTGCCGGTCGCCGGTGACAGTTATCAGTGGTATCGGAGTAACGGGAGTGAACAGCAGCAAGTGAATGATGTGGCACAAAGTGATGAAGCGGTCGTTAAAACAGTCACTACTCTCCAACATCAGTATCATATTCCGCCCAGCCACACCTATCTGGGGGGCTTCAGCCAGGGAGCTGTGATGACTTATGCGGTGGCTCTGACTCATCCGCAATTATTTCATGGTGCGGCAGTTTTCAGCGGGCGATTACCGGCCGGTTTTGATCCGTCGTCAGTTCCCCTGGCAGCAGCTAAACAGTTACAGGTATTTGTGGGTCATGGGGAAGCCGATCAAAGGATTCCGCTGAAAAGTGCTCAGCAGGCGGTCAAAAGGTTAACCTCATTGACTCCTTCTGTGACGTTTAAAACCTATCCTGGCATGGGACATACCATCAGCCTGGATGAAATCAGAGATTTCAGACAGTGGTTATTCCATGAGGAGACCCCCTGAGCTGCTCAGTCAGGCTGAGATTTTTAGTTGTTTCAGCGGGAGAATATCAGGTTTTATTATTGAAAATTAGCGGATTAACAGCTTCTTCCTGTCTGTGGGTTATGTCATCATAAGAAAAACTTACATTATGAAATGACCCGGGGAGTTCAGGTGAAGAAATTTATAAAGTTGTTGTTTCCGGCATTACTCATCCTTAGTAGTTGTCTGCTTTCCGGATGTGATAAATCGTCTGAAGACAGTCACCATATTAAAGTGGGTGTTATCAACGGTGCGGAACAGGATGTGGCTGAAGTAGCTAAACAGGTTGCGCTGAAAAAATATGGTTTGCACGTCGAGCTGGTAGGTTTTAGTGGTTCGTTACTCCCTAATGACCCCACCGCTCATAAAGAGCTGGATGCCAATGTGTTCCAGCATCGGCCTTTCCTGGAGCAGGATAATAAGGCCCGCGGTTACCACCTGGTGGCTGTGGCGAATACCTTTGTATTTCCGATGGCTGGTTATTCACGAAAAATTCATCATGTTACAGAGTTAAAAAGTGGTGACACTATTGCGATACCTAATGATCCAACCAATCTTGGCAGAGCGCTGTTATTGCTGCAAAAAGAAAAGCTGATTACCTTGCGGGAAGGTACCGGACTGTTACCCACATTACCCGATATTATCAATAATCCGCTGAATCTGAACATTATAGAGATGGAAGGGGCACAGTTACCCAGGGTACTGGATGATCCAAAAGTCACGGTAGCCATTATTAGTACGACTTACATTCAGCAAACCGGACTATCTCCAACCCGTGATGGGATCTTTATTGAAGATAAAAATTCACCTTATGTAAATATTATCGCCACCCGCGAAGATAACAAAGATGCAGAAAATGTGAAGACATTTATCAAGGCGTACCAGTCGCCGGAAGTAGCCGCCGCGGCAGAGACTATCTTTAATGGCGGGGCGGTTAAGGGGTGGTAATCTCCCTCAAACAGGATGGTGTTGGGTGCCGTTGGGTACCCACCGCTTTCAGACAGAGTACAAAAGGTAAAAAATGAGCGTCGATATTACATTTTACCGGCATTTTGCGCCGGATATTTTAGCAGGTAAAAAAACGATTACTCTGCGGGATGAGAAAGAATCCGGTTTCAGGCCGGGGCAACGTCTCAGAGCCGGCTACGAAGATGACGGAGAATATTTCGCTACGCTGGAAGTGGTGAGTGTGACTCCGGTCCGCCAGTCGGAGTTGGCCACCGAACATGCCCGCCAGGAAAATATGACAGAACAGCAACTTCGCCAGGTGATTGGACGAATTTATCCGGGCGTTGAACAACTGTACACCATTCACTTCCGTGTCTGCTGAGACTGTAACTCACTTATTTTCCGGCGGAGTTAAGCAAATACGCCGCTGTCATTAAAGCTTAGCTTTCAAAAGAGAAAGCGGGCTGAGGTTGTTTTTCTGGTAACTGTGATGAATTAAGTAACCGGTTAAATGACAGTTCGGCTGCCGTCACAGCACTCAGGAATTCTGCCGGAGTGAGACGTTCTTTCTGTGCGGAAACATAAGCCAGCGCCAGTTCTTTACTGTTAAAACGGTTTAATGAAAACATACTCACCTCAGTTAATAAATGTATTTTAAACTGGTCAAATGATAACCTCCTACGGGGTAAGGTTAAATCTGGTACTGCTTATCAATGTGATAGGCAGTGACTACTGTGTGTGATCTTTATCACACTTTAGGGCTCTTTACTGGGATCAGTCGCGACTTATTGATGTCTTTTCCCGACGAAAAGCCTGTTGCTGCCTGCACACTGGTGTCTGCCAACAACAAGCAATCATTTGCATTGCTACGATTTTCCAAAATACCGGTAGGGTTATATTCTGCTGACAGTCAAAATCAAAATTATTTGAAGGCACTATTTTTATTCTGGTATTCAGAAAATACTACGGACTCCGCGAAAGTGAATTATTATTTAGTGAGCTGGGGGTGTCTGTGTGTTCGCACTGAAAAATAAGCAGTTTTAGCGAACGGTTTGTAATAATTTGCCTAAACTACACATGCATAATCTATATCAATGCTCTATGCTGAATTTGTGTCAGACTGGTCACGAAGGGTCATGGAGCAGACAGATTGTAAGCCGGAGCAGTTAGTATGAATAAGAAAATAATACTCACCGTGTTATTAATGATTGCGGTGATTTCCCTGGCGGTTTTTTTCAGAGCACAAAATCAGGGGTTGTTATTACAGGGAGAAGTTGATGCTCCTGAGGTAATAGTCGCGTCTAAAGCAAAAGGCCGCGTAGTCGAACGACTTGTTGAGCGGGGGGATGATGTAAAAGCAGGGCAGGTGCTAATGAAACTCGATGCCCCGGAACTGATTGCTCAGCTTCGTGCGGCTGAAGCGGCACGCGATCAGGCGAAAGCACAGCTTGATTTATCGCTCAATGGTACCCGTGAAGAGAGTCTTCGTAATCTGCGGGCTGAGCTGGCTTCAGCAACGGCTGATTATCAGAATGCCCGTGATGAATATGAGCGCCAGCAGAAAATTGCCGCCAAGGGCTATATCTCGGCACAGGATCTGGAAACTGCACGAACCAGCCGCAATACCGCGCTGCATGCTATGCAAAGTGCCCGGGCAAACCTCGATGCAGGGCTGAACGGTGACCGGCTGGAGCAGCGTGATATCTATGCAGCACAGTTGGATGAAGCTGAACAGCAACTGCTGGAAGTGAAAGCCCAGACCGATGACCTGCTGGTCAGAGCTCCGGTGGCCGGAGAGGTTGGCCCTATCCCGGCGGAGGTAGGGGAGTTACTCTCAGCTTCCAGCCCATTGTTGACGCTGGTCAGGTTGCCGCAGGCATACTTTGTATTTAATTTGCGTGAAGATATTCTTGCCGATGTGCGTAAGGGAGATACCGTCAGGTTAAGAGTGCCGGCATTAAACAACAAAATGATCGAAGCGAAAGTGCACTATATTGCGCCGTTGGGCGATTTTTCAACCAAAAGTGCGACCAGAGCCACCGGGGATTTTGACCTGAAAACCTTTGAGGTTCGTTTGTGGCCGGTTCAACCGGTAGAAGGATTACGACAGGGAATGAGTGCATTATGGCAGTGGCAACACTAAAACGCAGCTGGCGCTGTTTCAGCCGTGCATTCAGCAAGGAAATTCGGGTCGATTTTCGTAAGCCGGTCATTCACTGGCTGACATGGTGTTTCCCGCTGT
The DNA here is from genome assembly GCF_002345795.1 of Tatumella sp. UBA2305. Lineage (NCBI taxonomy): Bacteria > Pseudomonadati > Pseudomonadota > Gammaproteobacteria > Enterobacterales > Erwiniaceae > Tatumella > Tatumella sp. UBA2305. Next base: position 26,988 of record NZ_DDVT01000026.1, read on the forward strand.
TATTGTTCTGGCTGCTGAGCAGCAACTTCTCGGCCGGAACTCTGCTTCATCTGCCTGTTGCGGTGGTTGATAATGATCACAGCGAGTTATCCCGTGAATTGATTCGTAAACTGGATGCCGGCCCTCATGCGAGACTGACGGAATGGCCAGGCGGACTGCCTGAAGCCGTGGAGAAGTTACGAACCGCCGATGACTACGGTATTCTGTATATTCCTGCGAATTTTGAATCGGATGCACTGGCTGGGCGTCAGCCACAGGTGGTGTTTTACTACAATGCGCTTTTCTATGCCGCCGGACTCTATTCTACCCAGGATTTTTCGGGGCTGATGACGGATATAAACACACGCTACCGGACTATTATTGCCGGAAAAATCGGTAAAAGCGTGCCAACACTGCCTCAGGTTTCACTGACCTATCAAAGTCTGTTTAATGCCAGTGGCAGTTATATTTACTACCAGCAGTTTGCTGCCACCATTCATCTGATGCAGTTGTTTGTCGTGACCTGCATGATTTATGTTCTTTCCCGCAGTAAACCCCTGGTTTATTCGAGCTCGTTTATATTATCTTTGCTGGGTAAACTGGCCCCATACACACTAATGTACACCACGGTGTTGATGGCTCAGATTGCCTTGCTGGTATGGAGTTCTGATGCCCGGGTGGTTGGGAATCCGGTATATATGTTCTTTGTGGCGTTCTTTTACATTATTGCCGCCCAAAGTCTGGCAGTGTTCCTGTTTACTTTTACCCGTACCGCCATCACTGCCTATACCCTGATGGCATTGATGGTCAGTATCGCCATGACCTTCTCCGGGATGGCCGTGCCGGAACTTTCAATGCCCTGGCCGGCTCAGCTAATTTCTAACCTTGAACCTCTTACTCATGCGCTGTATGCCATGTTTGATCTGTTTTTGCGCCAGGTGCCTGCTATGCCTGTGGCAGAAGTCTGTGCTTTATTACTGATCTATCCGGTGGTGGTCAGCCTGCTGGTCCGTAAACGGCTTCCGGCAAGGTTACGAGAGCAGGAGGCGATGGTATGAATGAATTTCGTCAGACCTTTCTCACTGTACTTTCGGGAATGCTGGCCCGGCCAATGTGGGCCATCCTTCTGATATCTTTATGTATTATGAGTATGGTTTACGCGAACCGAACCGTCTGGGATTTACCGGTGGCGGTGGTGGATATGGACCACAGTCCTGCCAGCCGGTTACTTATCCGGTCTCTGGACGCGACTTCAAAAATCGACATGATTAATTATTCCAGTCTCGAACACGCCCGGCGTGATCTGGGATGGCGCAAGCTTTTTGCAGTGATTGTGATGCCGGTTGATTTAGAGAAGAAAATGCTGGCAGGAAACAGTGTGGCTATACCTGTGTTTGGTGATGCGACGAACCGACTGGCTAACGGGCAGATAGAACAGGATGTGATCGCCGCCTATCAGCAAATGCTGACTGAGTATAACAGTACCATTCTGCTGAATAACGGTTTTACCCTGCCGGAAGCCAACGTACTATTGACTCCGATACGAGCGATCACTCAACCGCTGTTTAACCCGGGAATCAGTTTTGCGGCCATCATCTTTCCCGGATTGTTGGTGATGTTGTTGCAGCACTCCCTGTTGATTGCCAGTGTCCGTGTGAATCTGACCATCAGTGCGCGTGGCAAACCGTCACTGGCGGTGATACTCGGGGCCTATTCAGCTCTGGTGCCCATCTGGTTATTTTTGTCGGTTGTACTGTTCGGACTCTGGCCCTGGGTTCTCGGTTACCGGCAAACAGCGACTATCATTGAACTTTTGTTACTGACATTCCCGTTTTTGCTGGCGGTGATAAGTCTTGGCAATCTGCTTACCGAATGTATCCGGCGGGTTGAGATTGTTTATCTGACACTGTCATTTATTACCATGCCGGTATTCTATATTTCCGGGACTATCTGGCCGGTGCAGGCAATGCCATGGGGTGTTCGTCTGTTATCTGATTTACTGCCTTCCACATGGGCTGTTAAAGCGATTGCCGGAGTTAATCAGATGGGATTACCCTGGCAAAACGCATTGCCGTATGTGATGGTGTTATTATTGCTCTGTTTATTATTTAACCTTCTGGAGTTTCTGATCAGTACTTTTCGGGACCGACAGCACAGAAACGCCTTTCTGCGATTTTTCCGGCGCTGATAAACCGGTTATTCATCGATAACCGGCCAGCTTTCGCGAATCATAAACAGCATTTGCTCACGGTTATAGCTGATCAAAGAGTTTTTACTGTTTGAGGTACTGAGTATTTTTTCCAGTTGTGAATGATTCAGAGAGGGAGGAGACTGCCAGAAATCACAAACTGAATTTTGTGTCAGCCACCCCGCCAGAAACCTGGCCGGGCTGGCCTCTTTGTGTGACGGAAACAGGTGATGATGCAGTTCAGTCAGTCTGGCCTGCAGTTCAGGATGCGGCTCTTCGGCACATAAGGCGAGGAACGGCAACAGTAACCGACCACACACTTCGCCGTGATGCCACGGCATAATAGCGCCAGCTTCCCCGGCAATTCCGTGAATCACGCCGAGTCCTGCCATTGATAAGCTCAGCCCGCCCAGCCACGAGGCCATCATTATCTTCTCTCTGGCCTTATCTCCGCGCTGATCCTGACGGTCGAGATCTGGCCATGCGGCGATAAATAACTGCATACCCTGCAGGGAAAACTGGCGACTGAAAAAGCTGCTTTTTGCAGAGAGCCAGGCTTCAAAAAGATGCGTAAAAGCATCGATACCGCAGCGGGTCAACACGGCAGCCGGCGCGTGGCGGAGCAATAACGGGTCAAGTATGGCAATATCCGGAACCAGACGGGGATGACGCAAAGATGCCTTCACCTGATAGTGCTGTTGATCTGTTACTACCGAGTTTTGGGTGGCTTCACTGCCTGTACCGGCGGTGGTGGGGACGGCGATAAGCGGCAGCCGTTTTCCATCCAGGGGGGTATCGCCAATTTTTTCCAGGTAATGGACGGTCGAAAGGGGTTGCAGGCAGAGTGTACTGAAGGCTTTACCGGCATCCAGCACACTCCCTCCGCCAATAGCCACCACTCTTTCCGCTCTGCCACGCCAGTCAGTCACCCATTCATCCAGTTGTTGCGGTGAGGCTTCATGGCTGACCGTGATTATCCCGATAATCCAGGGAGAAAGGGTTTCCTGTAACTGCTGCCAGACCTCACTTTCCAGAAAAGAACGGCAACTGAAGAGCAGGGTAGGCAACGCGGGTTGTGCAATGAGCTGGCTGAGTTGGCGGATACTTCCCGGACCGGAAATGGTCTGTTGATTACAAAAGAGGCTGGTCTGTTGTGTCACCGTCTGACTCCTGAGGTAAATTATTAGTGTCGTGCAGAGTGTCTGATAATTCCAGTTCCCGTGAGCTCTCTGACATATATAGTGGCGGCATTTGCAGTTAAGGCGATCCTGATCACATACTGATCCCAGCGCATTCTGATTTTACTCGCAGGAGTAGTATGAAAAAACAGCAATATCTTTCGCCACTGGCTGCCGGGACCTGGCATCTGGGTAGCGGTCGTTATCCGGAAAAAACGGAGATAAGTGCGTTACATCAGGCTATCGATTCAGGAATTACTACCATTGATACCGCAGAAATGTATGGGCTGGGTCGCTCAGAACGGCTGGTTGGCAAAGTGATGGCAACCCGGCGTGAGGAAGTATGTCTGATATCGAAAATTTTCCCATGGAATGCCAACCCGTTACTTGCCAGGCGACAGTGCCTTGCCTCGCTCAAACGGCTCAGGACAGACTATCTGGATTTTTACCTGCTGCACTGGCGGTACCCTGGCTATTTGCCCTGGGCGGTGAGAAGTCTGGAAGCCTTGCGAAAAGAGGGACTGATTGGGGGGTGGGGCGTTTCAAATTTTGATATTCAGGATATGTCGTGTTTACTGAGTATTCCGGGAGGTGAAAACTGCCAGATTAATCAGGTGCTTTACAATTGTCAGAGCAGAGGCATTGAGTACCGGCTGATTTCGTTGTGTCAGCAGGCGGGTGTCAGCCTGATGGCCTATTCTCCACTGGGCGGGGCCGGAGCTCCCTTGCTAAGAGCACCGGTACTGGAACGGATTGCTATGGAACATGGCACAGAGGCTTCTGTGATTGCTCTGGCATGGATATTGTTGCAGAAAAACATGACGGCGATTGCGGAAACCGGTAATCCTGAACATGCGCAGCGGAATGCTCTGGCCAGTGGAATAATGCTTTCCCCGGCTGATATTGCGGCCATTAACGGCGTTTTTCCACCTCCGACCAGCAAACAACCGCTTGATCGGCGGTGAAACGGACGGGATATGCCTCCCGTCCGGGCGCTTATCAGGCTTTTTTCCTGGCAATCATGTTGTAGCCGATCATCAGGATGTAGATAACTGCCAGCAGTGAAATAATCACACTGGGTGTCAGGTATTTTATCGCGTTGCCCAGCAAAATTCCTACCACACCGAAGTCAGAATCCGAGAAGGTGGTATTTTGCAGACCGACCTGACCCAGTAACGGCAGTAATATTGCCGGCAGAAAGGTGATGAGAAGCCCGTTAGCAAACGCACCAATTACTGCTCCTCGCCGTCCACCGGTAGCATTACCGAATACTCCGGCAGTCGCTCCGGTGAAGAAGTGCGGTACGACCCCGGGCAGAATCAATACCCAGTCCAGTTTGCCCAGAATAAGCAGCCCAACCAGACCACCGACAAAACTGGAAACAAAACCGATCAGTACCGCATTAGGTGCGTAAGGGTAGACAATCGGACAGTCCAGCGCAGGTTTTGCATCAGGAACCAGTCGCTCAGAAAAACCCTGGAATGCAGGAATAATCTCCGACAGTATCAGACGTACCCCGGCAAGAATGATATACACTCCGGCCGCGAAGGTAATTCCCATGATGACCGAGAAGATAACGAAGTTCTGTCCCTGACTGAAATTCTGTTCAACGTAGCTGCTGCCTGAACACAGGCAGAGAATGATGTATACCACCATCATGGTCAGAGAAATCGAAATGGTACTGTCGCGCAGAAAACCAAGATTTTTGGGTAAATTCATTTCCTCAGTGGATGCTGAATTTTTACCGACCAGCTTACCGATAACCCCTGAAAGCACATAACCAATAGTACCGGTATGCGCCAGTGCGACATCATCTTCACCGGTGATTTTGCGCATAAATGGCTGTGCCAACGCCGGTAGCGCAACCATGAAAATGCCCATTATCAGAGAACCACAAATCACCAGTGAGATACCACTGAAACCGGCAATGCTTAAAATAACCGCCAGCATACAGGCCATATAAAAGGAGACGTGGCCAGACAGGTAGATATATTTAAACCGGCTGAATCTTGCCAGAAATATATTGGCGACCATGCCGAACGCCATAATATAGGCGGTACTTTCGCCGTATTTACTCATTGACAATGAAACTATGGCTTCATTATTCGGAATAACCCCCTGCACATTAAATGCATGCTCAAACATGCCGCCCAGGGGTCCAAGAGTGGTCACCAGAACGGAAGCACCACCGCTCAGAACCAGAAAACCCAGGATAGTCTTAATGGTGCCCTGGATAATTAAATCGATACTTTTTTTCTGTGCACACAAACCAATCAGTGCAATAAGACCGACCAGAATGGACGGTACTTTCAGGATATCAAGAAAGAATGAGAGAACTGAACCCATAGTTACGCTCCCGAAGGCATACAATTCAGATGGTTAACCGCAATCAGGCGTTATCCGCCAGCCATTGAGTCAGTTTCTCTTCCAGTTCTGTTTTAGCGATAATACTTTTCAGTACAACAACCTTATGCGCGTCGACTTTGCCGGTAATCCCCGGAGCAAGGTCCTGGCCCACGACAAAGATATCCGCTAAATTATTAGTGACCGAGGCGAGGTCAATATGGCTGACCTCGGCTTCCTGTCCAATTTTGGTCATCACTGTTTTAATATTTTTTTCCAGCATAAAACTACTGCCCAGACCGTGACCACACACCGCATAAATTTTCATAGCAAATCCCCTGAGAAGTAAAGTGGCCCGGAATAAGTTGCCGGGCCGGAGTTTAAATAACGTCACTGTGTTGTTTAATAACGGTTAATCACTTCGAGAATAGTCTCGCGGTTACCTGTAGCGAGAAGATCAATATTTTCCTCTTCATCCAGTAACTCAGCCAGTGAGGAGATCAGTGATATATGGCTGTCAGCATCTTTGGCTGCAAGGAAAAAAATGACTTTGACCGGGTCGTTGTCCGTGCTGCCGAAGTCCACACCCTGTTTAATCACCAGTAGTGAAAGGCCTACGCCGACTGAGCCATTTTCAGGACGGCTATGGGGCATGGCGACGCCCGGTGCCAGCACATAGTAGGGACCGGTGCGCCCGTGTTCGGCAATAATTTCATCAATATAGCGCTGGGTGATGATCCCTTGTTTTAACAAAGGGTCTCCCGACAATGTAATGGCTTGCTGCCAGTCGGCAACAGAGTCACAAATATGGATATTTTGGTCATTCAGATAATCAACTAACATTGCATACCCTTTTCATAATGAAAACCGCAGGGATTTAAAAAGCCTTTTAAATCAGTGTCTCACATTACATAAAGCCGATAGCTAATGTTGTGATGTATTTCACAATTAATTGCGGGATAGCTGTAACAAAAGGGTAGGGAGTGGTATCTGCCGGTGTCAGTGGAAAACCGGTGACCACTGACAGGCAGAAGCACAGAAAGAGATTAGCGACTGATTAATTCACCACGGTAGGTACTGAGTAAATTCTGTAAATCATTGACTACCATGGTTATTTTTTCATTATCTGGCAGGATATTTATCACCCCCAGATATTCGTGCAGCAACTGCTGAAGCCTGATATAAGCACGCTCCCGCTGAATAGCCATTTTTTGCCTGGATAAATCCTCGGCAGTTTCACGAATTTGCTGGTGAAACTCTGACAGTGTTTGCAAATATGGGATGTTTAATGCAGTGATCCGTCGGTAAATAATAATCAGATTAATCGCCAGCCGGTAACGCATTAATTTGCGACTGTCGAGGGTAATGAGCAGTAGCAGGTCATCATACAACGCACTAAGGCGGCTGACTTTACGGCGTTTGGGATTGGTTGTCAGAGTCTGCAGTGACGTGGTGAGGATATTACGTAGCAGGGAATTCGACATCGAACTGCGACTAAGGTCAGGAATTAACCAGATAATCAGTAGAGTCACGATAGCACCAATAATCTGTCCCAACGCACTGTCCAGGTAGTGATTAAAACTAAAGGTTTCCGGATTGGTAATTGGAATTAAGTTGAAAATAAACATCAGTGATGCACCACTGCCTGGCATTTTCCACTGTACGCAAAGCGAAAAGAAAAACACCAGCAGACCGACGGAGATGATCAACAATGTGAAGCTCTGCTGAGTTCCGGGCAAAACAATCAGATAATAGAAGATACTGATCGGAAGGATGTAGATCATTCCGTAGATAAAATCGACCGCCACTGTACGTGGGTTTTCGGCCCGCATTGCCAGAGTAGAAACAATACTCGAAATAATCAGAAATCCGGTGACAGCACTGGAGGTGGTGGTAAACCACAGACAACAGCCTACGGCACCGGTCAGAAAGGTACGGAATCCATTGACCAGGGCATGAGCTTTTTGTACTGAGGCTGCGGCATTGATCTCGTAACGGCCAATGATCTCTTTTTCGACATCATGTAATGGCATTTTGGAGTGGACGCCGGTACATAGAATGCGTAACTCCTTTAGCCCCTTAATCCATGATGAGAGTGCATGTGGGGTCTGCACGGGGGAAAGTTGAGGAATCAGCAGGGTAAGCTGATGAATTTTCTGGGACAGCGTAACCTGAGTATCGGGAATCTGACTGAATAACATATACCAGCTGGTGCTACGTTTTTCAGGCCGCAGGTGGAAATACTGCCAGGTTTCGTACGTCAGGGTACATAAATGGAACATCAGTCCGTTGATTCCTTTCAGACGCTGATGTAGTGCCGGGTTATTGTGTGTTGACTCCATTTTTAAGACCTGGCGCATTGCATTAAATTTCTTGCATTCCGCCAGCATATGTTTAAAACGATCTTCGAATTCCTGCTCGGTTGTTGCGGTAAAACAGCAGGACATCAGCCCAAATAAAGCCATCGGGCTTTCATCAATAAAGCGTCTGATTTGCGGTTTAATACTACGTGGCAGAAAGATTAAATCTGAGAAAATAATACACAATAATCCAAGCGATATTTCCAGAGATCGGTAGATGGCAATCTGCGGTGCCGCCTGCGGGGTCTGCCAGGCGGTAACAAGGATGATAAACACCGAATAGCCAGCCAGACCAAACGCGTAAGAGATTTCCTGTTTAACTACGGTGAACAGCCAGGAAAAAAATCCGGCCCACAGACAGCAAGCAAACAACATCAGTACCGGGGCGCGGGCTAATCCGCAGATAATAATTACGGCCCCCAGTGAACCGACCGCTGTTCCTATCAGTCGCAAAAAACCCCTGAATCTTAAAACGCCAGTCATCGGCTCGCCGCCTGAGGCGAAGGCCGGAGAAGCTGCAATGATAGCCACCGTCATCATTGACCATTTGGGGGTATCCAGTTGCAGAACAAAGCTCAAAACTAACGCCATCACCAGGGCAAAAGTCGTTTTGCAGGCAAAACGCAGCCGAAAAAGTAATGAATTATGCATTTTTTATTGAATCATTATTTAAATAGTTGCAGGCAGCCCAAAAAAAGCCACACCATGACGCGAGCAACCCTTATAAGGGTTACAAAACAATGGGTTAAATTAACGATGCATCTGGGGAATGTCCACACAGGAATAAGGTGATAAAACTCATCTTACGCCTTTGTGAAGAAACACAAAAGTGTGATTTACATCAAAGTAATAAAAAATATTTCAGGAGTCATTATGGCGGGAGGGGGAAAATTACGGTAAACAGACCGGCTGTTTACCGCATTCTGTTTAGTCTTTGCGGATACGTTCAGCCCACTGGCTAATCTCTTCGCCACTGCCCATATCGGCCTGAATCAGTCCATTAATCATGAAGGTCGGCGATACATGAATCCCGTTCTGCCGGGAATATTTACAGTGCCATTTTATCAGTTGTTGTAGTTCTGGCTTGTCAAACGGCTCACCGACACTGATACCGCTGTATTTTTCCAGTCGTTCAAGGATCTGCTGTGGCGTGGCATCCATATTCGGGCCACGGCAGTGATCGGTAAACTCGAACTCTTCGCGGTGATCCCCCACCGCTTTAAGAATTTTCAGCGCTGCAGCATTACCCTCCGGCAGAGTTAACGCTGCCAGAATGGCACGGGTGATAACTCCGGAAAACATATGCCAGGGTTGTGACTGCAGATAAATTTTCACGGTTAACTGGTCTTCACCCATCAGGCTTATCAGACCATCCAGCTTGTTAAAAGCACGTACCGAGAAAGGGCAGGTCGGTTCAAGGAAAACTTCGAGTAACGCTGGTCCATGGCCCAGTGTCAGAGCTTTGGCGGAAACCGGTGTTGCAGCCATAATTATCCTCATGATTCATTGCAGACCAGTAATGCCGGTCTGGTGCGATGGAAAACAACAGCGGTATAGCCGTTGTTTTTATGATTCCAAAAGTCTTTTCAGGATAAGGGGCATAACTCAATGATGCAACGGCGGTCAGTGCTGCCCCGTGCATGCCGCGACCTGTAAGACTTGATGCTCAGACAGGACTAAGGTCAGAGAAGATGCCACTCAGTGGTTTAGCGACCGGATAAGCCAGATCACCAATCTTGCTGGTGGTTAACCTTAGACTAAGTAGTGATTCCATCAGTTTCACGGCAGCGGTAACTCCGTCAATGACCGGGATACCCAGTTCTGAGGTCAGTTGTTCCGCCAGTCCGGCCATCCCTCCACATCCCAGAACCACAGCACCACTGTTATCCTGTTGCATGACAAGACGGCACTGCTCGCGTATCCGATCTCTCGCCAGTGTACTGCTCTCTTCCAGAGATAATACGGGTAAATCGATGGTCCGGATCGCGGCACAGTGTTCTGTAAAACCGTATTGCTTTAACAGGTGTCTGGCGATGATCACTGTCCTGGGCAGAGTCGTCACAATGCTAAACCGGGTAGAGACCATGGTGGCCACATGCATCGCCGCTTCGGCAATACCCAGTACAGGGCCACTAGCCAGTTCTCTGGCGGCTAACAGTCCCGGGTCACCGAAGCAGGCGATTATATGCCCATTAGCGCCTTGCTGACGTCCCTGATGAATCTGCTGTAACACCCCCACCGTTGCAATGGCTTCGTCAAAATGACCTTCAATAGAACCCACACCAGACTGCGGATTCACTGCCAGAATCCGCGTACCCGCAGAAGCCACTGATCTGGCAGCCGTGGCCATATTTTCGGTCATGGACTGGCTGGTGTTAGGATTGATTAATTGTATACAATGCTGACTCATTTTTACTCCGATGCATTTAGGCTGAAAACAGTTTCCGGAAATCCGGAGGCGGGGTTTTGTTATTGTTGAAATTCAGGCTGCCAACAATATTCTCAAAGTGCTGCTGTAATAAAGAACCCAGCAATGGCACATCCTTTTCCTGCAGAGCTTCCAGTAATTGATGGTGCTCTGACTCACGACACCCTTGTTGCCACTGGCTCCCCCAGGCGGCAATCACCAGCGACGAACGCAGGGTCAGGTTGGTGATAATGTCACTGACCACCGGATTGTCGGCCACGGCATGCAGCCGGATGTGAAACATCGCTGAGTAGCGAATGGCCGCTGCAGCATCCCGTTGATGATGTGCCTGATGCTCCTGCATCATAATCTCAGTCAATTCCTGCACATCGGCAGGGCGTACCCGGGTTGTCACATCCGGTAAATTGGCCAGTTCTACCAGTGAACGGGTACGGAAAATATGCCGTGATTCTCGCTCATCGGGGTTGGCCACGAATGCACCACGCTTGGGCGTCATATTGACCATTTGCACTGTAGCAAGGCATGTCAGTACTTTTCTGATTCCTGTGCGGCTAATACCAAAGGCCTCAGCCAAAGCTTCCTCCGGCAGTTTGCTGCCTGGCGGTAACTGATGCTCAACGATTGCTTTCATTAACGCTTCACGAATTTTGTGCTCTTTTTCATGTACTTCGGCGTTTTCGCGATAGGGGCTGGCGCTAAACATGGTGTTCTCCTGAATCACTGTCTGTATTAGGTATACTCATTTTTTAAATTTTGTATACAAAAAAATGAAAACTGGTCCGGATCCTGCAGGGTGTTATGAGTCTAATACTATTCAGCAATCTACAGGGGCTGCAACTATGCCAAAAAATGAATCACAGAATTCCGGGCTCATCAAACCAGGTTACAGTCCGCGCTTAACTAATGATGATTTAGCGCCGGTCCGGGAACAACACTGGAACTGGTATAATATTTTTTCCTTCTGGATGTCAGATGTACACAGTATGGGGGGGTATGTGGTCGCCGCCAGTTTCTTCGCGCTGGGCCTGGCGGGCTGGCAGGTCCTGTTATGCCTGTTAGCAGGGATCTGCATTGTGCAGGTTTTTGCCAATCTGGTCGCGAAGCCGAGTCAGCAGAGCGGAGTCCCTTATGCGGTAGTGTGCCGTCAGGCTTTTGGGGTATTTGGGGCAAATATTCCGGCAATCATTCGTGGCTTAATCGCGTTTGCCTGGTACGGTATTCAGACCTGGCTGGCATCTAACGCGCTGATGCTGGTTCTGTTGAAATTCTGGCCATCGCTGGTGCCCATGACAGCCCCCCACTTCCTCGGTTTATCAGCTCTCGGCTGGATATGTTTCGCCGTGATGTGGGTATTACAGGCACTGGTCTTCTGGCACGGCATGAGTGCCATTAAGCGTTTTATCGATATCGCGGGGCCCGCAGTATATATCGTTATGCTGTCACTGGCTGTGTGGATTATCTCACAGACCGGTTTCTCCGGGATTTCTCTGACGCTTTCCGAAAAATCTCTTTCTCCTGCAGCTCAGGGCTGGCAGATGATTACTGCGGTGGCTCTGGTGGTTTCTTACTTCTCCGGGCCGTTACTGAACTTTGGCGATTTCTCACGTTATGCCGGCAGTATGCAGGATATCCGTCGTGGTAACCGCTGGGGATTGCCGTTTAACTTTTTACTGTTTTCCATCATTACCGTGGTCATTGTCTCCGGGACTCACTCATTATTTGGGAGAATGATTACCGACCCTATTGAAACGGTATCTCAGGTGGGGAGTGGGGTAGCGATGGCGGTCGCATTGCTCACGATGATCACCGCGACTATCGGAATCAATATTGTGGCAAACTTTGTCTCGCCGGCGTTCGATTTTTCTAACTGCGCACCGCAAAAAATCAGCTTCCGTATGGGCGGGATGATTGCAGCCGTCGGGTCTGTCATTCTGACGCCATGGAACCTGTTCCAGTCTCCGGAACTCATCCACTACACGCTGGATGTATTGGGTTCGTTCATTGGGCCACTGTTTGGCATTCTGTTGTGTGACTTCTATCTGATTAATCGCAGCCAGATTAAAACCGACGATTTGTTTAACGCTACTCCGTCAGGGGCTTATTGGTACCGGAGCGGTTTTAATCCGAAAGCGATTTTGGCACTGATCCCGTCAGTCGCTTTGTGTCTGGTCATAAGTTTTATTCCTGCATTGCATGAAATTGCCAATTTTAGCTGGTTTATTGGCGTCGCACTGGCCGCGGGTATCTATTACCGTGTTGCTCTGGTCAAACAGGGGGCACGGACCGATGCCGCTCTGACAGCCCGCGCAACGAAAGATATCTGAGCCTGAGGGGACAGTCAGCCTGACCAGTCTGTCAGGCTGACACTTTTCCTCTAAAATCCTTCCCTGGTCACAATGAATCCGATGGTTGCTACCCAGCCATCCGGCTATAATCACGACACTTTCCATGTTACCCGTCGCAGAGGCGCTATGCTTGATTCTGACGTGTTAGTTCAACACCTGTGTGAACAGGGGTGGTTTTATCAGCAAAACGTACTGGATTCCGCTCTGGTGTCACAGTTAGCCGAAATATGCCATAACCGTACCTTCCTGCAAGCAGGGATCGGTCAGGGGGTAAAAAACATAATTAATGAGTCGATCCGTTCAGACAGCATCAGCTGGATAGACAAGGATGAACAGCTGCCGGCTATCCGTGATTATCTGGGATTGGTAGAAACTATTCGTCAGCTACTTAATCGTGAGTTCTATCTGGGGCTCAACGATTTTGAAGGGCATTTTTCCCGCTATCCCAGCGGAGCCTATTACAAACCGCATTATGATTGCTTTGCCAATGATAAACGCAGGGCCGTGACGCTGATTATGTATATCAACCAGAACTGGCATCCACAGGACGGGGGACAACTGTGCCTGCATCTGCCGGAAGGGGAAAGATTGATAGAGCCGGTGGCTGGCAGTGTTATTTGTTTCCTGTCGGAACAAATTCTGCACGAAGTTAAACCCGCACATAAAGAAAGAATGGCGCTGACCGGCTGGTATATTCGTAATAACGGGCAGGATTACTACTACAGTTGAATGAGCTGCCGGGAACCTGAGCACCCGGCAAGCAATACGGGTAGGTTACTTACGTCCTGCCGCGACCTGGCTCCCTGCATTCTTCTCCAGTAACAGAATGTCCATCATCGCTATCAGACATAATATCCCTAAAGCAATAAACGACAGGCGGAAGCTGACCGCCGGAAGCTGTGACAACCATTCGACGCTGTGACTCAGTTTTTGTGTAAGAAACAGACTCAGTGCACAGAAAGTGATACCTACTCCCATCGATAACTGTGATGAGGCGCTGAACAGGGAGTTTGCATGGCTCATCTGAGCTTTAGGTACGTCACAGAACACCAGGGTGTTAATGGCGGTAAATTGCAGAGAACGGACCACTCCGCCAAGGAACAACACCAGCATTATCAGTGCATGAGGGGTCTGGGCGGTGAAAAAGGCACAGATAACCATACCTAAAACATTCAGTAAGCCATTAATGGTCAGAACGGTTTTAAAGCCAAATGCTCTGAGTATTGAGGTGGTGGCAGGCTTAATGGCAAGGTTTCCGGCAAATACTGCCAGCACCAGTAAGCCAGAATGAAAAGCATCCATATGAAAACCCACCTGAAACATCAGCGGTAACAGAAAGGGTACCGCGGAAATGGCGGCCCTGAACAGGAAGCCTCCGACCAGCGTTGCCCTGAATGTCGGAATGGCCAGGGCGTCCATACGGATCATTGGTTCCGGAACCCGGATCATATGTCGGTAACTCAGCCAGAATCCGGCCAGGCTGATGATCAGTAACCCAAGGGTCAGAACCATCGGAACCGATGAAGAGACCATCTCCATACTACAGACGAACCCAATCATCGACAGTGTTGACAGGATAAAACCGGTCACATCGAACGGACGCTTCTCCGTGTCGCTGTTATTTTTCATGAGCCGACGGGCCAGTATGAAACCAGCAATTCCCAGAGGCAGATTCAGGAAAAATATCCAACGCCAGTTGAAATAGTCGGTGATAAAGCCACCCAGAGGGGGGCCGATAACCGGGGCGACCAGTGCCGGCCAGGTCAGGGTAGCAATGGCGGTGATCAACTGATCTTTTGGCGTATTCTTTAACACTGCCAGTCGTCCGACGGGAACCATCAGTGCGCCACCGGCACCCTGCAGAATGCGCATCGCCACAAACATTGGCAGATTATCTGACAGTCCACACAATACTGAAGAGAGGGTGAAGATCGCCAGTGCCAGAGAAAAAACGTTTTTAGCACCATAACGATCGGCAATCCAGCCACTGACCGGAATGAGTACCGCCAGGGTCAGCAGATAAGCACTGATCCCCAGATTAAGTCGTGTGACCTCGGTGGAAAAGGTTTTTGCCATATAAGGTAACGCAGTAGCGATAACGGTACCGTCGAGGAACTCCATGAAAAAAGCACCAGCGACCAGCAATGCGACAGCGGAGACGGACTTATTCGAATTATTTATCAATCCAGACATGACTCTTGCTTATCAGAGATGAGACTATACAGGTGAGGGAATAATAACGAATCAGTGAAATCGATGCACCTCATGAATGTATGTAATTTTGTTTACTGAATATTAATTAAATGTATTGGAGTTTGTGTGCAAAAAAAAGACACGGGTATCGGTATGGCGTTGCTGGCGATGGCTATCGGAGGATTCGCCATAGGGACAGGTGAGTTTGTCATTATGGGGCTGCTGCCTGATGTCGCTCATGGCCTGGGACATTCAGTGACCAGTACCGGTAATGCAATTACCAGTTATGCGTTGGGGGTGGTTTTTGGGGCACCGTTGATTGCGGTATTAGGTGCTCAGGCTTCACGTCAGCGTTTACTGATTTTCCTCATGGGATTATTTGCTGCAGGCAATATTGCCAGCGCCCTGGTTCCGGGATATTTCAGTTTTGTGCTGGCAAGGTTTATCAGTGGATTACCGCATGGCGCATATTTTGGTATTGCTTCACTGGTGGCCGCCTCGATGGTACCGGCAGAGCAACGTGGTAAAGCTATCGGGCGGATGATGACCGGTCTGACGGTCGCGACGTTACTTGGCGTACCGCTGGCGGCCTGGATGGGCCACCATCTTAACTGGCATTATGCTTTCCTGTTTGTGGGTATTTGTGCGCTGATCTCACTGCTGATGGTGATCCGTTATGTTCCCCATTTGCCCGGTGACAAAACCGCGCATCCGTTACATGAACTGACCGCCCTGAAAACACCTCAGGTGTTACTGGTGCTTCTGACCGGAGCTGCAGGATTTGGCGGAATGTTTGCGGTGTTCAGCTATATCACTCCGACGCTGGTTCATGTCGCAGGAATGCCTGGCTGGGCTATTCCATGGGTCATGGCTGCATTCGGGCTGGGGATGATTGTGGGTATGTCTACCGGCGGTAAGCTCTCTGACTGGAGTGTCAGAAAAGGGATCACTGTGGCTCTGGTGTGGAATCTGGTGGTGATGATGCTTTTCCCGCTGATGGCAACTCACGCCCTGAGCGGAGTGATTGCCACTTTCCTGATTGGCACCACTTCGATGCTCATTCCATGCCTGCAGATTCGTTTGATGGATGTCGCGGGTAAAGCCCAGACTCTGGCGGCAGCAATGAATCATTCAGCATTAAATATTGCTAATGCATTAGGAGCATTTTTAGGGGGGGTGGTGATCGATGCCGGATACGGGTGGACCTCTACAGCCGGCGTCGGTGCAGCATTAGGTATCATCGGACTGCTGGCATATCTCAGTTCGTTGAGGCGCAAAAAAGCGTAACAATCCTCCTGTGTTTCTTCAGTTTCAGACATCTTCTGAGACAATTTTCCGGAAAACACAGACCGTCCGGGCTTTACAAATAGCCGGGCGGGTTTTATACCTGAAAGAGCAGGATCGTTTCAGCTCGTGTCAGACACTACCGGTCTGTCGCATGTCATTCTCAGTGCCGGATACTCTGGCACTGTTAACTAATGCAAGGGGGAAAAATGTCTGTCGATTCCCGCCGGGATTTTTTACGTGTGATGAGCGGCATTGCTCTGACCACACCATTACTGTTATCTGCGGCTGCCCGTGGTGAAACAGTGTCCCGCATCACTCCGGAACATTTCAGATTATCCACAAATGGCTGGGTGCCTAATAACCCGAATCTGCCGGTACTGCTTTACCGCCAGGTTTTGCCATTATCCGGCAATATAACCCAAAATTCAGAAAGCGCATTTCAGCAACATGGCTGGCCACCCCAGTGGGTGGCCGGGGTGTTCGATTTTCACCATTACCACAGCACAGCACATGAAGTGCTGGGGTTTGTTGGTGGTGAAGCAAAATTGATGCTCGGTGGTCCCGGAGGGAAAACCGTGACTGTACATGCGGGAGATGTGGCACTCCTGCCGGCCGGAACGGGTCACTGTAATCTTGGCAGCAGCGATGACTTTCTGGTTATCGGCGCCTATCCGCCGGATCAGCACTGGGACATTTGTCGTTCTGCGCCCACGGCCGCGATGCAGAAAAGTATCGATACCCTGGCTTATCCGCACCAGGACCCCGTCAGTGGCCAGCCACAGCCATTAATGACGTTATGGGACAGGACATAAATTAATTTTTCGTCAAAAGAGGAGGTCTTTGTGACTGGATTCAAACGTTGGTTAATGGGGGGCCTGATGCTGGCCGGAGTCGTGGCCGCTCATGCAGAAACATTACCTACGATTGGTATTATCGGTGCCGGTCAGATGGGCGGTACGCTGGCAACGCTGTGGAGTAAAGCCGGGTATCCGGTTATCTTATCGTCAAGGCATCCGGACCAGCTAAAGGCTCAGGTAACAGAACTTGGCCGGCAGGCCAGTGCGGCCAGTGTGCAACAGGCAGCAGAAAAAGCCAACATTGTGGTGCTGGCTGTTCCCTACGGAGCACTGCCGTCACTGGCTAAATCAGTCGGGAGTGAACTTAAAGGAAAAGTGGTACTCGATGTGAGTAATCCCTATCCTGGAAGAGATGGTAATGTTGCCGAACAGGCCCTCAGTAAAGGGGTAGGGCTTTACAGTGGTGGGTTATTCCCCGGCGCAAAACTGGTACGGGGCTTTAATTCAATTGCTGCCGCGACGCTCAGTTCAGAAGCTCACCGTTCAGGAGAAAAACTTGCGGTTCCGCTGGCAGGCGATGATCAACAAGCTTTGAAAGAGATATCATCGCTGGTCACTGCTGCCGGATTTGATCCGGTGGTAGTCGGTGGTCTGGACAAAGCGCGGCTGTTTCAGCCGGGCAGCTCGCTGTTCCTGAGTAGTCTGACCCGTCAGCAGTTACAACAACAGTTAAAATAGTCATAAAAATGGGGGGCCGACTGGCCCCCCGTATTTCGGTGTTAATTCAGCGTTCAATGATGATTAAGCTTTGCGACGGCTACGACGTAACCGGAATGCCACCAATAACAGGATGATAATAATTACCCCAACCACCATCGCCGGAATCATATAGGGCTGCAGTGCAACGAGTGCCGGAGGGTGCCCACCTTTACGAACCCAGGCAACATCACCTGCCTTCACCGTCACCGCAGGATTACCGTAGTTATGCAGGACATAATTACTGATATCCGCAATCTGTTGATCGGTCAGGTTATCCACATAGGTAGGCGAACTGAAACCTGGCATCAGCACCTGATGATCTTTAGTGTTGCGTTGAACCCCAAACAGAATAGTCGCAATCAGGTTCTGTGGGTGAATCATCCCGGTCGCAGTATTATGGAACAGCGAAGGATAGGCCTGATTCTTACTCCCTGCACCATCTGGCTGGTGGCAGCTGGCACAGTTTCCGCTGAATAAGGCAGCACCGCTGGTTAAAGAGTCACGGGCATTATTAGGCGCCATACCGCGCACCTGATCATCAACATTGGTGGAAGATGAACCATAGCTATAAGCCGCCTGAGTCTCACCAGGAGTACGAATAGGTGTGGTTTGTTTCAGATAAGTGGCAATTGCCTGCAAATCACTGTCTGGCAGGTACTGCAGGCTGTGTTCAACGGCTTCAGCCATCCCGCCAGCTGCCTGATTTTTACCTGCCGCACGACCGGTTTTCAGGTACTCCACAATCTCATCGTTACTCCAGCCCCCAATACCACTGACTTTATCTGAAGTGATGTTAGGCGCATACCAGCTACCCAGATGAGCACCCGCCAGGGGCTGATCCGTCTGCTCATTCATCATAAAGCCACGTGGCGTATGGCAGGTGTCACAGTGCGCCAGACCGTTGACCAGATAATTACCGCGATTCCATTCGGCACTTTTCTGCGCATCTGGCTGGAATGTCTTGTTGTCCGCGTACAACAAATTCCAGAACTTCATGCTAAAACGCATATTAAACGGGAATGAGAGCCGGGTTTCTGTATTTTGCTGAACAACCGGTTTCACGCCATGCATAAAGTAGTAATAAAGTGCATGGGCATCGCTGTCTGTCATCATCCGGTAAGAGGTATAGGGCATGGCAGGATACAACTGAGCACCATCTGCCCGGACCCCATGTCGAACCGCCTCAATAAACTGCTGTTCAGTGTATTTACCGATCCCTGTTGCCGGATCCGGGGTAATGTTGGTGGAATAAATCGCCCCCATCGGCGAAGCAATCGCATAACCGCCACTGAACGCTGTCTTACTGCCGGGCGCGGTGTGACATGCCTGACAGTCAGAGGCTGTCGCTACCTGTTCACCTTTTTGCAGTAATGTCTGATCGATATCCGCCGCATTTGCCGCCAGCGAACTCATACCGCCGCACAGCAGCCCCAGTAAGGTGAGTTTTATCCGCGAGAATCGTTTCATGCGAACTCCTTCATACGCAAGGAAATATCGTGTGCAGCTTTCAGACCGAGAGCAGCCATACTCAGAGTACTGTTTACCACGCTGGCAGAAGGAATTGCGCCACCACCCGGTAACCATAAATTTTCATGGTCAAAGGTCCGGCAGTTACCATCGACCACGGCATCTTTAACGCTTTTACCCATGATGGTTCCGCCCATAATATGGTTATTCGCGTTCAGCGCAGTGGTGATATTGAACTCTTTGCCATTGAACAGAGAACCAATGTGTTGCAGTTGCTCATGGGCCGCGGTCGCGCCTTTGCGCACATAATCACCCACATCGTAATGAATGTCAGGGCATGCCAGGCCATGAGGGTCTTTCCGGGTTTTGCTGAGTGTCAGGCGGTTTTCCGGATTGGGTAATGGTTCCAGACTGATGGAGAGATCGACCCCGTGAATCGAACGGTAACGGATCTCTTCATCCAGTGCTTTCCCGACCAGACCTTTAGCCAGAGCCTGTTTGGTGGCAGGAACAACCCTCGAAATATTATTCAGGATCATTTTGTTAGCAGAATATTCGCTACGGAATGCACCGTCACGAGGACCGACCATACAGCTACTCTGCGCAGGGCCGCGACCCAGCCAGACAGGTTCTTCGGTCAGGAAGCTACAGTGGAAACCGGAGTGGTCCATCATGTTACGACCGACCATATCTGAGCTGTTGGCAATCCCTGTCGGGTTTGCTTTGTTCGCTGCCTGTAACAACAGACGCGGCGTCTCAATCCCGTTACACGCCAACGCGAAAGCTTTACCGGTCGCTTTGTGTGATGCGCCTTGATTGTCCAGCCAGTGCACCGCAGTGACCCGGTTATTGTCATCAGTATCGATTTTGTAAACCACCGATTCCGCCAGAACTACCGCACCTTTGCTCTCAGCACGCTCAACATGGTGGATACCGTTATACATTGCACCAATCGGACAGATAGGCTGGCAGTTATTGTTACCACAGCATACCGGGCGACCTTCCCACGGACGGGTACTCCGGCCTTGTGGGATTGGAACAAGATTATAGCCATGCGGGTTAACCACGCTGGCAAAATAAGTATCGCCGTGGGCAAAGGGTACCATATCCATCGGATAAGGCCGGCTACGTTCACTGGGTGACTGCATAGAGGGATCGCTCGGGCCCGCGACACCAATTTCATATTCCGCTTCGCAGTACCAGGGTTCCATCTCGTCATAAGAGATTGGCCAGTCACGGCCCACGCCGTATTTACTTTTCATCACAAAGTCACTTGGGTGGTGACGCCAGCAGGAGGCAGCCCAGTGCCAGGTGGTGCCTCCGACAGTACGCAGGTAGCCTTGCTGGAAGCTACCGGCACTTGGACCGGTGACATTGACATAGTTATTCGGTGGAAAGTAGAGCGGGGCAGGTGCCAGTGGCGACTGCGGATATAAGCCCTGGAAATCTGAACCGGCGCGGTTAGCAAACGGCATATTACGCCAGTTTTCTACGGCCTGAGCACGGCTGATTCGTAACCCGGCTTCGAGTATCAGTACTGAATATCCCTGACTGACCAGCCTGTCTGCAATCAGTCCGCCAACAATACCGGAGCCCACAATAACAATATCCGCGGAGGCATCGCCGCCCGCAGTAAATTCAGGTTTTTTCATCATCATCGTTCTGTTTTTAAGTTTTATTTACAGGTTGTCGATCAGTTCAGGATCGAGAGGGTCGGGTACGGGCACTGTCCACCAAAGCGGACCATTGCCGCAGTAGGTGGGGACCACTAATCCATCGCTGACGGTGTCGTACATTAATGCTTCTTTATACGCAACGAGGGTACCTTTGTAGTCGTCACCAATCGTACCGGTATACCAGGAGGTTACGATTTGCTGCAGAAAATCACCCAGGCCGGCGGCCACTGCTTTGTCTTTAAAAGCAATGGCGGTATCGCCCGTCTGATACAACTGCGCAAGCCGGGTAATTTTGCTGCTGAACTGATTGTCCCGTTTGATAAACGCGCTCAGGAAGTGAGCGGCCAACTGAGGGTTGATATGTTTGTGTTCGGTGATTGCCTGCGAAACACTGATAAAGTCCTGAGTTGTATCGCCACCATGAACCACACTGCTGGCAAAACTTCGTAATGGCAGAGAAGCCACCAGACCACTGGCAGTTAACACCAGGGCGGATTTAATAAATCCCCTGCGACTGGAACCGGTTCCATTTTCCGGTAGATCGGTTTGACTTTGCTCAAATATTTGCTTCATTGGAAATCCACATCTGTCATTCTACTTGTGATGGAAGTCACATTCTATAATCAAAAGAAAAGAGTTTGTTAAAAAGAATTGATGTTAAGGAAGGAAAAAAGCACTTTTTGTTCTTAACCTGCTCCGGAGTGTTACAACATTAACCCTGCTTGTCCGGGATTGCAGCAAACAGGGTCACTCCTGAAACGGCCTATATTGCGGCCATTTCCCGTTTAAATACCTGCAAAGTATGGGCTTTTACGCGGATAAACTCCGGGTCGCTCATGGCTTCTGCAGTGCGTGGTCGTGATAAGCCGAAAGGTACAATTTCCGCAATCCGGGTCGGACGCCGTGTCAGCAACAAAATCTCATCGGCGAGAAAAACAGCATCTTCCAGATCATGAGAAACAATAAACATGGTGATGCCGGTAGCCATCTGCACCTGTTGTAGCTTATCTCTGATGAACAGCGTCATTTCGAAATCCAGCGCAGAAAAGGGTTCATCCAGGAACAGCACTTCCGGAGAAATAGCCAGCGCGCGCATGATACACACCGTCTGCTGCTGTCCGCCGGAAAGCTCATACGGATAGCGCTGTAAATCGAAGCGAATATCAAACAGCGCTGCCAGTTCATCAACACGGGCTTTGACCTGAGCTTTACTGTAACCATGGCGGATTAACGGATAAGCGATGTTTTTCCAACTGGTCATCCATGGAAACAACGCATCGCGGTAATTCTGGAATACGTAACCGATACGGGTTTCTGTCAGTGTTTTACCATCAAACAGGACCTGACCACTATCCATCGGCATCAGGCCGGCAATCATATTCATCAGGGTGGATTTACCGCAACCATTTGGACCGAACACCGAAATGATTTTTCCACGCGGCAGGTCCAGATTAAAGTTCTGATACAGAGGTTGTCCGGCAAAGCTTTTACACAGCCCCCGTACCGAGACCTGCGAATCCGGTTTTGCATAATCAGGCAGACTCATGATTTCCCACTCCAGTGGATAAAGCGTTTCTCGATAAGTAAGAATGCGAGGTTCAACAGATAGCCAAAAGCCCCGGTAAACAGGATAGAGGCATACATATCATTGATATTAAATAACTGTTGAGCATCGATGATCCGGTGACCCAGCCCGGTCTCTGAACCGATAAACATTTCGGCCACAATCACAATCACCAGTGCCATCGAGACGCCGGTACGCAGACCGACAAAAGTTTGGGGCAGACTTTCAATCAGCATCACATCCTTGAATACATGCCATGAGGAAACCCCCATCACCCGGGCTGCCATAATGCGGGTTTTACGGGCATTCATCACCCCATAGGCACTGTTAAATAAAATCACCAGTACGGCAGCAAACGCAGCAATCGCGATTTTGTTGGCATCTGTGATCCCGAAAATCAGCATAAACAAGGGGATGAGTGCTGAAGAGGGGGTGGAGCGGAAGAAATCCACCAGGAATTCAACACTGCGATACACTTTCTCGCTGCTACCGAGCATCACCCCGAGAGGCACACCGATGGCTGCTGCAATCACGAACGCCATCAGGGTCCGGTATAGTGTGGCCGCAATATCGGTATTCATGCTGCCACTGATTAACGCATGGTAAAGGTATGAAAGCGTCTCCAGTGGCGCTGGCAGTAATACAGGGTTTAACCATCGGGCACTGACTGCGGTCTGCCACAGCAGCAACAACACCACCGGGCCTATCAGCGGTAAAAAGGTTTCGGCACGAAAACGGGTCATGGCTACTCCTTATGCGCGATAGATCAGGCTGCTAACGTCCACTTTCTGGCGAAAAATCTTACGTTCCGTAAAGACATCATAGAATTTCTGGAACCATTGCAAATTATCGCCGGTTAGTTGCGGGTACATCACAAAGCCGGGTAAGGGGACTTCGCTGACCAGTGCCGGAGTGATACTGGTATAACCGGCGATATATTTACGTGCCTGGTCCGGGTTTTTAGTGACAAAATCAGCGGCATCTCCGTAGGCTTTGATAAACGCTTGTGCTTTAGCAGACTGTGAACTAATAAACTGGCTGGTGAGTGCGGCAGCACCACCGAACCAGGGCGCGTTTTCATCTCCCAGGACATAGCGGGAGATGACGCCGGTTTCCAGGACTTTCCCCATATGGTTGACCCGAGCCACCGTCCCGGTGGGCTCCAGGGTATAGACCCCGTCAATCTGGCCTGCGGCCAGTGACGGGGCATGTTGTCCAACCGGTAACTCGATAATCTGTGGATTTTCAAAACCATTTTTCTCAAGAATGATTTTCGCCATAGTGACATTCTGAATGCCCGGGCCACTGGCTATTTTCTTGCCTTTAAGATCAGCGATGCTTTTGGCGGTGCTGTTGGCCGGAATCAGGAACTCATCCAGCACCATATTCTTATTTGACGGATTCGCGCAGATGATTTTGAACAGTCCCGGACTGGAGATTTCACCCAGTCCCAGCGCGCCTGTCGCGGTTCCGTTGGCACAACCATGAATTCGGCCGGTCAGCATGGATTCCACCACCTGCTGGGGGCTGGCAAATTTGACGGCCCTGACATTCAGCCCGGCCTGTTTGAAAATACCTTTTTCTATCCCTGCATACAGCGGCAGTCCGCCGACAATCGGCCAGTAGCCGATCAGTATTTCGTCATCCGCGGCAAAGGCCTGGCTGATTCCGGCCAGCGGATTCAGTGCCAGCCCACCCAGAGCCAGACCTGACAGCTGAAGGAAGCGACGGCGTTGTGCAGAATGGTTGTTGTTTTTATCCCGGGTCATGGGCATCTCCTGATAGCGAAAGTGGTATTCAAACTTGTATACCAACCACTAAGCAGAAAGCGTGCCAATCTTCAGAGAGAAGGAATAACTACCGTTGGAGCATCTCAGGCCACAGGGAAAGCGGTAATCAGTGCATCATTCAGGTGCACTGATTACCACCGGTTGTGCAGTGATCATTCAGCCAAGATTACCGCTCAGGCGCTGGTGGAGCTCTTTACTGCGCCCGTTCAGACCGATAATCGTGACCCTGGCATGATAACGCTGATAGCGTTGTTCAATGGCATCCAGAGCCGCTACGGTGGAAGCATCCCAGATAACAGCAGAAGAAAGATCGATAGTGACGTCGGAAGGATCATCGGCATAACTGAAATGTTCATACAGATCATTACTGCTGGCAAAAAACAGCGGCCCGTGTACCCGATAACAGACCGAACGGCCATCTTCAGACAGTTGCCGCTCAGCATAAATGACATGGCTGAGTCGACGGGCAAACCACAGTATAGCCAGCAGGACTCCGCTGACGACGCCTAACGCCAGATTGCCGGTCGCCACAGTGATACCGACAGTAGCCAGCATGATGAATGTTTCAGATACCGGAAACCGTTTCAGTGTTTGCGGGCTGATGCTGTGCCAGTTCAGTGTCTTCACTGCCACGACCATCATAATCGCGGCCAGTACCACCATCGGGATATGGGCCAGTACCCGGCTCAACACACTCACCAGTAACAACAGGACTAAACCCGCGACCAGGGTCGAAATACGACTTCTTGCTTTACCAAGACCGACGTTGACGATGGTCTGACCAATCATAGCGCATCCGGCGATTCCACCGTAAAATCCGGCAAAGATGTTAGCAATACCCAGTCCGGTCGCTTCGCGCAGTTTTGAAGAGGGCGTATCGGTCAGATCATCCACCACCTTTGCCGTAAGCAAGGTTTCTATCATCCCGACCAGTGCCACACTCACGGCGGTTGGCCAGATAATCTGTAGAGTGGTGATATTCAGGGGAACCAACAGCTGGGTCAGGCCAGGCAAGCCGCCACTCATGGAGCCTTCATCCCCGACGTTAGGTACGGAGTAACCCGTTCCCCAGGTGATGGCGGTGACCAAAACAATGGCTATCAGTGGGGCAGGGACAGCAGTGAATACCCGGGGTAACAGCAAAACCACCGCCAGGGTGATGGCAAAAAACACCCAGACAACAGGGGATTGGCCCCAGACATGGGGGACCTGGGCGAAAAAAATCAGTATTCCCAAAGCATTCACAAAACCGGTCATCACCGAGCGTGGGATATAACGCATCATGCGGGTCATCCCTGAGAGGCCAAATATAATCTGCAGAATTCCCGCCAACACCACGGTTGGCAGGATATAGTGAATTCCGTGTTGATGAACCATCGGGCCTATGACTAACGCAACCGAACCTGCGGCAGCACTGACCATCGCAGGACGCCCCCCCAAAATACTGAGGGTCAGACAAATCACTACCGAAGCTATCAGGCTAACCTGTGGCGCAACGCCGGAAACCACCGAAAATGAAATCACTTCAGGAATGAGTGCCAGGGCAGTGATTACCCCGGCAAGACATTCGCGGGTCATTAATGCCGGAGATCGCAATACTGAGGTGACTCCGGGTGAATGGTGGGGTGTTACAGTGGCAGATGCCGGGCTATTTTCCTGATTCATAGGATTGGAAACTCATTATCGGTCACGGGTAAAGGGGTGAGTACTACCTGAAGGGGTAATCATGGGATTATATATGATCAACCCTGTTTTCAGCCAGTTGAAACAGGGCTGTGGCTGGCCTCCCTTGTCGGGAGGCCGGGAGATTAGGGTTTTGTGGGCTTGCCTGAAAACAGGAAACGCAATAACGGAATAAGTAAATGAATTTCATACAGCAGGAATGAGACCCCAAATACGCAGAATAAACCGACAAAAAATCCCAGAGTATCATTATGGATGTAAGGCATTAAAAACAAACCAAACATCAGTGTCAACGGATGGTGCACCAGATAAATAAACAGGGAAGCATTGACCAGATACATCACGGTGGCAGAGGAACTGTTGAGAAAACGGTGACCGAGGCTGAAACATATATTCAGCATGCACAGACCCATGGCCATAGAAATCAGCGCATCCAGTTCATAGAGCCAGCCATCACCGGAACTGTATTGCTGATTCAGGTGATAGGCGATAAATACCAGTACCGCGGCGAACCAGATGGGAGGGTGTGGCCGAACAAACAGTGCCTTGGCCTCCGGGTTAGTCCAGGCAATGGCACCGAGCAAAAAGAATGGCAGATAGAACAGTGACTGCATCACCGCAATATTAAACAAGCCATCGCCCAACAGACCTGGGAGTTGCCACAGCAACAGCCGACGTAAGACTGCCCAGCCACACATACAGACCGCTAACGCCAGAAAAATCCGCGGCCAGGTCATGGTCAGTGTGCTCAGACGTTGCTGGTATTTTTTGACGACCGAGAACAGCAGTAACCCTGAGGCTGTCAGCAACAACAGGACCAGTAAAAACCACAGATGCGAAATCAGCTCCCACACCAACGTATTATAATGTTGGTAGGTAGTGAGTTGTGGCCAGTCAGTAAATTTGTCGGACAGATGCTTTAGCATAAAGAATTGCGGAAGAGTGATAAGCGGTATGGCGGCCAGGAATGGGATGCCGACGCGCTCCATCCTGACTTTCAGCCAGCGTAACGGCTGATAGCGTAAATACAGCATGTAGGAAAAATAACCGGAAATCACAAAAAATACCTGCATCCGGAAAGAGTGAATAAATTCGTTAAACAAGGTCAGCCACAGTGAATCCACCGGGCTATTGACGGTCCATTTCTGGCTTGAGTAGATCAGCGACACATGAAAAGGGACACCAAGTAACATCAGCGCGGCCCTGATAGAATCCAGAAAATACTCCCGCGGGGGTTTCGCATTAACCATAAAACTCACTCGTCAGATAAATTAGAACTTTCCGGCAGTAAGCACCGGAAAAATCATACTATAATTGTATCAGACAAGTGTCCGGGGGGCCGGGTTTCGTTCAATATTCTTAAAAAAAAGCGTTCATGAAGATCATTGAGGACAATCTGTCGCCACCGCTGTCAGAATCTCAAATAATCCATTACTATGAGCGCGATTGATTCAGGCACACGCACGCAAGGGGGAGATGTGCTTACTAAAGAACATAAAAAATCAGGGTTGATGAAAATGCACTGGGTTGGTGCTGCAGTCCTGTTTGCCATGTATGCCAATAGCAGTTGGGCATTTGATCTCAATGACGTTGCTAAACAAGCGAAATCTCTGGCGGATAAAAGCTACGACGCACCTAAAAGTAATCTGCCTTCCCAGTTCCGCGATATGAAATTTGCTGATTATCAGAAGATTCAGTTCCGCCGTGACAAAGCGTACTGGGGAAAATTGCGCACGCCTTTCAAACTCGAATTCTATCATCAGGGGATGTACTTTGACCTGCCGGTGAAACTGAATGAAGTGACCGCTTCTTCGGTGCGGGAAATCAAATACAGCCCGGATTATTTTGATTTTGCTAACATTCCGCATGATGCCGATGCGGTTAAAAATCTGGGTTTTGCCGGATTTAAAGTGCTTTACCCGTTGAACAACAAAAATAAACTGGATGAAATCACCAGTTTCCTGGGGGCCAGTTATTTCCGTGTCATCGGGGCCGGCCAGGTTTATGGTCTGTCGGCGCGTGGCCTGGCCATAGATACCGCCTTGCCTTCGGGTGAAGAGTTCCCGAGATTTAAAGAGTTCTGGATTGAACGTCCAAAACCTCAGGACAAGCAGTTGGTTATCTATGCATTGCTGGACTCCCCACGGGCAACCGGGGCATACCGGTTTGTGTTGCATCCGGGCAAAGAGACTACTGTGGATGTTCAGTCTAAAATCTTCCTGCGGGATAATGTAGGCAAACTGGGTATTGCTCCGCTGACCAGTATGTTCCTGTTTGGGGCGAATCAGCCTTCTCCGAACATAAATTACCGTAACGAACTGCATGATTCCGATGGTTTATCCATCCATAACGGTAACGGCGAGTGGATCTGGCGTCCTCTGAATAATCCGAAACGTCTGGCCGTCAGCATTTATACGCTGGAAAATCCGAAAGGTTTTGGTCTGTTGCAGAGAAACCGTGACTTTAGTCATTATCAGGATCTGGATGATCGTTATGATTTGCGCCCAAGTGGCTGGGTTGAACCTCAGGGTGACTGGGGGAAAGGCCACGTAGAGCTGGTTGAGATTCCGACGAACGATGAAACCAACGATAATATCGTGGCTTTCTGGTCGCCGGAGAAAATGCCACAACCTGGTAAAGAGACTGATTTTAACTACCGTTTGCACTTTACCCGCAACGAATCTGAGCTTCATTCACCGGATGTCGCCTGGGTCCAGGATACGTTGCGTTCAGCAGGGGATGTTAAGCAATCGAATCTGGTTCGCCAGCCGGATGGTTCTATCGCATTTGTGATTGATTTTAAAGGCACTGCGATGAGCAAACTTCCTGAGGATACTCAGGTGTCACCTCAGGTGAGTATCGGAGATAACGGCGATGTGGTTGAACAAAATGTCCGTTATAACCCGGTCACTAAAGGCTGGCGTCTGGTCTTGCGGGTTAAAGTGAAAGACCCGAAAAAGACTACCGAAATGCGCGCTGCGTTAGTGAGTGGCGATAAAACGTTGACGGAAACCTGGAGCTATCAGTTACCAGCCAATGAATAAATCAACTTTTACTCCCGAAAAATATGCCGAGGCTCTGCCGCTGTCAGCGACGGAGCAGGCACACCTGCGATCATCCGCCCAGGGCAGTTTCGCGGATTTTCAGCAGCAACTTGGTCATGACAACGCCGCCAGTGAGCGCGAAGATGATGCGCCGCTGAAGTCGGTTTCCGCCAGGGTTCAGATGGCCTGGCCGGACTCTGTCGATGAGGGTCATCAGTTCGGTAAAGATGATCTGGACCGGACGACCCTGAAAGCGACGCCTCCGGTGAAGCGGGCCGGGATGTATCCTGATCCCTGGGAAACCAACCCGATTACCCGGATGTGGGGAGCGATGCGTGGACGGGCGAAAAAGCATGTCCATCATGATCAGGCTAGCATTGATGAGCGGATTGCTGAAGAGAAATGGCGTAATGTCGGGACGGTCCGTCGCTACATTCTGCTGCTTCTGACCATGATTCAGACGGTGGTTGCGACCTGGTACATGAAGACCATTCTGCCTTACCAGGGATGGGGGATGATTGATTCCTCTGATCTGCTGAGCCAGAGTTGGGAACAGACGGTGCTGCAGTTACTGCCCTATGTACTGCAAACCGGGATACTGATTCTGTTTGCTATCCTGTTCTGCTGGGTTTCGGCTGGTTTCTGGACCGCGCTGATGGGCTTTTTACAGCTGATGATTGGCCGGGATAAGTACAGTATTTCTTATTCCACCACCGGCGATGAGCCACTCAATCCGGAACATCGCACGGCGCTGATCATGCCTATCTGCAATGAAGACGTCGAACGAGTATTTGCCGGGTTGCGTGCGACCTGGGAATCAGTGGTCCGTACCGGTAATAGTGAACATTTCGACGTCTACATTCTGAGTGACAGTTATGATGCGGATATTGCGATCGCAGAACAGAAAGCCTGGATGGAACTGGTCCGCGATGTCGGCGGGGCAGGTAAGATCTTTTACCGCCGCCGCCGTCGCCGCGTAAAACGTAAAAGCGGCAACATTGACGACTTTTGCCGTCGCTGGGGCAGCGCGTACAGCTATATGGTGGTACTGGATGCCGATAGTGTGATGAGTGGAGAATGTCTGACAGGCCTGGTTCGTATGATGGAAGCGAATCCTAATGCCGGTATCATCCAGTCGGCACCTAAAGCGTCAGGTATGGATACTCTGTATGCACGCTGTCAGCAATTTGCCACCCGTGTGTATGGTCCGTTATTTACCGCAGGCCTGCATTTCTGGCAACTGGGAGAGTCACACTACTGGGGCCACAACGCCATTATTCGTGTGAAGCCCTTTATCGAGCACTGTGCGCTGGCTCCTTTACCCGGAGAAGGTTCATTTGCCGGCTCTATTCTGTCACACGACTTTGTAGAAGCAGCACTGATGCGTCGTGCCGGTTGGGGGGTGTGGATCGCGTATGATCTGCCGGGTTCCTATGAGGAACTGCCGCCCAATCTGCTGGATGAACTGAAACGTGACCGCCGCTGGTGTCACGGTAACCTGATGAATTTCCGGTTGTTTTTGGTTAAGGGGATGCATCCGGTTCATCGTGCCGTCTTCCTGACCGGGGTGATGTCATATCTGTCTGCGCCGTTGTGGTTCATGTTCCTGGCGTTGTCTACCGCTTTGCAGGTGGTCCACACACTGATTGAGCCGCAATACTTCCTGCAACCGAGACAGCTATTCCCGGTATGGCCACAATGGCGGCCTGAACTGGCGATTGCTTTGTTCTCAACCACTCTGGTGTTGCTGTTCCTGCCAAAACTGTTAAGTATTATTCTTATCTGGTTTAAAGGCTCGAAAGCTTATGGTGGTCCGGTGCGATTGTTTATCTCTCTGATGCTGGAAATGCTGTTTTCCGTGTTACTGGCACCGGTGCGGATGTTGTTTCATACCGTGTTTGTGGTTAGCGCCTTCCTGGGATGGGAAGCGGTCTGGAACTCACCTCAACGTGATGATGATGCTACCCCCTGGAGAGAAGCGTTTGCCCGTCATGGTTCGCAGATGGCCTTGGGGATTATCTGGGCATGGGGGATGGGTTATCTGGACCTGAATTTCCTGTGGTGGCTGGCACCCATTGTCTTCTCGCTGATTTTATCACCGTTTGTTTCGGTGATTTCGAGCCGTGCTACGATTGGCCTGAAAACTCAGCGTGCCAAACTGTTCCTGATTCCGGAAGAGTATGATCCACCGAAAGAGCTGGTCGATACCGATGCTTATCTGCAACTTAACCGTGGAAGAGCACTGGACAATGGCTTTATGCATGCCTTGTTTAACCCGGCATTTAATGCGCTGGCCACCGCAATGGCGACTTCCCGTCATAAGCAAAGTCAGCTATTGGATCATGCCAGAGACCGCAGGGTCGATCAGGCACTCAGCGATGCGCCGGAAAAACTGAACCGTGATCAACGGTTAGGTATTATCAGTGATCCGGTGGTACTTGCGCGGGTGCATAGCCGGTTATGGGAGTCGGGTGAGAAGTATCACCAGTGGCTCAGCAGCTATCAGAAAGATACGCTCAACCCGGCAGCGTTACCTCATCCGTAACACTAAGACAGAATGACCCCTGGCAACCTGTCAGGGGTTTTTTTTGTCTTCAGAAAGGCGAATTAACACAATACCGGGATATAACAGACGATTCCTTATCGGAAAGGTCGTTAAAACCGGGCTAGACTAACGGCCTGTCCGGAGTAAAGGGTTGTTGAATAATGAAAGTTATAATGATAGTTGCCTGCATGATGTTACTGACCGGTTGTGGCAGTATCATCAGTCGCACAATGCCGGGACAGGGGCACGGACACCAGTATTATCCTGGTGTCCAGTGGGATATGCGTGACGGCGCATGGCGTTATGTGACTTTGCTTGATCTGCCATTATCACTGATTGTAGATACCTTATTGCTGCCGGTGGACGCAAAACACGGCGCTTACGACTGACCCGTCCTATGGACATGGCTACCAGCGTTCAGATTCACTGTCATCATCACTCCATTCATCTGTCGCTGTGGCGCCTTCTTCGGTATCTGTCGGGGGAGACAGCTGAAATTCACCTTCATCCCATTCGTGCAGCGTATTCTCTTCCTGCCATTCCTGCTCCAGTTCTGTAGGCTCAAAGTCACCAGACCAGACGGCCTGTGCGGCTTCATCGTACAGAAGCGGCAGACATTCACTCTGTTCTTCATTTTCTTCACTGGAAAATTCAGCCTGCCACATGATGTCACCGTCCTGCATGACATATTTTTGCAGCGATAACTGACTAATCTCCGGATCAGAATCCTCATCAGGTGTGTTTGCCAGATAGGCTTCGCGTGCAGCTTCAATAGCTTCTGTCAGGGTTAAGTAAAGATCCATAGCAAGACCTCGGGTTGTCGGTGAGAGAAAACTAAAGCATAGATCAAAATACGCGCCGGACAACCGGCGAGGGGAGAGGAAAAATAAACGTACTCTGTTGGGTACAGAATACGTTCACAAAATCAGTAAAGTGAAGGTTCACCTTCCGGACGGGTTTTAAAACGACGGTGCAGCCACATATACTGGTCGGGTGCCATCAATATAGCCTCTTCAACAATCTGATTCATCCGCGTTGCTGTCGCCACCTCATTGGTGAGAGGAATTGAATCACTGGCATCCGGCAAGATCACCATTTCGTACCCACGGCCATTTGGTAACCGGCGCGGAACAAAAGGAATCACGGTCGGGTGGCTGGTTCGGAGCAGCATATAAGTTCCCCGGGTCGTCGCGGCCGTATTCACACCAAAGAAGGGCGCAAACACACTGGCTCGTGGGCCATAATCATGATCCGGGGCATACCAGATAATCTGGTTCGCTTTCAGTGAGCGAATCATCCCTTTAATATCTTTGCGGTCTATCATGTCTTTGTTCGACCGCATCCGTCCATAAGTTTGCAGCCAGTCCAACAGCTTATTGTCATTTGGTCGGTAAACCCCAATCCCCGGATTAAAGACGCCAAAAATACGCGCGCCCAGCTCCAGCGTCAGAAAATGCATACCAATCAGCAGGACACCCCGGCCAGAGGCTAGCGCATTATCAATATGTTCCAGTCCCGAGACCCTAAACCATTTACGGATACGCCATTCCGGCCAAAACCATGCCATGCCGGTTTCCATCAGACCCATACCTACAGATTCAAAATTATGCACCAGCAATGCTTCACGATCGGCCACCGGCATGGTTGGGAAACAGAGTTCCAGGTTACGTCTGGCCGTTTTGACCCGGCTCTTCAGAAAACGCATCGACAAACGTCCCAGATTACTGCCAATGAAATGCAGAACCGGGTAAGGCAGTAATACCAACAGGTACAACAAACCAATTCCAACCCAGGTAAACCAGTATCGTGGATGAAGCAGGCTGCGGCTAAATTGAGGTAATTGAGTCATAATCTGTATTTTTATCCATGTTTTTATCCTGGCAAGAGAATCATTTCCCCTGAATTTGTCTCTATTGTGCCATTTTTTTGACCCTCCGAAAACGGACGATCCTGAACACTGAGTCCTGGCTAAGAGTTCCGTACCCGGAATTTAGCATGAATTGTCAAAGAAAATAGAAGGAACATTTTGTGTCGATAACAATTCAGGTATTATACCGGCCCTCCGATAACAGTATAGATAACAGGAAAGAACACCATGCCAGTGTTACATAACCTTGTTTCAAATAAAGAGCTTAAAGAACGGATGTTGGCGGAAACTGAACCGCGCACTACCGTATCTTTCTACAAATATTTTCAGATTAACGATCCGCAGGCATTCCGTGACAACCTGTACAAGTTATTAACTGCCTTGCAGGTCTTTGGCCGGATTTACGTGGCACATGAAGGGATTAATGCCCAGATTAGTGTGCCGGCCAGCCGTTATGAAGCGATGAAGCAGACGCTGTATCATTTTGATCCGGCATTAAATAACCTGCGAATGAATATTGCACTGGAAGATGATGGTAAATCGTTCTGGGTACTGCGGCTCAAAGTCCGGGATAGAATTGTGGCGGACGGTATCGAGGACAGTACTTTTAACGCCGCCGATGTCGGGGATTACCTGAAGGCCGACCAGGTTAACCAGATGCTGGATGATCCCGATGCAGTGTTTGTCGATATGCGTAACCACTATGAATATGAAGTGGGCCATTTTGATAATGCCATGGAGATACCGGCCGATACCTTCCGTGACCAATTGCCTATGGCAGTCGAGATGCTGGAACAGCAGAAAGACAAGAAAATTGTCATGTACTGTACCGGTGGAATCCGTTGCGAGAAGGCCAGTGCCTGGATGCGGCACAACGGTTTTGAAAATGTGTACCATATTGAAGGCGGAATTATTGAATATGCCCGCCGGGCTCGTGAGCAAGGTTTACCGGTGCGGTTTAAAGGAAAAAACTTTGTCTTTGACGAGCGTATGGGCGAACGAATTTCTGACGACGTGCTGGCACATTGTCATCAGTGTGGTGCCCCCTGTGATACGCATGTTAACTGTCTGAATGATGGCTGCCATTTGTTGTTTATTCAGTGCGCGGAATGCGCTGAAAAATATCATGGCTGTTGTAGTCCGATGTGTATGGAAGAATCTCAGCTGTCACCTGAAGAGCAACGGTTACGTCGCGCCGGACGAGAAACGAGTAATAAGATTTTCAACAAATCCCGGGGGGTTTTGCGAATGACATTACCGCAACCGGTGAAACCAGAATAAATTTAAACGCCTGACAATGTCAGGCGTTTTTTTGGTAGTGACAAAAATCAGCCGGGGAATCGTAAAATTTCAGTTAAATCACCCATTGGTTTTGAGCCGTTTTTTGCCAGTGCTTCATCACGGGTTTTCAGACCCGGCAATTGCGGTAAATCAAAGACCCGGGTGATCAAACGCAGGATTGAACCGGTATCGTACTGCGTATGTTCCACATGCCCTTTCAGGGCATAAGGCGAAACCACCAGCGCAGGAATACGTGTACCAGGCCCCCAACGGTCCCCTTTCGGTGGTGCCACATGATCCCACCAGCCACCATTTTCATCAAAAGTAATCACCACCAGCGTATTTTCCCACTGCGGACTTTTCTGCAGGCGGTTAACGATATGTGCGATATGGCGATCGCCGGACTCAACATCGGAATAGCCGGCATGCATATTCAGGTTACCCTGAGGTTTATAGAAAGTGACCGGCGGCAGTTTACCGGCATCCACATCCGCCAGGAATTTATTGGTTTCGGCGCTGTCACCCAGTCCTCCATCGCGCAGATGTTGATTGCGTTGTTCCGGATGTTCAGGTCCTAAATCTGCAAAATAGTTGAGTGGCTGATGATGCAACTGAAAATCCGGACGAGCCGGGAAGGTAGTACTGTCTTTTTTACCTTCAACCGCAAATTGCCATCCGCCGGCATACCAGGCCCAGTCAATCCCTTTCTCTGAGAGCAGGTCACCAATATGCTGGTGGGTCTGAGGGGGCAGGGTTTTTGGAGACGTCATATCCGCCAGTGCCGGATTATTTTTGTCCCGGCTGCCTGATGGCCAGTACGGAGGCAACATAGTATTAACAGCAAAGCCATCCGGCGTGAGCTGACTGGGGCCAAATTTAGGTATCCCTTGTAAGGCACTGGCCGGAGAATCTTCTTGCGGCTTGAGGCGCGGATCGGTCGGGTCATCACTCATCAGCGTCGCGACCTGGTCTTTGGCTGGCGACTGGTGCACGTCAGGATAAAACGGAGGACGGGCACACACCAAATACTGGTGATTCAAAAACGAGCCACCAAAAGCTCCCTGGAAGAAGTTATCACACAGGGTATACTCCAGAGCCAGATTCCATAACCGCATGTTATAGGCGCTGTCACCGTAATAGCCCATGGTCAGGGCACCTGAATCGGCCCAGGCAACGAACTTGTCATTTTTCCCGCCATTGATTTGCATCTGATTCTGATAAAACACATGCCATAAATCGCGGGTAATCACACCCTGTGGCAGAGCTTCACCATCGGGTCCTTTGAGCGGAAAGGGTTCGTTGGGCAATTGCTGCATATAGGCGGCATCTTCAGTGACATGGTAAACCGTATGGTTTACGGTCTGCTCATTCGGGACCAGCCCTTTCCAGACCGGCGGGAAATGACTGAGTTCTGAGCCATCGCGGTCACGTTGCTGATAGTGCTCAGGTCGAAGTTCAGCCAGCGGCTGACTCACCCCGGGAAAATTGGCAAATAAATTATTAAAACTACGGTTCTCTGCATAAATCACCACTATATTGCGAATATGCTTTCGCAGTAACTGATCCTGTTGTTTTGCAGGGAGTTTGCTCAACGCAATTTGCTGATGAGCAGGGGCAGCTTTGGCACCTGCCAGGGGCAAAATCCCGGAGCTAAGGCCGATGACCGAAGCACCGGCAAGGAAACGGCGTCGGGCTGGATTATCCGGATTTGATGCCTGTGCTTCGGGCTGACTTCCGTTGTCTTTTGGCTGCTCATTTTCTGGTTTTTTCATTGCAGATAACCTTAATAGATTCATCAGGGTGAAAGCAGGCTGAATCCTATAAGAACCTGATTAAGGAATTATGACAGTGTGGTATAAGTCAGGCGGGAAATGACGTTATCTCCACCCTAAGGCAGTGTTCAGCTCAGGCTTCGGTCAATATGACTTTTTTGACAGCCATAATCTGATGACCGGAGGGGGAGTGGGCATATCCTGCCGCACACCTCAGAGAGTCGTGCGGCAGGATAAATATCAGCCATTGAACCGGCCGAGGGAGAAGGGGGCCAGGTTGTCCGGCAAAGGGTTACCGGCAGCAAAATGACTGGCGATTTCCCCGAACAGCGGCGCAAATTTAAATCCGTGTCCGCTGAGTCCGGTAATGACCAGGCAATCAGGATTTTCCGGCAACGTATCGATGATAAAGTCTTCATCCGGAGACATATCGTAACTGCAGGACTCACCATACAGACAACCACCGATTCCGGGCAGACACTGCCTCAGAAAGCTAAAACACTCACTGCCATCCCGGGAATCGCTGCCAAATATC
Organism: Tatumella sp. UBA2305; assembly: GCF_002345795.1. NCBI lineage: Bacteria > Pseudomonadati > Pseudomonadota > Gammaproteobacteria > Enterobacterales > Erwiniaceae > Tatumella > Tatumella sp. UBA2305. The sequence continues at coordinate 64,069 of NZ_DDVT01000026.1, forward strand.
GGACGAGGTTTTTCCAGTAACAATGGCTGTCCACCGTCATGGCGCCCTACCTTCAGGGCATTATCCTGCGCAGGAAAGCCGTAATACTGGCTGCCGTCATCCAATTCAATGCTGAATCCGGGGAAATGGTTATTCTCGCTGTAGCGGCCATCGGCCTGAAACCAGGCAAAAACTTTGCGTCTTGGAGACACCGGCAGGTCAGGTAATAAGGTCTGTACCCGGGTACCGCAACTTACCAGCAGTTTTTTGGCGAAGTATTCTCCGTCAGCGGTCTGAACCATTTGCAGATCATCCTGCCGGCTGACAGCACTGACCGGACAGTTAAACAGCTGAGCACCCCCCTGTTCACGTGCCAGACGCACCCAATTTTCGACCGCGGGTTCGGCGTCCAGATATCCGGCATCTTTTTCAAACACTGCCTGAAAATGTTCTGGCAGCATAATTTCCGGCCAACGCTGCCTTGTTTCAGCAGCCGTCAGGATTTCTGTATTCAGGGACCAGCGTTCAGCGCTGAGCAGAATATTATTCATAAACTGAGATCCCTGTGGGCCGGCATTCAGCACTCCACAGGGATGGAGGATTTTCGCCCCGGCGTGCTGTTCGAATTCCTGCCACAATGCCTGGCATCGCAACAGCAAAGGCAGATATTTTTCGCCTTCGCCATAGGCATAACGAATCAGCCGGTTTTTACCGTGGTGTGATCCTTCGGTATGAGGAGGGTGGTGAGCATCGATCATTAACACCTTCAGCCCAGCCCGGCTGGCGTAATAACCTGCTGCCGCACCGGCAGATCCGCTGCCGGCAACTATTAAATCGTAAATCATTACCCGTTATCCCCTGTGAAAATGCACAGAAACAGGATAACAGAGCAGGGGATGATAACAACAATAAAGGCACCCTGGTGGGTGCCTGCAGATGAGAGATTAATGTCGGGAAAGTTGTCCGGTCCGGTTTTCTGCGGATTCTATCTTGGCGATTCCGGCTTCAAGGATCGATATAAACTGTCGTGCAACGTCGGTAGTTAACCAGTATGTCGGTCCGATATCCGCTTCTTCTTCTTTCTGTTGGAGGGAAGACAGCGAATGAAGGCGAATCATCATTGCATCGTAGACGTCGACGGTACTGATATCCCAGCCGACCAGTGAATGAGTCTGAATAACATCGTTCTCTCTATCCATAAAACCCCCTGATTACTCGTTAAACGACGTGTAGATTGAGGTTTAAATCCGGCCTTATTTAAAATATTGCAAGGCAATAAAATTATAACATGTATCCCGTAAAATGGCAGATTAATGGTAAAAATTTGCGAAGCCTGTTGAGCAAAGAGAATCGTAAATGACAGGACAGCCTCAGCACTCAGAGGCTGTCTGGCAAAGTCCGGCTCTGTATATTTGATGCCAGCTCCGTATATTGTTGCCGGAGCTCAGGTGGGTTTTCCAAAGCTTCAGCCTGGTCAGTCAGATAATGAATCATCTGTTGTTGTAATGCGGGGCTGAGCAGAGTCATCAGTTGTGAGAGGCTTCCTTCCAGCACCTGCAACCGCTGCTGTTGTTGATGGATTAGGGTTAGTAATTCGCCAAACGTCATGGCCTCTTCTGGCTTACTCTGATTCATGACTTATTCTTCCCTTAAAAAATATACTGGAAAAAGAATAGGCAACATCACACCCTGCGTCCAGTAGCAGTTCGGCCAGGGGAGGGGAATAAAAAAACCGGATGGCGACACCCGGCAGGCGTATCAACGCTTAATTGTGACTTGACTGTCAGTGACAGTCTGTACATCGCCGGGCTAATCAGTCCGGCGATATGAGCTTATGCTGTATATAAATACAGTATGATACTCATCAGGTCAAGTCTGGTATCAACCTCAGGCGACCACTGACCAGTTCAGGGTTTCCCCTGCCAGGAAAGGGATCAGCACATCATCACCAGCAGTCACTGATTCAGGAACCGTCCAGGGATTACGCTGCAAAGTTACGGTATCGGTGTTAACCGGTAATCCGTAAAACTGTGGGCCATTCAGAGAACAGAAGGCTTCAAGATGCTGCAGTGCGCCCAGTTCTTCGAACACCGTGGCATAGGCTGGCAGGGCTGTTGGTGCGTTAAACACTCCCGCACAACCACAGCTGGTTTCTTTACGATGGCGTAAATGTGGCGCTGTATCGGTACCGAGGAAGAAACGAGGGTGACCACTGGCAACCACCGTACGTAATGCTTCCTGATGGATATTCCGTTTCAGGATAGGCAGGCAATACAGATGCGGGCGGATTCCGCCACTCAGCATATGATTACGGTTAAACATCAGATGCTGGGGCGTGATGGTGGCGGCCAGGTTCTGATCACCGGCAGTGACGTACTCCGCCGCATCTTTAGTGGTGATATGTTCCATCACCACCCGTAACTCAGGAAACTGGTTACGCAGGGGAATCAGTACCTGTTCGATAAATCTGGCTTCTCTGTCAAAGATATCGACATGTGAGTCCGTCACTTCTCCATGAATCAGTAATGGCATACCCAGTGACTGCATACGATCCAGCACTGCAGCGATATGCTGAATACTGGTGACACCGTGGCTGGAGTTGGTGGTGGCATGAGCCGGATACAGTTTGGCCGCTGTAAATACGTTATCGCGGAAACCCGTTTCGATTTCGTCCGGGTCGAGAGAGTCGGTCAGATAGCAGGTCATCAGTGGCTTAAAACGATGCTCTGTTGGCAATGCTGCCAGAATACGTTCGCGGTAAGCATTGGCCGCCGCCACGCTGGTCACCGGAGGGACAAGGTTAGGCATGACTATCGCCCGGCCAAATACCTCACTGGTATAGGGCAGAACGGTGTTTAGCATTTCGTCATCACGTAAATGGATATGCCAGTCATCGGGGCGGCGTAAGGTGATCTTTTCAGGATGGGCAGTCATGCATCAGGCTCCGGCGTGGAAAGTAAACGTTTGCGGGTTTTTACCGGGGACTAAGAATAAAGCCCCTGTGACAGGAATGCACTGATTATTTGTACTGATTTTATGCCACAGGGGGGTGGGGACTTTTATTCGGTTTAAGGTTTCAAAGAGATCACCAGTTCTCCGGGTCTCACTTCCAGTCCTTTCGCCAGCTTTTTCGCCAGGGCTTCGGCGGTGCTGTGATCCGCACTCAGGATGTAAGCCGGGTTCTCTTCGAAATAGCGCTTCAGTGACTGATTCAGCAACGGCGTCAGGGCGCTTACCACATCATGCAGCTTATCCGGGGTGACCTGAATATCGGTAATTTCCAGGTCCCGGAGATAAATAGCTGACTGCTGTGGGTTAAAGACTGGCTGAGCTTTCATTTTCAGGTTCACCACCGCGTGCTTATCACCAAACAGTGACTGCAAACGGATATCTGCACTACCGGACAGCATCACTTTATTCGGCTCTTCCCGTCCAATAGCTGCTTGCAGATTACTCAGGACAATATGGGCGTTTGCCAGTCCGTTAACGCCGATGTCTTTCTGATAATTATCATGTTTTTGCAGTGCTTTGTTTACCTGCTGTTCACTGATTGAATATTCTGTCAGGTGGTTACAGCCACTGAGCAGCAATACTGTAAAAAACACCGACAGACAGAAAACAAATTTACGCATTTATTCCTCAACTTACAGATAACATCCTGGCTTGTCTGATGATCATTTTGCCTGAGTTCTCCGGGGGTGTCATCCGTCAGGCCTGGCAGAGGATGTTACTGCTATTGTCAGTCGCGGGGAATGGCGGTGCAGAATAGTCGCAAAACAGTGCGTTTTTAATGGGATAAATTTACTGCTGGTATTAACATAGCCTGCCGGCCGGTCAGAAAGGACAGTGCCGCCTATTATCTGCTCATCAGTCAGGGAGTATTTATGTTTGGATATCGTACAGTATCTTCGCGGGTCAGTCTGACCACTGACCGGATGGTGGTGCGTTTGGTGAACGACCGTGATGCGTGGCGAATGGCAGATTATTATGCAGCTAACCGTGATTACCTCACGCCATGGGAGCCTATCCGCGACCAGAGCTATTTTCAGCCTTCCGGCTGGCAGCCACGGCTGTCAATTATGACTGAGCAGCAACGGCAGGGGGCGGCTTACTATTTTATTCTGCTGGACCCCACCGGTCAGGAAGTGATGGGCGTGGCGAATTTCAGTAATGTGGTGCGTGGCTGTTTCTATGCCTGTTATCTCGGCTATTCGCTGGGAGAAAAATGGCAGGGACAGGGACTGATGCAGGAAGCATTGCAGGCAGCGATTCGTTACATGCAGCGTCAGCACAAAATTCACCGCATCATGGCAAATTATATGCCACGTAATCAGCGCAGCGGTAATCTGCTGGCCAGGCTGGGATTCGAAAAAGAAGGTTATGCACGACAGTATTTGTTGATTAATGGCGTCTGGGAAGACCATGTGCTCACCGCACTGACCTGGGCGGAAGGCAGCGCAGATAAATACTGCTAACTCATGCCTTGTAACAAACATCGCTGGTGATTTTTATCAGCCTCAGTAGACTAACGCCGGCTCGCTGGATGAGCGAACCACTGAACGGGAACCTGACTACCGTTCGGGACATAAATGTCGAAATTGCAGGATGTCTGAACACTTATGAATTTGCTTAAATCACTGGCTGCGGTCAGTTCTATGACGCTGTTTTCGCGTGTGCTGGGTTTTGCGCGCGATGCGATTGTTGCCCGGGTTTTTGGGGCAGGGATGGCAACTGATGCCTTCTTTGTGGCGTTTAAATTACCCAATCTGTTGCGCCGTATCTTCGCCGAAGGGGCATTTTCTCAGGCATTCGTGCCGATTCTGGCTGAATACAAGAATAAACAGGGTGAAGAAGCGACCCGTATTTTTGTGTCTTATGTTTCCGGATTACTGACACTGGTACTGGCGGTGGTGACATTGCTGGGAATGCTGGCGGCACCCTGGGTTATCTACGTTACCGCGCCAGGTTTTGCAGATACCGCAGATAAATTTGCACTGACCACGGCACTGCTGCGGGTTACCTTTCCCTATATTCTGCTTATCTCTATAGCCTCATTAATTGGTGCTATTCTGAACACCTGGAACCGTTTCTCTGTGCCGGCTTTTGCCCCGACCTTATTGAATGTAAGTATGATTTTCTTTGCGCTGGTGGCCGCGCCCTGGTTTCATCCGCATATCATGGCTCTGGCATGGGCGGTGGTTGCCGGTGGGGTACTGCAGTTGGGCTACCAACTGCCGCATTTACGTAAGATAGGTATGCTGGTTTTACCACGAATTAATCTGCGTGATGCCGGTGTCTGGCGGGTATTACGTCAGATGGGGCCGGCTATCCTGGGGGTATCCGTCAGCCAGATTTCATTAATCATAAACACTATTTTTGCTTCATTTCTGGTCTCTGGTTCTGTTTCATGGATGTACTACGCTGACCGCCTGATGGAGTTTCCGTCGGGGGTGTTGGGTGTGGCTCTGGGTACAATACTGTTACCCTCATTGTCGCGTAGTTTTTCCAGTGGAAATTTTACTGAATATTCTCACCTGATGGACTGGGGGCTGCGGTTATGCCTGTTACTGGCGATCCCAAGTTCGGTCGCCATTGGTATTCTCGCAGGGCCGTTGACTTCAGCATTGTTCCAGTACGGTAAATTCACTGCGTTCGATGCACTGATGACCCAACGGGCGCTGGTTGCTTATGCGGTAGGGCTGGTTGGGCTGATCGTGGTGAAGGTGTTAGCGCCCGGGTTCTACTCCCGTCAGGACATTAAAACCCCGGTCAAGATTGCCATAGTGACCCTGATTTCGACACAAATTATGAACCTGGCATTTATCGGGCCACTGAAACATGCCGGATTATCCCTGTCGATTGGTCTGGCAGCCTGCCTGAACGCAGCGTTGTTATTCTGGCAGTTACGTAAGAAAAACTTTTTCCAGCCGCAGCCTGGTTGGGCTCGTTTTCTAATTCGTCTGATTATTTCAGTAGTGATTATGGCCGCCGTATTATGCGTTATCCTGCATTACATGCCGTCATGGGGCGAAGGCGAAATGGTGTGGCGTATCCTGCGGCTGGCCGGCGTTTGTGCGGTTGGCGGGGCGGTTTATTTTGGCAGTCTGGGTCTGCTGGGTTTCAGAGTGAAAGATTTTGCCCGTCGTAGCCAGACCTGATTAGGCTTGACCGGCAGTGACAGTTCTGTGGCTGCCGTTCATTTCCCTTCAGTATCCCTTCAGGGCGATATGATCTTCACTTTACGCAGGAGACCTGGCTGTGCTTCGCCCGGAGTCCCGGGGCTTATCCGGGTGCCGTTAATCACCTTGTCGGAGAATACAGTGGTCCGGAAATTCAGGCAAAAAAAGCACCGGACAGGGGGAGCGCCCCGTTCCGGGAAGGGATGACGACACTTTTTTTATCCGTTATTTCGTCTGACCATCCGGGCCGTAGAAATGCTGGTTTTTAAGTGGTGTTAATACAGCCAGTGCCTGTTGTGTCCACTGAAATTGCTGCTGTAAAAGCATACCGGTATGCTGATTGGCTTGCTGTAAAACTGACAGTTGATGACACAGGTCCAGCCACAACGAGTGCAACTCTTCGGAACGGGCAAATGGCGCAGTCAGCCCGACTGGCTGCCCGGTCTCGGTCAGACGGGTATCAAGATAACTCAGGGTATTTAATGCGGCCTGTTTATCTTCGGTCAGACTTTGTAAGCGGTAGCTGTCAGGCCGGGCACTGCTCAGTTCCTGCTGTTCTCTCTGTATCATCAGTTGAAGTGAGGAAAGGACCTGCTGCATATTCTGTATAATGATCTTCAGCTTCCCGCGGACATTAGTCGGCATCACTTTCCATCCTTATCAGGCTGCCGGCAATTCCCTGTGCAACGGCACGGCTGTTCGTCTGATAGCTACCCTCTGCCAGAGCCTTGCGTATTTCGTCCACCCGGGACTGCCTGATATCCTGGCTGCTGTCATTATGCAGCATCTGTTGTGTCTGCTGAAGGTTAATCCTTGGTGCCGGAGACCGGGTGTCAGGAGTCGGGGAGCTATTCCGGTTCAGGATAACAGGGCCCCGCGGTTTTGCTGCCGCCTTTATCACTGCGGCTGACAAGGTTTTATCAATGCTCATCATTTTCGCTCCACTACAGATGGTCCACCACCTGGATATTCAGGCGGGATACATGGGTTATCGGCAACGGAGATCAAAACATTAGGCTTAGGTTTTGCTTTACTTGATGTTTACGCTCAACTTTCCCCGGGCATCGACCACTGCGCTAACGATCCGCCCGTTTTCGGTACGAACTTTGACTTCCCCACCTGCTGCGGCATTGTTTAGTGCAGTACCCGAACTGCTCGCCCTGAATCCTTCTCCACTGAGTTCAACCTGCACGTTATCACCACTTTTCACTCGCCAGGGTTTGCGAAACAAGCTGGAAATAATCACTTTCCCGGGCGGAACAGACTGCAATGCGATAGCGGGTAGCAGTGTTTCCGGAACCAGCAAGGATCGTGCCGGCAACTTGTCCAGCCTGCCACTCTGTACTGACAACATATTCCGGCTGACCAGGCTGCCTCTGCTGATGGTTTGTGATGAAACATAATATTGACCAGTGACCTGGAGTTCTATCTGCAGAAAATTTCGTCGTTGTCCGCAACTTGCGCTGACCGTCATTCTGCCCCAACGCTGGCTGTTTCCGGGCAAGCTAAACACCGGTTGTGTGCAGTCTGGCCATTGTTTAGACGGTGTGCGAACCACTACCTGCATATGGGCTGCATAGCCTGGATCCCTGCGGGCAAAAAACACCTTTAGCTGCTGTGAAAGATCGTTGGCCTGGCCGAAAAAGGCAGGAAATAATAACAATAAACTCAGGTGATTTCTCATCAGGGTAACTCTAATTAACTGTAATTTAGGTTAATTTTAGACATTAACTGCAATTCTCAAACGTTAAACTAGCGTTGTTTTTTTTGGCTATTCTGCCGATTTCCTGATGCTCCGATCCCGTATTGTGACCAGACTTATTTGCTAACCGGAGCAACTTATGTCCGACAGACTGGATGCCAGCCTGAACTTTGCCAGTCAGGCATTAAATCTGCGTGATCAGCGCCAGAAGATACTCGCGTCTAACATTGCCAATGCAGACACTCCCGGATATCAGGCCAGGGACATTGATTTCTCTGAGCAACTGACCCGGGCCATCCGTGAGGGCCAACACCAATCCCGGGGGCTGTCACTGAGCCTGACTTCCGGGCGGCATATTGCCGCACAAAGTCAAACGTATCTCTCTCCTGATTTACTGTATCGCGTACCCGACCAGCCAGCAGCGGACGGGAATACCGTTGATATGGACAGAGAGCGGGTACAGTTTGCGGATAACAGTATGAAGTATCAGGCTGACCTGACCATTTTATCTTCACAAATCAAACAGATGATAAGCGTAATGCAAGGATAACTGATGCCATGAGCCTCTTTTCTATTTTTGATATCTCCGGGTCAGCGCTGACGGCAGAGTCACAACGACTGAATGTCAGCGCCAGTAATCTGGCCAATGCTGACAGCCGGACCGGACCGGATGGGCAGCCATACCGGGCTAAACAGGTGATTTTCCGGAGTAATGCTTCTGCCGCGAATGGTACTGGTGGGGTATATGTGGCCGGGATAGTGGATGATCCGGTCCCGTTCAAACGGGTTTTTGCCCCGGGCGACCCTCAGGCCGATGGTCAAGGGTACATACGGATGCCAAACGTGGATGTGGTCGCTGAAACTGTCAACACCATTTCAGCCTCGCGCAGTTACCAGGCCAATGTGGAAGTGATGAATACCGCCAAAAGCCTGATGATGAAAACGCTGACCCTGGGTCAGTAAAGGAGACAACATGAGTATTAGTGCGACGGTGGACAGAGCCAGCAACCAGCCGGTAATACGCGAAAACACGGCCAGCAACAGTAATGGCAACAGCGCCGCAGACCTGCAGAATCAGTTTATGACGTTGCTGGTGGCTCAGCTAAAAAATCAGGATCCCACCAATCCAATGGATAACAGTGCTCTGACCTCGCAGCTGGCACAAATCAATACGCTGAGTGGCATTGAGCAGCTTAATACCACCCTGAATTCGGTATCAGGACAAATTTCTGCGGGCCAGTCGATGGAAAATACCTTACTGATTGGCCATGGGGTGATGGTGCCGGGCAACACACTGCTGTCAGGCAAAGACAGCTCTTCGGATGACGGCGCAATGACCACAACCCCGTTTGGTGTCGAGACTCCGGTCAGCATCAGTAGTGCGGTAGCCACCATTACCGACAGCGACGGCAATGTTGTCGCGAAACTGGATCTCGGCAATATGGATGCCGGGGTACATACCTTCCAGTGGGATGGGACCGGTGAGGACGGTAGCCCGGCTCCGGAAGGGAAATACACGGTAACTATCAGTGCCAGTGCCGATGATACCCCGGTGGATGTGACCAGCCTGAGCTATGCCCAGGTCTATGGTGTGACTCCGGGAGTGAACGGTAATCCCGGTGTGCTAAATCTCGGGGCTTTTGGCAACGCGACTCTCGATCAGATACGTCAAATTCTTTAACGAACTCAGGAGCTATTATGTCTTTTTCACAGGCTGTCAGTGGCCTTAATGCCGCTTCAGCGAACCTGGATATCATTGGTAACAATATTGCTAACTCAGCAACGTCTGGTTTTAAAGCCAGTACCGCAGCCTTTGCCGATATGTTTGCCGCCTCGCAGATAGGGCTGGGGACCAAAGTGTCGAAAGTGATTCAGGACTTCGGAGACGGGGCGACAACCTCGACGGGACGAGCCCTTGATGTGGCACTCAGTGGTAACGGCTTTTTCCGCCTGACCGATACCAGCGGTAATGTTTACTATTCACGAAATGGTCAGTTTTCGCTGGATGCTAACCGTAATCTGGTGAATACCGGAGGACTGAATGTGACCGGTTATCCGGCCAGTGGGATTCCGGCGGTGATTCAGACCGGGGCTAATCCGGGACCGTTGAACATTCCGGATACCCAGATGCAGGCCAATGCAACCACCAAAGCCTCGTTGGTGGCAAAGCTGAATTCGACCGATTCGGTTCCCGATGTGACACCTTTTGATCCTACCAATGTGGATAGCTTCAATGCGAAAAGTACCGTCACAGTATTTGACTCACTGGGTAATCAGCATCAGCTTGACCTCTATTTTGTGAAGATTGCTGATAATCAGTGGACCTGCAACCCGATAGATTCAACCACCGGTCAGGCCAGTGCCTCTTTCGGGATGACTTTTGACGAAAATGGGGTACTGACCAGCGCGCCGCAACAAACGCTGGTGATTCAGGGCAGTAATGGCGCCGCCGCTAATCAGTCTATTACCCTGAGCCTGTTGAACAGTATGCAGCAGAACACCGGGACGAGTACTTTTGGCAGTCCTGAACAGGATGGATTTGCACCAGGCGATCTGACGGGTTATCGCATCAATGATGACGGTACCATTACAGGCACATACTCCAACCAGAAAACTCAGTTACTGGGGCAGATTGTATTGTCATCTTTTGCCAACCCGGAAGGGCTTCAGTCACAGGGGGATAATGTCTGGGCAGAAACCAGTGCCTCGGGTCAGCCGGCGCTTGGTGTTGCCGATACCGGCAACTTTGGTTCACTGACCGCCGGAGCCCTTGAAGCTTCAAATGTGGATATGAGTAAAGAGCTGGTAAATATGATTGTCGCACAACGTAATTATCAGTCGAATGCGCAGACAATCAAAACTCAGGATCAGATCCTTAACACGCTGGTTAACCTGCGTTAAGCGAAGGGCTTTGCAATGGATCATGCAATTTATACCGCAATGGGCGGGGCCAGCCAGACTCTGGAAATGCAGGCCATTACCACCGCGAACCTGGCAAATATTTCGACACCCGGCTTCAGAGCTCAGCTCAGCGCGATGCGGGCTGTTCCCGTCAACGGGCCAACACTACCTACACGGACCTTAGTTGCAGCATCCACGCCCGGTGCCGATATGTCGGCGGGTAAACTGGATTACACCGAACGTCCGTTGGATGTCGCGGCCGAACCTGAGAGTTGGCTGGCTATCCGGATGGCTGATGGCAGTGAAGCCTACACCCGTAACGGTAATATGCAACTGGATTCGCAGGGAATGCTGACCATTGCCGGCCATCCGGTGGTCGGCGAGGACGGACCAATTGCGCTACCTCAGAATGCACAACTGACCATCGCTGCTGACGGTTCAATTACCGCCCTGAACCCGGGAGATCAGCCTAATGCCACCGTACAGGTGGCAAGGCTGAAATTGGTTCATGCCGGCCCCACCACTTTGCAACGCTCTGACGATGGTTTTTTTCGGCCAACGCCTCAGGTGATTCGGCAGTCTGGCGCCGTATTACCGGCAGATTTGAATTTGCGGGTGATGCCCGGCGTGCTGGAGGGCAGTAATGTTAATCCGGCCGAAACCATGGTGGCAATGATCAATCAGGCCCGGCGCTTTGAAATGCAGATGAAAGTGATAGGCAGTGTTGACCAGAACGAGCAGAAGGCCAACCAGTTATTGTCATTAAACAGCTAAGGGAACCGACTGACAATGATACGTTCTTTATGGATAGCAAAAACCGGTCTGGATGCACAACAGACCAATATGGATGTCATTTCCAACAACCTGGCTAACGTCAGTACTAATGGCTTTAAGCGTTCACGGGCGGTATTTGAAGATCTGATCTACCAGACTCTGCGCCAGCCAGGAACGCAGTCTTCGGAACAGGATACGTTGCCCTCGGGGTTACAGATTGGTACGGGGGTACGTCCGGTGACTACCGAACGGCTGCATTCGCAGGGCAACCTGTCTAAAACGGATAATGCCAAGGATATTGCCATCAATGGGCAGGGATACTTTCAGGTGCTGTTGCCGGATGGCAGTTCGGCTTACACCCGTGATGGTTCATTCCAGGTGGACCAGAATGGACAATTGGTAAATAACGCAGGGTTTCAGGTACAGCCCGGGATTACTATTCCTGCCAATGCGTTGAGTATTACCATTTCCCGTGACGGTGTTGTGAGTGTCACGCAGCCCGGACAAACCCGTGCCGCCCAGGTAGGTCAGCTCACTCTGAATACTTTTGTGAATGATGCCGGTCTGGACAGCAAAGGGGAGAACCTCTATCAGGAAACTCAGGCATCAGGCGCTCCGACAGAAAGCACCCCCGGGCAGAACGGTGCCGGGTTGTTATATCAGGGCTATGTTGAAACCTCGAACGTAAATGTTGCCGAAGAGCTGGTATCGATGATTCAGACCCAGCGGGCCTATGAAATTAACAGCAAAGCAATCAGTACCTCAGATCAGATGCTACAGCGTCTGACACAACTCTGATTACACTGACGACCGGCAGCCGCAGGCGGCCGGTGTATTATCTCTGAAGAGCGAGTGCTACTGTGGCGAAGTTGGCTTTATATAAAGGAATGGTCACGTCCCTGTTACTGATGACGGGCGGATGCTCCCTGATCCCTCCGACCCCGCTGGTCAAAGGTTCCACTACTGCAGTGCCGCCACCGCCAGGTAACCCGGTGGTGGACGGTTCAATTTTTCAGGGGGTTGCCCCTGTCAGCTACGGCTATCAGCCGTTATTTGAAGACCGCCGACCACGAAATATTGGCGATACTCTGACTATTGTATTGCAGGAAAATGTCAGCGCCAGCAAAAGTTCTTCCAGTAATGCCAGTCGTAAAGGCAGCAGCAGTTTCGGACTCACTGCGACTCCCCGCTTCCTGAACGGACTGCTGGGGGGGGATAAAACCAGTTTTGATGGCAGTGGGGGGCACGATTTTGACGGCAAAGGAGGCGCCACTGCCAATAATACCTTTACCGGCACCATTACCGTCACCGTGGATAAAGTCCTGACTAACGGCAATCTCAATGTCGTGGGTGAGAAACAGATTGCGATTAATCAGGGTGCCGAATTTATCCGATTCTCCGGGGTAGTCAATCCGCGCACCATCAATGCCAGTAATTCGGTGGTATCTACCTCCGTCGCTGATGCCCGCATTGAATATGTCGGTAACGGTTATATCAATGAAGCGCAACAGATGGGCTGGCTGCAACGCTTTTTCCTGAATGTTTCCCCTATGTAGGAGGCCAGACTGATGACGGCTTTATTCCGATGGACCACCGGGCTGCTTGTCTGCAGCGTGCTCTGTTTATCTGCACGGGCGGAACGTATCCGTGATTTAACCACCGTGCAGGGTGTCCGCGAAAACCAGCTGATTGGTTACGGGCTGGTGGTAGGGCTGGACGGTACCGGGGACCAGACGACCCAAACCCCGTTTACCACACAGACCATGACTAATATGTTGTCACAGCTGGGGATTACTGTGCCGGGAGGTACCAATATACAGCTTAAAAATGTGGCTGCCGTGATGGTCACTGCCAGTTTTCCGGCGTTTGCGCATCAGGGACAAAAGATTGATGTCGTTGTCTCGTCAATGGGTAATTCAAAAAGTCTGCGGGGCGGCACATTACTTCTGACCCCGATGAAAGGGGTAGATAATCAGGTTTATGCGCTGGCTCAGGGGAATATTCTGGTGGGCGGTGCCGGTGCTCAGTCCGGTGGCAGCAGTGTCCGGGTGAATCAGTTAAACGGTGGACGGATCACTGGCGGTGCTATCGTTGAACGGGAACTGCCCAGTGATTTTGGGACCCGTAATGAACTGATACTGCAACTGAATCAGCAGGATTTCACGACCGCACAGCGGATTGCGGATGTCATTAATCGTTATACCGGTTACCCCGCCGCCGCACCACTGGATGGAAGTACGATTCAGGTGAAAGCATCGCCTTCTCAAACTCAGCAGGTAGAGTTGCTGGCAGGCATTCAGAATCTGGATGTCACCGTGCCGGTGGAAGATGCCCGGGTGATTATCAACTCACGAACCGGGGCGGTGGTCATGAACCGGGAGGTTCAGCTCGGCACTTGTGCAGTGGCTCAGGGAAGTCTGTCGGTCACGATAGACAGGCAGCAGCAGGTCAGTCAGCCCGATACCCCGCTTGCCGGAGGTCAGACAGTCACTACACCGCGCACATCGATAGATATGCGGCAACAGGGCGGGGCATTACAGCATGTACAGGCCAGCGCCAGTCTGAACAGTGTTATCCGTGCGCTTAATACCCTGGGAGCTACCCCGAATGACCTGATGTCTATTCTGCAGGCGATGCAGTCGGCCGGATGTCTGCGGGCCAGGCTGGAGATCATTTAATGAAAATCAGTGACACGGTGAGCAACCTGGCCTATGACAGTAATGCGCTGGATAAACTCAGGCGGGAGGCAAGAGCACATCCCCGGGCTCAGGCGATGGCGGTGGCTCGTCAGGTGGAAAGCCTGTTTATGCAGATGATGCTGAAAAGTATGCGTCAGGCCCTGCCTGAGGATCCGTTGTTTGGTAGCCAACAGAGTAAGTTGTTTACTTCGCTGTACGACCAGCAAATCTCTCAGATGGCTGGCAACCGGGGGCTGGGAATGGCACAGATAATAGCCCGACAGATGATGCCTGCCGAAAAACCCGACGAACGGGCGGGTACTGTACCTATGCCACTGGGCGCGGAGCGGCGAGTCGTGGTATTACAGGCCTCCGCGATACAGCAACAAATCCGTGCGGCAGTGCCTGATTTTTCAACCGCGTCTGGCGGACCAGAGGAATTTCTGAAACGGCTGTTGCAGCCAGCGCGTCAGGTGAGTGCTATCAGTGGCATCCCCCACCATTTGATCCTCGCTCAGGCGGCACTGGAGACAGGATGGGGTCGACGACAAATACTGCGTAATAACGGTCTGCCCAGTTTTAATCTGTTCGGTATTAAAGCAGGTAATGACTGGCAGGGAGAAACCACCCGGGTGGTGACCACAGAGTATCAGCAAGGGCAGGCGGTGAAACAACTGGCCAGTTTCCGTGTTTATCACTCATACCGCGAGGCTCTGGAAGATTATGCGCGGCTACTGACCAGTAATCCCCGGTATCACCAGGTGACGACCGCAGATTCGGCAGAATCGGGGGCACGTGCGCTGCAGGATGCGGGATACGCGACCGACCCGCGCTATGCAGGTAAACTGATCTCACTGATCCGCCAGCTTAAGCAAAGCAGCCAACAGGCGCTGCAGAACGTCCCTCAGGATCTGCGCGATTTATTCTGATTTTCATTCAGGTTCACTAAAAATTAACCGATAACTGTGAAAGATAACCAGGTTTCAGGCCGGTGACGGCTTGTCGAAAAATCAATTTCCGGAGACAACCATGTCAGCTCTGATTAATTCAGCAATGAGCGGGCTGAGTGCCGCTCAGTCAGCACTCAATATCACCAGTACCAACATTAGTAATTATACCGTTGCCGGCTACAACCGACAGCTGGTACTACTGGCACAGGCGAACAGTACATTCAATGGTAATGCCTGGTATGGCAATGGAGTAAAAGTGGATGGTGTGCAGAGACAATATGATGAACTGATTAACCGTCAGTTGCGGGCTGCCAGCGCGCTGAACAGTGCTGTCGGTAGCCAGTATACCCAATTGTCGGGTGTCGATAATCTGATGACCATGAACGGCAATGATCTGTCTAATGCTTTTCAGTCATTTTTTAAAAATATCCAGAACGTCATTAATAATGCAGAAGACCCGTCGTCACGCCAGGCGATGTTCAGTGATGCTCAGTCACTGGCCGGGCAGCTGCGTACCATGCAGCAATACCTGGATAATCTGCAAACCAATACCAATGATCAAATCAGCGATACGATTAGCGCGGTAAATAATTATACCCGGCAAATTGCTTCACTCAATAAACAGATAGCCAGGCTGTCCGGTCATGGTGAAGCCCCGAATAATTTGCTGGACCAGCGGGATCAACTGGTGAGTGAACTTAACAGCCTGACTGCAGTGAATGTTTCCATGCAGGACGGCAATATGGTGGTGTCGTTGCCAAACGGCCTGACGCTGGTCAATGGTGACCAGACCACGCAGATGAAAGCCATGCCGTCGGCGGCAGACCCCACCCGACTGGTGCCTGGCTATACCGATAAAACGGCGGGGGATACTGAACTTCCGGATAAATTATTTAGCGGGGGTTCTCTGAGCGGGTTGCTAAAATTCCGCAGCGAAGATCTGGATAAGGTACAGAGTCAGTTGGGACAAATGGCGGTGACCTTTGCCACCCGGATGAATCAGATCCAGCACCAGGGTTATGACAGTGAGGGTAATGAGGGGAGTGATTTCTTTACCGTTGGCTCACCGGTGATTTTCGGTAACAGTAAAAACAGTTCTGATACCTCTGTCAGCGCTGTGTATTCAGATACCAGCGCCCTGCAGGCTTCTGATTACCGTGTCACTTATCAGGGCGGCGAGTGGATGGTAACCCGGCTCTCCGATAATCAAACGCTCACCCCAAAGATAAGCAATGAGCAGGGGCAAACCCATTTGTCATTTGACGGACTGGATTTGACCGTTAAGGGTTCTCCGGCCGAAAAAGACAGCTTTCTGGTGAAACCCCTCAGTGAGGCTGGCCGTGATTTTACCGTGGCACTGACCAGTGGTTCTCAGATTGCTGCGGCCGGGGAAACAGGAGCGGCCAGTGATAACAATAATGTGAAAAAAATGCTGGAGTTGCAGGATGAAAAAATGGTGGGTGGCAAGGCCACGCTGACCCAGGCCTACGGCTCAATGGTCAGCTATGTCGGGAATAAGACCAGCAGTTTGCAAAGCAGTTGTAATACACAGCAAATGGTGGTTGATCAACTGACTCAGCGTCAGCAGTCGGTTTCCGGCGTCAATCTGGATGAAGAGTACTCCATGCTGATGCAATACCAGCAATATTACATCGCCAATACCAAAGTCCTGCAAACCGCAGATACATTATTCAATTCATTGATCAGCATAACCGGCTGATGCAGCGCTAACTTAAGGGAGGCAGAGTATGCGGCTCAGTAACAGTTTTATTTTTGCACGGCAGATGCAGGGGATGAGCAATGCGCAAAACCGCTGGCTGGAGAGCGGAATGCGGATTTCCACAGGCAGAAGGGTCACCAAACCCTCCGATGATCCTATTTCAGCGTCTCAGGCGGTTAACGTATCTCAGACACAAAACAAAGATGCCCAGTTTGCACTGGCGCAGTCCTTCGCTAGTCAGTCCTTGTCTTATGAAGAGAATGCATTAAGCAGTGTCAGTGATTGTATTCAGACAGCGCTGACTCAGGTGATCTACGGTGCCACCGGGACTCTGAATGACGATGATCGGGCCTCAATTGCGACTCAGTTGACAGGAATCCGCAATCAGTTGGTGAATCTGGCTAATACTCAGGATAGCAATGGCCGTTATATTTTTTCCGGGTATAAGACCCAGCAGCCGCCATTTGTAAACGATGGAGGAACAGTCGTTTATCAGGGCGGAGAAGACGCTATCAGCCAGAAAGTCAGCAGCCAGCGAACGATGACTATCGGACATCCTGGTTCTCAGGTATTTATGTCTCTGACCAGTAATGCCACGCCGGAACCTGATGGTTCTGCCAGTGAAACCAGCGTATTTAATATGCTCGATGCTGCTATCCAGGCGCTGAGCGTGCCACAGTCAGGCGCTTCCGACGATACGATTAAGCAGTTTGGTGAAAGCATGGAGAAAGTGAATCGTGGCTTACATAATGCGTTAAATAATGTTCTGAGTGTGCGTTCAGAAATTGGCACCGGACTGGCGGAGCTGGATAAGCTGGACATTCAGGGGCAGGACCGGAGTGTCATTCTCAGTGCTCAGATGAGTCAACTGACCGATGCTGATATTACTCAGTCGATCTCCGATTACACTATGCAGGAAACGGCTCTGCAGGCGTGCTATAAAACATTCAGTACAATGTCTAAGTTATCGCTGTTTCAGCTTAACAGCTAATCGTAAGTCATAAAAAAAACCTGACCGGTAAGAGTCAGGTTTTTTATGGCCGGGGGTGAATACCCCCGGAGTATTACTGCTCTGAGTTACCTGAAGCCTTGGTGACAGGTGCTGTCGCATGATGGCTGGCGGTGTGTCCACCGGCTGCGCCTTTCCCTGCAAAATGATACACCGGACGGACCCAGTCACTGTGACGTGCCGGCTCAGCAACCCATTCAGGGGCCGGAGCCCGGGTCATTGGAGCCGTTGCGTGGAAACGAGGTTTAGTCGCCGGTATTGCCGTTGCTTTGGCGGCCGGCACTGGCTTAGCTTCCTGTGGAGCCGGAGCCGGAGCCGGAGCCGGAGCCGGAGCTTCTGGCTCAGCACTGACCGGGGCCGGAATTTCGGTAACGGCAGAGCTGTCACTTTCAGTCACAGCGGTTGTTGTCTCCGGTTGTGCTTCTGTCTCTTTCGTTTCAGCCACTTGCGGTAAGTTAATCACGTCTTCACGCACAGCTTCTGCCGGAGCCATCGTTTCTGTGGTTTCCGGAGCCGCGACAACCTCAGTCCGCTCAGCCGCTAATGGCTGGCTGGCTTTTTCTGCTTCAGTAACCTCTGTCGTCGCCGGTTCAGAAGTTTCATCCTCAGAAGTTGTTTCCGGGTCAACAACCGGTGCGACAGGAGCTACCGGGGCCTCAGGTGCGGTATCCACAGGAGTCTCCCTTTCCTGAGCCGCAGGGGTTTCAGTCGGAATGGCGGCAGGTTCAGTGGCGACCGGCTTTTCATTCACAGGCGCTTCAGCGACTGCAGGTTCACTCTCCGGTTGTGGTGCAGTGACTTCAGTGGCTGGCGCAGCAGTAGCGACCACCGGCTCAACGGTGGTTTTGTTCAGTGATTGCTCCTGTACTTCCTCAGGCTGAACATATTCATCCTGCTGAACCGGGGCTGAGTAACTGATCCATACTTTACCTGATGCTAATTCCGGAGAGGCAACCGCGGTTTCCAGCGGCATTGCAGACTGTTGCGGATAACGCTCATCACGGTAACGACGACGACGTTGGCCGCTGACACGCAGATGGCGTGGCGACCGACGCGAACGACGAGGAATATTACCGTTGTTCTCTCGATTATCCTGGCCATCATCACGGGTGTTTTCACCGCTAACAGCCTCATCGCTGACCGCTACCGTTTCGACCGGGGCAGCGACTTTAGCAACGTGGGCGTTGTCCTGAGTTTCTTCGATACCATAACGAATTTTCTGGGTCAGGGTACGCTGTTTACGGCGAACGCTGGTCTGTACCGGCTCTTCCGCAACCGCCTCGTTTGGCTGAACCTCTGCAACGGCCGCCGGTTGTTCTGCGGCAGTGGCCTCCTGTTGCTGACGACGCTCTTCCTGGCGACGACGCTGGCGTTCAGCACGCTGCTCACGGCGTTGTTGCTCGCGTTGCTGACGGGCTTCGTCGGTCAGTGACGTATTCTGACGAGCAGTCTGTGACTCTTCACGGTTCTCTGCGGCAGCATTATTCCGGCGGTTATTATTCCGGCGGTTATCCTGACTGTTCGCATTATCGTTAGAACGAGCCTGTCCTGAACGCTCATTACGCTCGTTACGTTCTGAACGCTCGTTACGATCTGAACGTTCGTTACGATCTGCTTTCTGCTCGCTGCGGTCATTACGCTCGTTGCGGTTATTCCGGTTATTACGCCGACGATCATTACGGTTCGCCGTAGAAGAGGTTTCGCTGCCGCGGGCAGGCGTCGCGACTTTAGCAGGCGCTTCGCTGACGGCTTCTTTTTCGGCGCCGCCAAACAGATTTTTCAGGCCTTTCAGCAGACGACTAAAGATACAGTTGCCTTTGGTTGCAGGGGCTTTTTCTGTCACCACAGGTGCGACTGCCGGGGCTTCAGTAATCACCGGAGGTGCTTCGGTCATCGCAAAGGCTGCCAGTGCCGGTTGTTCCGGGCGGCGGCGTTCAGCAGGCTCTTCATCAGAAATGGCAGCAATTTCGATTTCATGCAGTTTCGGCAGGTGATAGCTGAGGGTCTTAGTCTCTTCACCCTTGCGCACACGCAATACTGAATAGTGTGGAGTTTCCATCCGATCATCAGGAACGATAATCGCCCGTACACCTCCCTGACGGGTTTCGATAGCATTAACAGCTTCACGCTTTTCATTGAGCAGGTAAGAGGCAATCTGTACCGGCACAATGGCATGAACTTCTTTGGTATTTTCTTTTAACGCTTCTTCTTCAATCAGACGCAGAATTGACAGTGACAACGATTCATTATCACGGATAGTCCCCGTACCACTACAACGCGGGCAGACGTGATGACTGGACTCACCCAGTGACGGGCTCAGACGCTGACGGGACATTTCAAGTAAGCCGAAGCGTGAAATATGACTGATCTGAATACGGGCCCGATCCTGACGCACTGCTTCACGCAGCCGGTTTTCCACGGCGCGCTGATGACGTACCGGGGTCATATCGATAAAGTCGATAACGATCAGTCCACCCAGGTCACGCAGGCGTAACTGACGGGCAATTTCATCGGCCGCTTCCAGGTTAGTATTAAAAGCGGTTTCCTCGATATCGCCTCCGCGGGTGGCACGGGCGGAGTTAATATCGATGGCAGTCAGCGCTTCGGTACTGTCGATAACAATCGACCCGCCGGAAGGCAGACGGACTTCTCGCTGGAACGCAGATTCAATCTGCGATTCAATCTGATAATGGCTGAACAGCGGGATCTCACCGGTGTACAGTTTGATTTTGCTGCTAAAGTCAGGACGGCCGAGGGCTGCGATATGCTGACGTGCCAGTTCCAGTACTTTTGGGTTATCAATCAGAATTTCACCGATATCCTGACGCAGATAATCGCGGAAGGCGCGGACGATGACATTACTTTCCTGATGGATTAGGAACGGAGCAGGGCGGTTTTCTGCCGCTTTCTGAATAGCTTCCCAGTGTTTCAGACGAAAGCTAAGGTCCCACTGCAATGACTCGGCCGATTTACCTACCCCGGCAGTCCGGACAATCAGTCCCATGCCTTCCGGTAATTGCAGGGAAGAAAGCGCTTCTTTCAATTCAGTGCGGTCATCACCCTCGATACGACGGGAAATTCCTCCTGCCCGTGGGTTATTAGGCATCAGCACCAGATAACTACCAGCCAGACTGATAAAAGTGGTGAGGGCTGCGCCTTTGTTTCCGCGTTCTTCTTTGTCTATCTGGACGATAACTTCCTGACCTTCACGCAACACATCCTTGATATTCGGACGGCCGTGCATGGAATAATTAGCAGGGAAGTACTCGCGGGAGATTTCTTTCAGAGGGAGGAAACCGTGACGTTCAGCACCGTAATCCACAAATGCTGCTTCAAGACTGGGTTCAATACGGGTGATTTTACCTTTATAAATATTTGCCTTTTTCTGTTCATGGCCGGGACTTTCAATATCCAGATCATACAGACGTTGTCCATCTACAAGGGCGACACGCAACTCTTCCTGCTGAGTTGCGTTGATTAACATTCTTTTCATTTTGAGGTACTCGTCATTTTCTCATAAGTGACTCAGCTGCGGGCATCATTGCCCTGGACGACGATTAACCGATGGCTCCGTGGCTTATTGCAATCACGTCAGCCTCACGGCTGTCGATCGCTAAAGGAGCGCAAAAAATGTCGGAGGTGAGGTTTCAGGCAGAAACCGCGACCAGATGAGGAGAAACCCACTATAAAGGCAGTGATACGTACACCCCACTACGTCCAGGCTACAACCCGCAGCCCGCTAAGTGCCTGATTAAACATTACGTCTTATGCCATTGCTGCGTGTCTGTTCAATCCGGCAAAAATTCTTCTTACATGATCTTTTTTCCGGGCTTTCCCGGCAAAGATACCTGAGCATTATTCCATTGCTGATACGAATATAGCAAGGTGACTTTCACTGTAGAGATCACTTTATTTGTTATTTATTTGATCTTCCTGGCAGCAATGTCAGGATATTGCTTAAAAAGCCTGCGCTTTGCCGTCATGACTGCCTGAGGCGTTGTCCGTTTCTACAAATAAGTAGCACCCGGCTGCCAGTCTCTATTACAATCGCACCCATGAAAAATGAGAACCCGGGCGTACAATTTGTCGCCATCACGGCGGAACACGCCGGACAAAGAATTGATAACTTTTTGCGTACCTTTCTGAAAGGGGTACCCAAGAGTATGATCTACCGTATTTTGCGTAAGGGTGAAGTACGGGTTAATAAAAAACGCATTAAACCCGAATATAAGTTGCTGGACGGTGATGAAATTCGGGTGCCGCCGGTCCGTGTCTCTGAAAAAGAGGTGCCAGAGGTATCGCCGAAGCTGGATAAGGTGGCAGAACTGGAACGTGCTGTTATTTATGAAGATGATGCCATTCTTGTGCTTAATAAGCCTTCCGGAACGGCGGTGCACGGTGGCAGCGGTCTGAGCTTTGGGGTGATTGAAGGCTTGCGGGCATTACGTCCCGAGGCTCGTTTCCTGGAGTTGGTTCACCGGCTGGACAGGGATACCTCTGGTGTGCTGCTGGTGGCGAAGAAGCGTTCAGCACTGCGTTCGCTGCATGAGCAGTTGCGTGAAAAAGGGATGCAAAAAGATTATCTGGCCCTGGTCAAAGGTCAGTGGCCATCCCATGTGAAATCGGTTAAGGCACCTTTGCTGAAAAATATTCTGCAAAGTGGAGAGCGGGTGGTGCGGGTGAGTTCCGAAGGTAAGCCTTCCGAAACCCGTTTCAAAGTAGAAGAGCGTTATCAGTTCGCCAGCCTGGTCAAAGCCAGCCCGATCACCGGTCGTACCCATCAGATTAGGGTACATACATTACATGCCGATCACCCAATTGCCTTTGATGATCGCTATGGAGACCGGGCCTTTGATCAGCAGTTGTCTGACACCGGGCTTAACCGTCTGTTCCTGCATGCTGCGGCCCTGACGTTTACTCATCCTTCGACCGGTGAAACTTTGCGCCTGGAAGCGCCAATGGATGAAACTTTGCGCCGCTGCCTGTCACGCCTGCGTCAGCAAAAGGGCTGACTATTTCCCGGAAGGGCCCCTGCCGCCCGGTCATTTGTGATCTTCGACACTCATCCTGCCGGCTCCCCCTGTGAAAAACTCTGTCAGGAGGATGGCGCTGAGTGGCACCTGTGCCACACTGCGCCATCCCTCCCGGGCGGAGACCTTTATGAAACCGTTGCTGTTATCGCTGCTGATATTGCCTGTTCCGGTACTGGCCAGCTGGAGTATCCCCGGTTTCCCTGAGTTTCGGCAAACCTTACCCGGTGTTTATCAAACCGAAGCACATCTGACAAAAGGTTCCCGGCCCTTCACGCTGCAACAGGGTGATCAGTGCTGGCAGCCTGAAACGTCAGTCAGACTTAATGAGAGCCTCTCGCTACATTCCTGCCAGGGCGAGGCCCCTTCATGGCGGTTATATCGTGAGGGTGACTATCAGTTACAACTGGATACCCGCAGTGGAACCCCGACACTGACCATGACTGTACGGCCAATCTCCCCAGAATCATCGGCTGTAGCAGTGGCACGCTGTCCGGTGTGGGATGGCAAGCCTTTACGGGTTGAGGTTAGCAGTACCTTTGTCGAAGGTAGCCGGGTTCGCGAATTTTACAGTGGTATTGTCAGTGTGGTGCATCAGGGGCACATTACGCTACAGCCAGCACCGGAGAGCGGTGGCCTGTTGTTACTGGAATCCGCAGACACTTCGTCGGCGGCCGTCTTTAACTGGCATAACGCCACCGTCTATTTTGTTCTGACCGACAGATTCGTCAATGGTAATCCGGCTAACGATCACAGTTACGGTCGTCAGAATGACAATATGCAGGAGATTGCTACATTCCACGGCGGAGATTTACAGGGCCTGGCCAGTAAACTTGACTATCTGCAACAACTGGGAGTGAATGCGTTATGGGTAAGCTCGCCGCTTGAGCAGATTCATGGCTGGACAGGGGGAGGGACAAAAGGTGATTTTCCACATTATGCTTATCATGGTTACTACACGCTGGACTGGACCCGTCTGGATGCCAATATGGGGACCCGGGCTGATTTAAAGGCGTTGGTCGATGCCGCTCACCAACGGGGGATCCGGGTGGTGTTTGATGTAGTGCTTAATCACTCCGGCTACGCTACCCTTGCCGATATGCAGCAGTTTGGTTTCGGCTCACTCTATCTTTCCACAGAACAGCAGCGTCATATTTTAGGACAAAACTGGACAGACTGGAGGCCTGGTAAAGGTCAGACCTGGCACAGTTATAATGACTATATCAATTACTCTGATAAAGCTGGCTGGGACCGCTGGTGGGGTAAGGCATGGGTCCGGAGTGATATCGGGGACTATGATGCCCCGGGCTATGATGATCACACCATGTCACTGGCCTTTCTGCCGGATATAAAAACAGAATCACCCCAACTGGTAAGTGTGCCCTGGTTTTTACAGCATAAACCTGACAGTGGTGCAAAAACCATTCCGGAGTATACCGTACGTGATTATCTGACTGGCTGGCTTAGCCAGTGGGTCAGGGACTTTGGGATTGACGGATTCAGAGTGGATACGGCCAAACATGTGGAAGGTGCCACGTTAAAGCAGCTTAAACAACAGGCCAGCGCTGCATTGGTTGCCTGGAAACAGCAACATCCCGCCGATAAAATCGATGATGCACCTTTCTGGATGGTGGGTGAAGCCTGGGGGCATGGCGTGATGCGGAGTCTGTACTACGAAAATGGCTTTGATGCCATGATTAATTTTGATTATCAACAGCAGGCAGTAGCAGCGGTCGGTTGTCTGTCGGACATCGACCCGGTCTGGCAACAAATGGCCGGTAAGTTACAAAATTTTAATGTCCTCAGTTATTTATCATCCCATGATACCCGGTTATTCCGTGAGAGGGGACAGCGGGCCGCTGAATTGCTGCTTCTCACCCCGGGGGCTGTACAACTGTTTTATGGTGATGAAACCGCCAGACCTTTTGGTCCCACAGGCTCTGATCCATTACAGGGTACCCGATCACAAATGAACTGGCAGGACGTACAAGGGAAAAGTGCCGCCACCCTGGCGCACTGGCAGAAAATCGGCCAGTTTCGTTCCCGACATCCGGCCATCGGGAGTGGACAGCAAACCCCGCTGTCGCTGGCAGAGGGATATGGCTTCACCCGCCAGCTTGGGAATGACAAGGTAATGGTGGTGTGGGCGGGGCAGCGTTAACTGTCACCTCAGGGGCGGTATCTCTGCCCCTGATCTGCCACCCTCAGTGGATCTACAGACTGGTCAGCGGATCGACTCCGGCCTCGCGCAGAAATCCGCACAGGGCAATTAACGGCAGACCGACCAGAGTGTTAGGGTCGCGTCCCTGTAATGACTCGAACAGAGTAATCCCCAATCCTTCAGACTTAAAACTCCCTGCGCAGTTAAGGGGTTGTTCTCTGGCTATATAGGCCTCAATCTCTTCATCGCGCAGATCACGAAAGGTGACCTGGTAGGTTTCGCAGCATTGCCAGAACTGGCGACGGCGGGCACAGTAGAGCGCCAGTCCGGTATAAAAAGTCACACACTGGCCACTGGCGGCACGCAACTGCTCATGCGCCCTGGCTGCGGTATGAGGTTTACCTAAAAAAGTGCCATTCAGGGCGCCTACCTGATCGGATCCAATAATCAGACTCTGTGGCGCACTGGCTGCCAGAGCCAGCGCTTTTTGTTGTGCCAGCCGGACCACAAGTTGTCCGGCCGTTTCTCCTTGCAGTGGCGTCTCATCAATGTGCGGAGAAGCACAGGTAAAAGGCAGGCCGAGTTTCGCCAGCAAAGCCTGACGAAACGGGGAGGAAGAAGCCAGTAGCATGGGTTGTTTCATATTTTTTTCATAATCTGTAGCGAATTGGACTCAGTCATTTTAAACTATCGCCCGCTACAGATGCGAATATTGGGTGAAAGATGCCGTAATGCGGCCTTTTTCTTTGACTCTATGACATTACAAAGTTAATATGCGCGCCCTATGCAAAAGGTAAAATTACCCCTGACACTGGATCTGCTGCGTTCTGCTCAGAAGCGCCTTGATTATCACGGCGTGTATACTCCTGATATTACGGAACGTATTGCGGCTTCGGTTGTGAGTGTGGACAGTGATGTAGAATGTAACATGTCGTTTGCAATCGACGAACAGCGCCTCGCGGTGCTGCAGGGCACGGCCAGTGTACAGGTCACTCTGAGTTGTCAGCGTTGCAATCAACCTTTTCCACATGCTGTGCACGTAAGCTATACCTTCAGTCCTGTGCGTAATGACGAACAGGCGGAGGCGCTACCGGAAGGTTACGAGCCAGTTGAAGTCGATGAGTATGGCGAAGTCGATTTGCTTGCGGTAATTGAGGATGAAATTATCCTCGCATTGCCAGTCGTTCCGGTGCATGATTCTGAACACTGTGAAGTGTCCGACGCGGATATGGTCTTTGGTGAACTGCCTGCAGAGGCTGAGAAACCAAACCCGTTTGCCGTATTAGCCAGTTTAAAGCGTAAGTAATAGGAGTAAGGTCCATGGCCGTACAACAGAATAAACCCACCCGTTCTAAGCGTGGTATGCGCCGTTCGCACGATGCGCTGACCACTACCACTCTGTCAGTAGATAAAGTTTCAGGCGAAACTCATCTGCGTCACCACATGACTGCCGACGGTTACTACCGTGGTCGTAAGGTCATCACTAAGTAATTTCTTGCTGCGACGCAAGGCGTTACTTTGACACGTTTGACCCTGGCAGTTGATGCTATGGGCGGGGATTTCGGTCCTCCCGTGACGGTGCCTGCTGCATTGCAGGCACTGGCCTCTCACTCGCAACTTGAACTTCTTTTAGTCGGTTTTCCCGACGAAATTCAGCCATTACTCGCCAGAGCAGATTCCTCGGTACATCAGCGGGTGACGATAGTCCCTGCCGAGTCTGTTATTGCCAGTGATGCCGCTCCCCCGGGAGCGATTCGTCATAGTCACGGCTCTTCGATGCGTATCGCGCTGGAGCTGTTGAAAGAGGGACGAGCATCAGCCTGTGTCAGTGCCGGAAATACCGGGGCACTGATGGGGCTGTCGACGTTATTGTTACGTCCCGCCGAGGGCATTCACCGCCCGGCATTAGTGACAGTAGTGCCACATGTTCATCGTGGTCACACTGTGTTACTGGATTTAGGAGCTAATGCCAGTGCTGACAGCACGATGTTAGTACAGTTTGCGGTGATGGGAGCGGTTATGGCCGAGGAAGTGCTGGGAATACCAGCGCCCCGTGTCGCTTTACTTAATATTGGTCAGGAAGCCTGCAAAGGCCCGGAGCATATCCGAAATGCTGCGGTTACACTAAAACAGATGGAACAGTTAAACTATGTTGGCTTTCTTGAAGGTAGTGAATTACTGACTGGTAAGACAGATGTATTAGTTTGTGATGGCTTCGCAGGAAATGTCTCATTAAAAACCATGGAAGGGGTTATAAAAACATTTCTGAACCTGATGACAGGCACGGAACAGACAAAGAAGCGATCATGGTGGCGTCACCTGGTTGTTCGCAGCATGAAGGGACGTCTGATGAAACGTTTTGGTGAAATCGACCCCGATCAGTATAACGGTGCATCCCTGTTGGGATTGCCAGGGATTGTTATTAAGAGTCATGGTGCCGCAAGTGAGCGAGCCTTTGCAGTAGCCATCGAACACGCAATTCAGGCGGTAGTCCAAAATATCCCTGAAAAAATTTCGGTTCGGCTTGATACAGTACTAGCCAGGAGTGACATAGCCTAGATGTTTAGCAAAATTATTGGTACCGGCAGCTATCTGCCAGAACAGGTTCGCACCAATGCTGACCTGGAAAAAATGGTAGACACTTCCGACGAGTGGATTGTAACCCGTACAGGTATTCATGAGCGACGTATTGCGGCTGCCCACGAAACCGTTGCTACTATGGGATTCACTGCCGCGACAAACGCTCTGGAAATGGCAGGGATTACCGCCAATGACATTGGTCTGATTATCGTTGCCACCACCTCTTCCTCACATGCATTCCCGAGTTCAGCGTGTATGATCCAGCAGCAACTGGGAATAAAAGACTGCCCGGCGTTTGACCTGGCGGCGGCCTGTGCCGGATTTACCTATGCCCTGAGCGTGGCTGACCAGTACGTAAAAAGCGGCGCTGTCAAAAATGCGCTGGTGATTGGTTCAGATACGCTGTCACGCACACTGGACCCTAACGATCGCGGTACCATCATTTTATTTGGTGATGGTGCCGGAGCTGTGGTGTTGAGTCAGAGCGAGCAACCTGGCATTATCTCCACCCACCTGCATGCTGATGGTAATTATGGTCAGTTGCTGACGCTGGCTTATCAGGATCGGGAGCATCAGGAAACCCCTTCTTACGTGACTATGGCCGGTAACGAAGTGTTTAAGGTTGCGGTGACCGAACTGGCACACATTGTGGATGAAACCCTGACGGCGAATAATATCGATCGCCAGCAACTGGACTGGCTGGTGCCACATCAGGCCAATTTACGCATCATCAGTGCCACAGCCAAAAAACTGGGCATGGGGATGGATAAAGTGGTTGTCACCCTTGACCGTCACGGGAATACTTCAGCGGCATCAGTGCCTACCGCACTGGATGAAGCGGTACGTGATGGCCGTATTCAACAAGGGCAGTTAGTATTGCTGGAAGCTTTCGGCGGTGGTTTTACCTGGGGCTCAGCGTTAGTCCGTTTTTGATTGACAGGAACTGAAAATGACACAATTTGCAATCGTATTCCCTGGTCAGGGTTCACAGGCTGTAGGCATGCTGGCTGAACTGGCGGCGCAATTCCCGCTAGTCGAACAAACTTTTGCCGAAGCTTCTGCTGCACTGGGTTATGACTTATGGCAATTGGTCCAGCAGGGACCTGCGGAAGAACTGAATAAAACCTGGCAGACTCAGCCGGCATTACTGGCAGCGTCGGTAGCTATTTACCGTGTCTGGTTAGAGCAAGGGGGGGAACAACCTGCACTGCTGGCCGGCCATAGCCTGGGTGAATATTCTGCACTGGTCTGTGCCGGAGTTCTGGATTTTGCAGATGCAGTACGTCTGGTTGAACTACGCGGCAAGTTAATGCAGGAAGCAGTACCGGAAGGTACCGGTGCGATGCAGGCCATTATTGGTCTGGATGATGCAGCTATCCGCCAGGCATGTGAAGAGAGTGCTCAGGGCCAGGTGGTTTCACCGGTGAACTTTAACTCTCCTGGCCAGGTGGTAATCGCCGGTAATAAAGAAGCGGTTGAACGTGCGGGTGCTGCCTGTAAAGCCGCCGGTGCAAAACGTGCACTTCCTCTGCCAGTCAGTGTGCCTTCACACTGTGCACTGATGAAGCCAGCGGCAGAAAAACTGGCAGTCGCGTTGGAAAAACTGACTTTCAACGCTCCGCAGGTGCCAGTGATTAACAATGTAGACGTGAAATGTGAGCAAACACCAGCCGCGATCCGCGATGCGCTGGTTCGCCAGTTATACAGTCCGGTCCGCTGGACTGAAAGTGTTGAGTTTATTGCTTCCCGGGGCGTCAGCCAGTTAGTGGAAGTCGGACCTGGTAAAGTTTTGACCGGGTTAACAAAACGCATTGCAGATTCATTGACTGCGGTAGCAGTGAATGATCCGGCATCTTTAAATGCGGCCCTGACACAAGAATAAGAGGATAATCATGGACTTCAATGGTAAAATCGCCCTGGTGACGGGTGCGAGCCGCGGGATTGGCAAAGCCATCGCCGAAAAACTTGCCGCGCGTGGCGCGACAGTCATCGGTACGGCGACCAGCGACAGAGGGGCTGATGACATCAGCACTTACCTGGGCACCTCAGGCAAGGGTATGACCCTGAATGTGACCGATGCCGATTCTGTGGAAACAGTTTTAAAAAACATCCGTGCAGAATTTGGCGAAATTGATATTTTGGTGAATAATGCCGGAGTTACCCGTGATAATCTGCTGATGCGTATGAAAGATGACGAATGGCAGGATATCCTGGACACCAACCTGACCTCTGTATTCAGGCTGTCCAAAGCAGTGTTGCGTGCTATGATGAAAAAACGCAGCGGAAGAATCATTACCATTGGTTCAGTTGTTGGAACAATGGGTAATGCGGGCCAGGCAAACTATGCAGCAGCAAAAGCAGGTTTGATTGGTTTTAGCAAATCACTGGCGCGCGAAGTTGCGTCACGTGGTATTACTGTAAACGTTGTGGCTCCGGGCTTTATTGAGACGGACATGACGCGAGCACTTAATGAAGAGCAACGTGCCGGTATATTGGCAGAAGTCCCCGCGGGTCGTCTGGGTGGCCCCGGAGATATTGCCAATGCAGTCGCATTTTTGTCCTCAGATGAGGCGGGTTACATCACTGGTGAAACCCTTCATGTGAATGGCGGGATGTACATGGTCTGATAACTGCGAAATTTATTTGCTTTTTTTGTGCAATAAAACGCAAAATAGGGCAAATCGTGGTTTGACCAGACCGGTTTTAGTTGCATCTTTTTCAACATTTTATACACTACGAAAACCGTCGCGAAAGCGAGTTTTGATAGGAAATTAAATAGTATGAGCGATATCGAACAACGCGTTAAGAAAATCATTGCTGAGCAGCTGGGTGTTAAAGAAGATGAAGTGACTAACTCTGCTTCTTTCGTAGAAGACCTGGGTGCCGATTCTCTTGACACCGTTGAGCTGGTGATGGCTCTGGAAGAAGAGTTTGATACTGAGATTCCAGACGAAGAAGCTGAAAAAATCACTACCGTTCAGGCAGCGATCGACTACATCAATAGCCATCAGGGCTAATGAACATCATCAGGCGGTCATTCGACCGCCTGAGTTTTATGTCCGCCCCCTTAGTGTTGTTTTTTTCCCCCTCTTTGGAGGACAAACGTGTCTAAGCGTCGTGTAGTTGTGACTGGTCTTGGCATGCTGTCTCCTGTCGGCAATACCGTAGAGTCTACCTGGAGTGCTCTCCTTGCCGGTCAGAGCGGCATCAGCATGATTGACCACTTTGATACCAGTGCCTATGCAACCCGTTTTGCTGGTCTGGTCAAAGATTTTAATTGTGACGATATCATTTCGCGTAAAGAACAACGCAAAATGGATATCTTCATTCAGTATGGAATTGCGGCGGGCGTTCAGGCAATGCAGGACTCAGGTCTGGTTGTTACTGAAGAGAATGCTACGCGCATCGGAGCAGCTATTGGTTCCGGTATAGGTGGCCTGGGGTTAATTGAAGAGAACCACTCTTCACTCACCAATGGCGGCCCGCGTAAAATCAGTCCGTTTTTTGTGCCATCTACCATTGTTAATATGGTGGCAGGACATCTGACCATTATGTATGGCATCAAAGGTCCGAGTATCAGTATTGCGACTGCCTGTACTTCAGGAGTTCATAATATTGGTCATGCGGCCCGGATGATTGCTTATGACGATGCGGATGTCATGTTGGCCGGGGGTGCCGAAAAAGCCAGTACTCCATTAGGTGTCGGTGGTTTTGGTGCCGCACGGGCGCTTTCGACCCGTAACGATAATCCACAGGGCGCCAGCCGTCCATGGGATAAAGATCGTGACGGTTTTGTACTTGGAGATGGTGCCGGAATTCTGGTGCTGGAAGAGTATGAACATGCCAAAAAGCGTGGCGCAAAAATTTATGCCGAAATTGTTGGTTTCGGTATGAGTAGCGATGCCTATCATATGACATCTCCGCCGGAAGACGGCGCAGGGGCTGCACTGGCTATGGCTAATGCCCTGCGTGATTCAGGCTTGTCAGTTGAGCAGATTGGTTATATCAATGCCCACGGTACATCTACCCCTGCGGGGGATAAAGCCGAGGCGCAGGCCGTGAAATCAATTTTTGGTTCGGTTGCAGATTACGTGATGGTCAGTTCGACGAAGTCGATGACAGGTCATTTGCTGGGTGCGGCGGGTGCAATAGAGTCGATTTTTTCGATTCTTGCGTTGCGTGATCAAGCCGTGCCTCCGACCATAAATCTGGATAATCCGGACGAAGGTTGTGACCTGGACTTCGTTCCTCATACTGCCCGCCAGGTCAGTGGAATGGAATACACACTGTGTAATTCATTCGGATTCGGCGGTACTAACGGTTCGGTGATTTTCCGCAAAATCTGATCCGTCTGTTAACCTGTCAGGCCCGCTTTGCGGGCCTTTTTTTTGCCTTTGGCGCTTGCGGTTATTAACCTGAGTGCCCGGGCTGCAAGGAGAAAACCGTGATACTGGTTGACGGAACTGAAACTGACAACATTTCTGTGACTGACCGGGGGTTACAATTCGGTGATGGCTGTTTTACCACCGCTTTGGTAATCAATGGCCAGGTTGTCAGAATCAATGATCACTTGCTACGTCTACAGGAAGCCTGCCTCAGGCTGGCAATCCCGTTCAGTGACTGGTCAGTGACTGAGCAGGAAATGCAACGTCTGGCGACAGGCCATGCGCGGGGCGTGGTGAAAGTTCTTATCAGCCGTGGATCCGGTGGCCGTGGCTATGCTGTGAGTGGTTGCGACCAGCCACGGCGTATTATCAGCGTCTCTGCTTACCCTGCGCACTATACGCAGTGGCGGCAACAGGGGATTCGACTGGCAACATCCCCTGTCCGCTTAGGGCTGAATCCGGCCCTTGCGGGGATTAAGCATCTTAACCGACTGGAACAGGTGCTGATTCGCCAGTTTATAGACAGTGTCGGAGTTGATGAAGCATTGGTGCTGGATTACCACGGCCGGATTGTCGAATGTTGTACCGCCAATATATTTTGGCGCTGTGGTGAGGAAATATTTACCCCACGACTGGACGAAGCAGGTGTGGACGGTACAATGCGGCGTTATCTTATTCGTCTGCTGACAGCGCAAGGATATGCTGTGCAACAGGTAGCCGCAGATGCCAGCGTTTTACAGGCGGCTGATGAAGTGTTTATTTGCAACTCATTAATGCCGGTTGTACCTGTTATCAGTATTGATGGCAATAATTATGCACCCGGCAGGCTGACACGCAAACTTTCAGAAACAGGGAATACATCAGGGTAAGCATGCAAAAAAAAATAAAATCGACACTGGCTACAGTGATTATTGTTGGAGCAATAGTTGGCGGCGGTATCTGGAAAACCCGGCAATTTGCCGGCTCGCCGTTATTAATCACAGGGCAGACGATTTATACCCTCCCGGCAGGTACCGGGCGGGTCGCTCTGGAACAACAACTTGAACAACAGAAAATTATTCCTGAAAGCTTCTGGTTCAGTTGGCTGCTTAAGGCCGAGCCTGAACTGGCTCGATTCAAGGCCGGAACATACCGGCTGGAACCCGGAATGACGGTCAGGGGTTTACTGCAATTGCTTGCCAGTGGTAAGGAAGCTCAGTTTCCGGTACGTTTTATTGATGGTCAGCGCCTGAGTGAGTGGCTGAAGACCTTGCGGGATGCACCTTATCTGAAACACGAACTGCCGGATGACCAGTTGTCAACCGTTGCCAAAGCACTGAAATTACCTTCCGATGATTCTGAAGGCTGGTTCTACCCGGATACCTATCTTTATACCGCTCATATGAGTGATATAGCATTGCTGACTCAGGCACATCAGCGGATGGAAAAACTGGTGGATCAGGTATGGGCGCAGCGCGCCCCGGGTTTGCCCTATACCGACAAAAACCAGTTGGTCACTATGGCGTCGATTATCGAAAAAGAGACGGCTCTCAGTGATGAACGTGAAAAAATTGCCTCAGTGTTTGTCAACCGGCTACGGCTGGGGATGAAACTGCAAACCGATCCGACGGTGATCTACGGAATGGGCGATAACTATCATGGCGTTTTAACCCGTAAGGATCTTGAAACCCCCACGGCATATAACACCTATGTCATCCCGGGTCTGCCCCCTGGGCCGATAGCGATTCCGGGCAAAGCCTCTCTGGAAGCCGCGGCACATCCGTTAACCACCCGGTATCTTTATTTTGTCGCCAACGGCAGTGGGGGGCACACTTTTTCTACTAATCTCGCCAGCCACAATCGGGCAGTTCAGGCCTGGCGGACACTGGAAGATAAACAGACCACGGCTTCACCAGCACCGATGGTGGAAAAAAGTACCACACAAAAAACTGAGCCGCAGGCTGCCGGCGACGGGAAATCATTAACTTCCGGGACAACCCGTGATAACGTTTCTGCCGGCAGCGATCCTCAGAAAACTACGTCCGCTGATGACAGCCGGCAAACCGATTCCCTGCCGGCGGCTGGACAGGATAAGAAAACTATAAATGAAAAATAAATTTATTGTTATTGAAGGGCTTGAAGGCGCAGGGAAAACTTCGGCTCGCGATTTATTGCTGGAAATACTTGCACAACACGGTATTACGGATGTGGTACTGACCCGTGAACCGGGCGGTACGCCGTTAGCCGAACAATTACGTACTCTGATTAAGCAGGGTGTCAGTGACGAACCGGTGACCGATAAAGCGGAATTACTGATGCTTTACGCGGCACGGGTTCAACTGGTGGAAAATATTATCAAACCGGCACTCTGTCGGGGGGCATGGGTGGTAGGCGATCGCCATGATCTTTCTTCCCGTGCCTACCAGGGCGGAGGTCGTGGGTTCGATCAACAACTGATGGATACACTGCGTCAGGCAGTACTGGGTGATTTTAAACCGGATCTGACTCTGTACCTGGACGTAACCCCGGAAATTGGATTACAACGTGCCCGCAGCCGTGGCGAACTCGATCGTATCGAACAAGAGTCACTGGATTTTTTCCGTCGTACCCGGGCACGGTACCTCGAAATTGCAGCCACCGATTCGACGATTCGTACCATTGATGCTACCGGCACGCCGCAACAGGTGAGAGCGGCATTAACCGAAACCCTCACCCACTGGCTGACGGAAAACTGCTGATGCAATGGTACCCGTGGCTTAATGCCCCTTATAAACATATTATTAGTCAGCATCAGGCCGGAAGGGCACATCACGCCCTGTTAGTTCAGTCTTTGCCCGGAATGGGGGACAGCGCCCTGGTCTGGGGTGTGTCGCGCTGGCTGATGTGTACCCGGCCGACAGGCGTAAAGAGCTGTGGTCAGTGTCATGGTTGCCAGTTAATGGCTGCCTGTAATCACCCCGACTGGTATTCCCTGACCGCAGAGAAAGGAAAATCTTCGATTGGTGTTGATGCCATACGACAGGTCACCGATAAACTTTATCATTTTGCCCAGCAAGGTGGCGCTAAAGTCATCCATATCCCTGTGGCAGAACAGTTAACCGAAGCGGCAGCTAACGCATTGTTGAAAACACTCGAAGAGCCCCCTGCGAATTGCTGGTTCTTTCTCAGCACCCATCAGCCTTCTGGCTTACCTGCAACCTTACGCAGCCGTTGTATGACACTGCACCTGTCGGTCCCCGCAGAACAGCAGAGTCTGCACTGGCTGACGGGACAGACGACTCAGCAGGAGCCTGATACATTGACAGCACTCCGTCTGGCGGGGGGAGCCCCGGCGGCTGCGCTGGAAATGCTGACCGGCAGTCACTGGCAACAGCGCAACAAACTGTGCCAGATGCTGATTGAGTCGCTACCGGATAACACCCTGGCGCTGCTTCCGTTACTCAGTCAGGATGACGTGGCTTTGCGTATACACTGGCTGATGGCCTTGCTGCTGGATGCGGTCAAATATCATCAGCAGAACCCGCGCTGGATGACCAATATCGATCAACAACCATTAGTCGCAAAACTGGCCGCACTGATGCCGGTAGCTGTACTGCATCATAGCCTGAGTCTGTGGATGCAATGTCGTCATCATATTCTTGAAACCCCATCCGTAAATCATGAATTGTTAGTCACTGAAGCTTTGCTGGACTGGGAACAGTCCTTTCATGCGGGCTGAAAGGCGTTAAATAAGTAAGAGAGCAGATTATGTTTTTAGTCGATTCCCATTGTCATCTTGATTGTCTGGAT
Organism: Tatumella sp. UBA2305; assembly: GCF_002345795.1. NCBI lineage: Bacteria > Pseudomonadati > Pseudomonadota > Gammaproteobacteria > Enterobacterales > Erwiniaceae > Tatumella > Tatumella sp. UBA2305. Next base: position 99,885 of record NZ_DDVT01000026.1, read on the forward strand.
TATGAAAAAGAACACAGCAATCTGGACGATGTGATCAGTAAGGCTGCCGGGCAGGATGTCCGTTTTATGTTGGCTGTGGCAACCACCCTGCAGGGATTCACCGGACTGAAAGCGCTGGTTAATCAACGGCCGGAAATCGCGCTGTCATGCGGGGTGCACCCGCTGAATATGGAACAGCCTTACCAGCAGGAGACCCTGTTGCAACTGGCTGCTGACCCACAGGTGGTGGCACTGGGTGAAACCGGTCTGGATTATTTTTACCAGAAGGAAGTTGAACAGCAGCGGGAACAACAGCTCTCGTTTCGTCAGCATATTCGGGTCGGACGGCAACTGAATAAACCGGTGATTGTCCATACCCGGGATGCCAGGGAAGATACTCTGGCGTTACTGCGTGAAGAGAAAGTTGAAGAGTGTGGCGGTGTGCTGCACTGTTTTACTGAAGACCAACAGACTGCGGCACAACTGCTGGATATGGGCTTTTATATCTCGTTTTCCGGAATTGTCACTTTCCGTAATGCAGAGCAGATTCGTGAAGCTGCCCGCTATGTTCCACTGGACAGAATCCTGGTGGAGACTGACTCTCCGTATCTGGCCCCTGTACCACACCGCGGTAAACCCAACCAGCCGGCGTATACCCGCGACGTGGCAGAGTATATGGCGGAACTGAAGGGGGTGGATATCGATACCCTGGCACAGCAGACAACAGAAAACTTTTCACGCCTGTTCCATATTCCGATGGACAGATTGGGGGCCTGAGTCTGGCCGCTACGGGGCCTGTACTGCCCGGTGAATGATGAAGAAAAATCTGCCGGCCCCCGGATTGCTGACTAAGCTTGTCTGTGCAGGGTGAGCAGAATTAGCGCGTTGCACGCATAAGAACCACTGTCATTTCCCCGGGGTACCAGATTTTAATGGCCTTACCCTGAGGGGATAATGTAAAGTTGTACAACGACTTACCGCTGATTGCCGGGTTTAAATAGCTCGGGTCAGGGAATAAGATCTCTATTGCTGTTACTTTTATCAGGAAATCAGTTCATGGCCGAAGAAACTATTTTCAGTAAAATTATTCGCCGGGAAATTCCCGCTGATATCGTCTACCAGGACGAACTGGTGACCGCATTTCGCGATATTTCACCCCAGGCGCCTACCCATATTCTCATCATCCCTAATCAGTTAATTCCCACCGTAAATGATCTGAGCGCAGAGCATGAACCTGCCCTGGGCCGTATGATGACGGTAGCTGCTTCCATCGCGAAACAGCAGGGGATTGATGAAGATGGCTATCGGTTAATCGTTAACTGCAACCGTCACGGCGGTCAGGAAGTTTATCATATCCATATGCACCTGCTGGGTGGCCGCGCGCTTGGGCCAATGTTATCCCGTTAAGTTTATGGAGGGGTCAGATGCGTGCAGGTCTGTTATATCTACCGCTGGTACTGCTGCTGACCGCATGCAGCAGCAGTCAGCCACAGATCAGTATTTCACAGCCGTTGGTGATGGAATCAGATGTGTTATCGGCGGGTATTACAGCTGACGGGCCTAAGCTCAGCAGCGACAGTGGACAGCAAAAAGCGACTGTCATTCTTTATAATGATCGTGACGTTGCGGTAACGTTACATTATCGTTATTACTGGTATGATGACAAAGGACTGGAAATTCTGCCGGAACAGTCAGCCGAAACCGTGGTTGTGCCTGCACACCAGAGTCGTGAAGCGGTCTCCTGGTCGGGAAATCTGAGCGCAAGTCAGGTACGTGTATCCCTTTATCTCTGAGGATGTTCAAGTGATTCGCAGCATAAAATTCAGTATTCCGTTATTATTTGCGTTTGTTTTGTCCGGATGTATGGTTAATCAGACACAAAAACCGGCACCGGTTGAACAGGCGCCTCAGCCGGAACAACCGGCACCGGTTATTGGCGCACAGCAGCCGCCACCGCCACCTGTGACTCAACCTCAGCCGGTGCCAGAACCCCCTAAGCTGAAAACCATCAACTGGCAATCCAGTGTTCAGCCATTAGTTAACCAGATGATGAACACCCAGGGGATTACTCCGGGCAGTGTGTTACTGGTGGATCGCCTGAAAAACAGTACCAACGGGTCGATTCAGAGTGCAAATGCCGATCTGGCGATTCACCAGGCGTTGCAGAGCAACAGCAAATTTACTCTGGTGACAACCGCACAGCTAAATCAGGCTAAGCAGGCACTGGGTCTGTCTCCGCAGGATAGCCTCAATTCACGCAGCAAGGCTATTGGCCTGGCCCGTAATTTGAATGCACAATATGTTTTGTACAGTACGGCGCATGGTGATGCCAAAGCTCCCCAGCTGCAAATGCAACTGATGCTGGTACAGACCGGCGAAATCGTCTGGACCGGCAGTGCCAGCGTCGCCAATTGATCCCTCGCTGTTACAACTGATCCGCCAGTCTCAACCGGCAGAGGTTTCTGCCGGTTGTTTATTACCCCTGTCCGGATTAAGCCATCATTCTTTCAGGATTGTTTTACCACAACAAAACCTGCTGGCAAGGCAACAGCCTGACTTCCCCATACCCTTTGTTGATCGTCGGCGTGAGTATCGGGTGCTGAAAAAACTCTCGGCCGCTGGCGTGGTTAAGCGGCCTGTGGGGTATAATCAGCACTGGTTATTATTAAGCTGGCAACCCGGAGAAACTCTGACCCGTCAGGAATTTACTGAATATTTACGGCCGGTTTGCAAGGCTTTGGCCAGTCTGCATCATCAGCCACTGACCGGCTATCGTTTGTCGCTAACCGCCTTACTGGAAAAGTACTGGCAGTTATGCCGTCAGAAGACGCATCACTGGTTACAGTTCTGGCAGCGTCTGAAATCACAGGGTGAACCTCTGCCGTTACGCCTGGCGCCGCTACATATGGATATTCATGCGGGGAATGTAGTAAAGGATAGTCAGGACTGTCGCTTTATCGACTGGGAATACACTGCTGACGGTGATATTGCCCTTGATCTGGCAGTGATATGCCTGAATGATTCGGCGAATGAAACGCAGTGGATTGACTACTATGCCGGGATTGCCGGGCTCAAGCCGGAACGACTGTCACGCCAGGTGAGCCGTTGGAAACCCTGGCTGAAGTTGCTTATGGCCTGCTGGTATCAGTTACGGGCCGAACAAACGGCCAGCCCACAGATGCAGACGTTGGCCCGCCAGTACTGGCAAAATTTATCATTTTGAAAATAATGCTTCATCGCAAGGACACAGGAACAGCACTATGACGACTTCTATCCCGGGACCACTGATGCTGGATGTGGAAAGCTACGAACTGGACGGCGAAGAGCGTGAGTTATTACGCCACCCGCTGACCGGGGGAGTGATCCTGTTCAGCCGTAATTATCATGATCCCCGGCAGCTTGAAGAACTGGTTCGTCAGATTCGTGCCGCCTCTCATACCCGTCTGGTGGTGGCTGTTGACCAGGAAGGGGGCAGGGTGCAGCGCTTTCGTGACGGATTTACCCGTCTGCCGGCAATGCAGTCATTTTCAGCGCTGAGTGAATCAGTGCATCAGGCAGGATTACTGGCCAGAGAAGCGGGCTGGCAAATGGCTGCTGAGATGACTGCGATGGATATCGACATAAGTTTCGCGCCGGTGTTGGATATTGGCCATATTAGCGCCGCCATCGGTGACCGTGCATTTCATGAAGACCCGCGGATAGCATTACCCGTAGCAGAACAATTTATTGCCGGTATGCATGAGGCTGGAATGAAAACCACCGGTAAGCATTTCCCCGGACACGGTGCAGTCCAGGCTGACTCCCACAAAGAAACGCCGGTTGACCAGCGTGATGCACAAACCATTCGTCAGCAGGATATGGCTGTTTTCAGTCGACTGATCCACGATGGTAAGCTGGATGCTGTCATGCCGGCTCATGTGATTTATCCGGCCATCGATCCAATGCCAGCCAGTGGATCGCCGTACTGGCTGAAAAATGTGCTACGTCAGGCGTTGGGGTTTGACGGGGTGATATTCTCCGATGACTTATCCATGGAAGGGGCCGCGGTGATGGGCAGTTATACCGAACGGGCTCAACAATCCTTATCTGCCGGCTGTGATGTGATTCTGGTCTGTAATCACCGGCCAGGCGTAGTGGCCATTCTTGATAACTTACCGGTGACTTCAGCAGAGCGGCTGACCCGGCTTTATCATCGTGGTCGCTTAAGTGACGCAGAGCTTCGTCAACACAGTCGCTGGAAAGAAAATCATCAGCAACTTTCACAATTACAACTGCGCTGGCTGGAACAAAAACAAGCAGTTTAACCGCTCATCCGGCCCGGTATCCTCGCCGGGCCACCGTCAGGTCTTTTGCCAGCCCTTATCGTCTGTCGATTAATCTGTTTTCTTTCTGCATTCCTGATTTTTTTTGCGCCACCCTCGCCGCGGGTTCTGGCGGCACAATCGTGCAAAATTGATCCAGATCATTTTGATAGGAACCCGTTACCCGGTCGTGTTATCCTGATTTTAGTAACTATTAATCGGGGATAACCCTATGTTAGCAAAGGTTTAATTTAACCGTTTGTTAACTTCGGAATCACAAATCAGGGGGTATGGTTGACTACTTCTGTGCAAAAAATCATCATTGTGGGTGGCGGTGCCGGCGGACTGGAACTGGCCACTCAGCTTGGTAACAAGCTGGGACGTCACAAAAAAGCAGAAATTACGCTGGTAGATCGTAACCAGACTCACTTGTGGAAACCGCTGTTGCACGAAATTGCGGCGGGCTCTATGGATGAAGGTATCGATGCTCTTAGCTATCTGGCACATGCACACCATCATCATTTCCGTTTTCAGTTAGGGACTCTGACGGAAATCGACCGCGAGAATAAAGCAATTCAGCTGGCTGAAATTCGTGATGAGCAGGGCAATCTGTTAGTGGCAGAGCGCAGTCTGAATTACGACACGCTGGTCATGGCGATTGGTAGTTCATCCAATGATTTCGGTACTGCCGGAGTTAAAGAGAACTGCATTTTCCTGGATAACCCGGCTCAGGCGAGGCGTTTCCATAATCAGATGCTAAATCTGTTTCTCAAATACACTTCCGGTCAGCAAACCGATCATAAGGTGAATATCGCGATTGTTGGCGGTGGCGCGACAGGCGTTGAATTGTCGGCTGAACTGTATAACGCGGTTAAAGAGCTGCACAGCTACGGCTATGAACAGCTGAATAAAGAAGCTCTGAATGTCACGCTGGTTGAGGCGGGAGAACGCATTCTGCCGGCACTTCCACCACGTATTTCTGCTTCGGCACAACAGGAACTCCAGAAACTTGGGGTGAAAGTCCTGACGCAGACCATGGTGACCAGTGCCGGGCCTGAAGGGCTGAACACCAAATCCGGTGAATTAATCAATGCTGACCTGATGGTATGGGCCGCAGGGATAAAAGCCCCTGATTTTATGAAAGAGATTGCCGGCCTGGAAACCAACCGCATCAATCAGCTGGTTGTGACTCCGACCTTGCAAACGACGCGGGATGAAGACATTTACGCGATTGGTGACTGCGCCTCCTGCGCATTACCCGAGGGCGGATTTGTGCCGCCACGGGCTCAGTCCGCTCACCAGATGGCTTCCTGCGTACTGCATAATATTCTGGCACGGCGTAAAGGCAAGGCACAGAAAGAGTATGTCTACAAGGATCATGGCTCGCTGGTGTCATTGTCCCGCTTTACTACGGTGGGCAGCCTGATGGGTAACCTGATGCGCGGCTCTATGATGGTAGAAGGGCGAATTGCCCGGATGGTGTACATTTCTCTTTATCGTATGCATCAGATTGCATTGCACGGTTATTTTAAAACCCTGCTGATGATGCTCTCCGGCAGTATTAACCGGGTGATCCGTCCTAAACTAAAACTGCATTAATTGCTGTCTGTCGCCCCGGACTCAATTTCCGGGGCCGCTTAAGAAGCTTCTCAAAATCATCCTTAGTCGACCTTCTCCCTGTGTTTTTTCCGTTTGTCTGATGGTCTCAGAAATCTGCTTCTGGGAAACTGCCGCACATCAGGCGAGGCACGCACGCCGTCAGTAGCATACTGATAGTTAGATTAATTTCATGCGTGGTTATCAGATAAGTCAGGAGGAACCCTGTGAATAAATCAATGCTCGCAGGTATCGGTATAGGCGTAGGCGCTGCGCTTGGAGTGGCTTCGGTAGCGGGAGTCAGCGCTTTTCATCGTGGACCAGAGTATGCCCAGGTGGTATCAGCGACTCCTATCCGTGAAGTGATTAAAAATCCACGCCAGGAATGTCGTGATATTCAGGTGGTTCACCGTCGTCCGGTTCAGGATGAAAATCGACTGACTGGTTCAATCCTGGGTGCCGTGGCAGGTGGAGTGCTGGGACATCAGTTTGGCGGAGGGCATGGTCGTAGTCTGGCGACCGTCGCCGGGGCTGTAGCCGGTGGCTACGCCGGTAATCAGGCCCAGGCAGGGTTACAAAACCGTGATACTTACACCACGACTCGTCAGCAATGCCGTACCGTGTATGACAAACAGGAGAAAACCCTGGGCTATGATGTCACCTATAAAATTGGTGACGAGCAGGGTAAAGTCCGGATGGATAATGCCCCCGGACCCCGTATTCCACTGGATAATAACGGACAGCTCATTATTAATAGTACCCGTAGTTAACTCATTCAGCCGGTTTCCCCCGCGTCGCGGGGGACGGCAATGTTACAGGCGATGTTCCTGCATCTGTTGCAGTAACCCGGTGACCCATTCCATCCGCTGTTTTCTCTCAGCCAGATCAACAGTGAAGCGTAATTTCACCGGACCTTCCAGTTTCCATTGCTGCGGCGCGCTTTGCAGTAATCCAATGAGCCAGCCAGGGTCAACATGGTTTTTCTCTGAAAATTCGATGTAGCCACCTTTTTCACTGGCCTCAATTTTACGGATACCGATGGTTACGGCCTGTTGACGTAACAGGGCAATATCCAGCAGGTTACGTGCCGGGTCCGGAAGTAAACCAAAGCGGTCGATCAACTCAATCTTCAGATCCTGAATGTCATTGTCGCTGGCAGCACTGGCAATCCGTTTATAAAACGACAGACGGGTGTTGACGTCAGGAATAAATTCTTCCGGCAGCAGGGCTGGCATACGCAGTTCTACTTCGGTCTGCTGACTGGTCAAATCTTCCAGAGAGGGTTCACGACCGGATTTCAGTGCCTCTACAGCATTCTCCAGCAATTCCATATACAGTGTGAAGCCCAGAGTCTCCATCTGACCACTCTGGTCCTCTCCCAGAAGCTCCCCGGCACCACGAATTTCCAGGTCGTGAGTCGCCAGCGCAAACCCGGCGCCCAGGTCTTCGAGCGAAGCAATCGCTTCCAGTCGCTTGGCTGCATCACTGGTCATGGCTTTTGGATGAGGTGTCAACAGCCAGGCATAGGCCTGGTGATGAGATCGACCGACCCTGCCACGGAGCTGGTGCAACTGCGCCAGACCGAAATGGTCGGCTCGTTCGATAATGATGGTATTGGCGCTGGGAATATCGATGCCGGTTTCGATAATGGTGGTACAGACCAGCACATTGAAACGCTGATGGTGAAAATCATTCATCACCCGTTCCAGTTCCCGCTCCCGCATCTGTCCATGACCAATTCCCACCCGGGCCTCCGGGACCAGTGTCGACAGCCTTTCAGCTGCTTTGCTGATATTTTCTACGTCGTTGTACAGATAATATACCTGGCCGCCACGCAGGATTTCCCTGAGGATGGCTTCCCGCACCACCAGTTCATCATATTCGCGGACAAAGGTTTTCACCGCCAGTCGGCGGGCCGGGGGTGTGGCAATGATCGACAGATCCCGCATTCCACTCATCGCCATATTCAGAGTTCTGGGGATAGGGGTCGCGGTCAGCGTAAGAATATCCACATCCGCACGCATGGCTTTAATACGCTCTTTGTGTCGTACCCCAAAACGGTGCTCTTCATCGACAATCAGCAAGCCAAGATCCTGCCATTGCAAATCACTCATCAGCAGTTTATGGGTGCCAATCAGGATATCAATTTTTCCCTCACTGGCCTGTTGCAGTATCTGGTTTTGTTCTTTGGTGGTACGAAAACGGGATAACATTTCGATACGGATAGGCCAGTCAGCAAACCGGTCACGGAAATTGTCAAAATGCTGCTGAGCCAGCAGAGTGGTCGGCACCAGCACGGCCACCTGCTTATGGTTTTCCACCGCCAGGAATGCCGCACGCATCGCCACTTCTGTTTTACCAAAGCCAACATCACCACAGACCAGCCTGTCCATCGCCAGTGGCTGACACATATCACTCAGCACGGCATTAATCGCCTGAGCCTGATCTGTCGTGGTCTCGTACGGAAAGCTGTCACAGAATTTCTGATACAACTCGCGATTATGTTTAAACGCAAAGCCAGTTTTAGCTGCACGCTGGGCATAAATATCCAGTAACTCAGCAGCCACATCGCGAACTTTTTCTGCGGCTTTTTGACGGGCACGGCTCCAGCTGTCGCTGCCCAACCGGTGTAACGGAGCATTTTCGTCCGCTCCCCCGGCATAGCGGCTAATCATGTGCAGCGATGAGACCGGCACATAGAGATTGGCATCCCCGGCGTAAGTCAGCATCAGATACTCTGCCGTGACACCGCCGGTTTCTAACGTCGTCAGCCCGGCATACCGGCCGACCCCATGTTCAAGATGGACGACCGGTTGCCCCGGGTGCAGTTCCGCCAGGTTACGAATCAGCACATCCGGATTGATGGTCTTACGATTGTCCTGACGACGTCGTACTACCCGTTCACCTAATAAATCTGTTTCGGTGATGACCGCCCGCTGCCGGGTATGGTCGATAAATCCGGTTTCAGCCGGACCTGTCATGAGATAGTGGCCAGGCTTATCCGCATCGGCCAGACGCTCTATCTCTACAGGGCGTATTTTAATTTTGGTCAGTTGTTCCTGAAGCCTTTCCCGCCGTCCCTGACTCTCGGCCGAGAAAATAATCGCACCGCTGAAAGACTCAGTGAATTTACGTAGTGCTTCCAGCGGACTTTTAGCCTGAGCCTGCAAACTAATTTCCGGCAACGGGCTGTAGGCCAGATTAGTATTGGCGGCTTTTTCGGTCAGCGTCTGCGCCGACAAGCGCACCAAAGGCCACTGTTTTAGTGCCGACATCAGTGAGTCCGGACGTAACCACAAACTCTCCGGAGGCAGTAACGGGCGCAACGGGTCAACCTTGCGATTTTCATAGCGTTGTCCGGTATCCTGCCAGAAACGCTCGCTGCCAGCCTGCAGGTCGCTGCTACACAGCAACAGTGTATTGGCTGGCAGGTAATCGAATAATGGCTGCAGTTCACCGGTGAAAAACAGTGGCTGCCAGTATTCTATCCCTACCGGCAAACTGCCCTTACTCACCTGCTGGTAGATATGGCCTGCATCGCGCAATACATCAAAATGTTCCCGCCACTGGCTGCGGAACAGTTCAATTGACTGTTTATCGGTAGGAAATTCGTGAGCCGGTAACAGATTGATCTCGTCAACTGCATCCAGTGTCCGTTGGCTGTCAACATCAAACAACCGCAGACTGTCGATTTCATCATCAAAGAAATCGATCCGGAAAGGCTGTTCACTGCCCATCGGGAACAGATCCAGCAGAGCCCCTCGGATGGCGTATTCCCCATGCTCCATTACCTGGTCAACGTGCCGGTAACCGGCCTGGTCCAGTTGTTCACGCAGTAAATCTCGCGACATTTTTTGGCCGCTTTTCATTACCAACGCATGGCCCTGAAGGAACTGATGCGGGCATACCCGTTGCATCAGAGTATTCACCGGCAGAATCAGAACGCCTCTCTCCATGGAAGGCAAATGGTAGAGGGTAGACAGACGTGCGGAAATAATGTCCTGATGTGGCGAAAAACTGTCATAGGGGAGAGTTTCCCAGTCAGGCAAATGGCTGACCGGCAGAGCGGTAAACTGGCGAATTTCATCCTGTAAATGCAAGGCTGTCTGCATATCACTGGTGATCAGAAGTAACGGACCGGGATGACGTTCTGCAATGTCTGCGCACTCTGCGGCAAGGGCCGTACCTGTCAGTTGGCCAAGTTGACGGTGATCACCGGCTTTGACTGGCAGGGAGTAATTTGTCTTATCTGACATGGGGATAAATATTCTCTCCAAAATTTCCAGGCAGCTATAATTTCACATAAACACATATGATTCATCTGCCTTGATAAATTTTCCTGTGAATCTTCGGGAAAAGTGAAAAGCAGGGTTCAGGGCAGGGAATACTTCGCCACTGAGCGAAAAACGAACGCCCTGGCCCGTTTTTTATCCGTCTCTGCGGATAATCAGATAACTTTACCTTTCAAACCGGAGGTCAGAGGTTTTCATAACCGTCTGGCTCCATTATCATCCACCTACTGAATTTCAGGCAACCGTCCGGGACGGATTTAATGTACCAACCCGTAGCTCTGTTTATTGGTCTGCGTTATATGCGTGGACGTGCATCCGACCGCTTTGGTCGCTTTGTTTCCTGGCTATCCGCCATAGGTATCACTTTAGGCGTTCTGGCGCTGGTCACGGTACTGTCGGTGATGAATGGATTTGAACGCCAGCTGGAAGGCAATATTCTGGGGCTGATGCCACAGGCGTTGATCACCAGCGACAGCGGTAGTATTAATCCACAACAAACTCCGGCGTCTGGCCTTGGATTGCAGGGCGTTTCACGGATAGCCCCTCTGACGACAGCGGATGTGGTGCTGCAAAGTGCCAGTAGTGTGGCCGTCGGTGTCATGTTGGGTATTAATCCGGATGAGAAGGACCCGCTGTTACCTTATCTGGTTAACGGTTCTGCCAGCCAGCTTCAGCCGGGCAGTTATCACGTGATACTGGGTGAGCAACTTGCCAGTCAACTGGGTATCCGCACCGGCGACACACTGCGCTTAATGGTTCCGTCGGTCAGTCAGTTCACCCCCGTCGGCAGGGTACCCAGTGAACGTATTTTCACTGTGGTCGGGACTTATGCCGCGGACAGCGAAGTCGACAGCTATCAGATTCTGGTGAATCAACAGGACGCGTCCAGGGTGATGCATTATCCGGTGGGTAATATCACTGGCTGGCGGTTATGGCTTAACCATCCATTGGATGTGGACAGCCTTAGCCAGCAGACTCTGGCGCCGGGCCTGCAATGGAAAGACTGGCGTGAGCGTAAAGGCGATCTGTTCCAGGCGGTACGGATGGAGAAAAATATGATGGGGCTGTTATTGAGTCTGATAGTGGCAGTGGCTGCCTTCAATATTGTGACTTCTCTTGGCCTGCTGATTATGGAAAAACAGGGTGAAGTGGCGATTCTGCAAACCCAGGGGCTGACCCGCGGGCAAATTATGAGCGTATTTATGGTGCAGGGCGCCAGTGCCGGGATTGCAGGGGCACTATTAGGCACTCTGTGTGGCGTGTTACTGGCCAGCCAGCTTAACCATCTGCTGCCGGTACTGGGGTTGTTTCTGGATGGTGCCGCACTGCCGGTAGATATTAATCCGACTCAGGTAGTTGCCATCGCGGTGACTGCAATGATTGTTGCATTACTGGCGACACTTTATCCTTCATGGCGCGCTGCCGCCGTACAACCCGCCGAGGCATTACGCTATGAATAATCCGTTACTTTTACAATGTGATCAGTTATGCAAACGCTATCAGGAAGGTAACCTGCACACCGACGTATTGCGAAATGTCTCGTTTACCCTGCAACCGGGAGAAATGGCGGCGATTGTCGGCAGTTCAGGGTCGGGGAAAAGTACTCTGTTGCATCTGTTGGGGGGGCTGGACTCCCCTACGTCAGGTGATGTGCTGTTTAAGGGCCAGTCACTAAATCAGATGTCATCCTCAGCCAAAGCTGAACTGCGTAACCGCGAACTGGGGTTTATTTATCAGTTCCACCATTTGTTGCCTGATTTTACGGCACTGGAAAACGTGGCCATGCCGTTACTGATTGGTAAAAAGAACAGCAGTGAGGCATTGCAGCGTGCTACAGAGATGCTGGCTGCGGTGGGGCTGGAAAAACGTGCCAGTCACCGCCCGTCTGAATTATCCGGCGGAGAACGTCAGCGGGTAGCGATTGCCCGTGCGCTGGTCAACCGGCCCAGTCTGGTGATGGCCGATGAACCTACCGGTAACCTCGATGCCCGCAATGCGGATGCTATTTTCCAGTTGTTGGGTGAACTCAACCAGATACAGGGCACTGCTTTTCTGGTGGTGACTCATGATCTGGCGTTGGCCAAACGTTTGAATCGTCAAATGGAAATGCGTGACGGGCAGTTAACGGCGGAAGTCACCCTGACAGGAGCCTTGTAATGATTCGTCCGTTATCCCTGCAGCTGGCATTACGTTTTAGCCGCGGGCGTCGTCGTGGCGGCATGGTTTCTCTGATATCGGTGATTTCGACGGTCGGTATTGCCCTTGGGGTGGCGGTGCTGATTATCGGACTCAGTGCGATGAATGGCTTCGAACGTCAGCTGAACGAACGTATTCTGAGTGTGGTACCTCACGGCGAAATAGAACCGGTGAATCAGCCATTCAGCCAGTGGCAACAGTTGATTGCTCCGATAGAAAAGGTGCCGGGAATTGCGGCTGCAGCTCCCTATATTAATTTTACCGGACTGGTGGAAAGTGCCAGTAAATTACAGGCTCTGACGGTTCGTGGTGTCGATCCTAAGCAGGAACCGCGACTGAGTGCCTTACCGAAGTTTGTTCAGGGTAATGCCTGGGCAGGGTTTAGTGCCGGTAAACAGCAGATCATTCTCGGCGGTGGGATTGCCAAAAGTCTGTCGGTGAAGGCGGGTGACTGGATAACCATTATGATCCCGAACAGTGATGGTAAGAATCATCTGCTGCAACCTAAACGTATCCGTTTACAGGTGGAAGGTATTCTGCAACTAAGTGGCATGCTGGATCACAGCCTGGCACTGGTGCCGTTGGCCGATGCTCAGCAGTATCTGGATATGGGCGACAGCGTGACCGGAATTGCGTTGAAAATGACCGATCCGTTTCAGGCGGTGAAGGTGGTCAGAGCGGCCGGAGAAGTGACCCACAGCTACGTATATATCCGCAACTGGATCAGCACTTATGGCTATATGTATCACGATATCCAGATGATCCGCGCGATTATGTATCTGGCCATGATTCTGGTGATAGGTGTTGCCTGCTTTAATATCGTCTCGACACTGGTCATGGCGGTGAAAGACAAGAGCAGTGATATTGCGGTACTACGTACCCTGGGGGCGGGGGATAAACTGATCCGTACTGTCTTTGTCTGGTACGGTTTGCTGGCGGGTATGGCCGGCAGTATTCTCGGGGTTGTGGCCGGCGTGCTGGGTGCTCTGAATCTGACATCGATGATTCGTGGGCTGGAAAAACTGACCGGCCATCACTTCCTGTCCGGTGATATCTATTTTATCGATTTCCTTCCCTCAGAACTTCACTGGATGGATGTCTGGTCAGTGCTGATCACTGCCATTATCCTCACCTTGCTGGCCAGTTGGTATCCGTCTCGTCGTGCCAGCCGCATCGATCCTGCCCGGGTGCTGAGCGGCCAGTAACCTCAGTGGCCAGTATACACTGGCCACTGACTGATTTTACTTTACCCGGCAGGGCTAAGGCTCTGTCGGGCTACTCACTCCCAGTGCCTTCAGGAGTTGCTGCCGGTAAATCTCATGTTGCTCCGCTTGCCTGGCCGTATGCTGGCCGATAGCGATTTCAAGTGAGATTCCCCTGGTCCTGAACAATCAGCCGTTGAGCCAGGGCAATAGCTTCATCCACATCATCGGTGACCAGCAGAACTGTCAGATGGTATTGGTGACAGAGGTGACGTAACAGTCCCTGCATGTTTAATCGGGTCAGTGCATCCAGAGCACCAAAAGGTTCATCCGCCAGTAAAAGGCCGGTTTCCGGACCAGCGCTGCCCGCTGCTGTTCGCCTCCGGAGAGATCTGCTGACCAGTCGCGTTCTCTGCCCGCCAGACCGACCTCAGCCAGCACCTGCCGATGCCTGCCAGAGGATCAGTAGCAGCAGTGGCCGGGTGTGCGCCACGGCAGAGTTGTCCGTGGCGGAGTAAGATTTCGCCGGAGAAGCGTACTCCTGCCGGCGGTGGGTAATTATTATTGTTTGTCTGCTGACCAGAGTGCAGTGCGGACATTAACGCTCACCGGTATGACTCCCGCACGTTTGAGTGTATCTGCCAGTGTCTGCTGTTCGGCAAATACTGCCGGAGTCATACGGCTGGCGCCGAAAGGAATTCGTTTCAGCGCTGTTATCCAGATGGCTTTTGACAGACCGGTAGAACCGGCCAGAACGGTAGCGGCCTGGTCCTGATGTTGATTAGCCCAGTCGCTGGTGGATTGTAATTCAGTGATCAGTTGTTTCGCGGTCTGCGGATAGCTGTCGGCAAATTTTCTTCCTGCCAGGAAGAAGGTGTAGTGGGGCACCAGACCGGTGGCATTACTGATTTCCCGTGCCCCGGTATGGGTTTCCACTTCAGCCAGGAACGGGTCCCAGATAACCCAGGCATCGACAGATCCGCGCTGGAAGGCAGCCCGGGCATCACCAGGAGCCAGATAGACCGGGGTAATATCCTGGTAGGTCAGTCCGGCTTTTTCCAGCGCGGCAATCAGCAGATAGTTGACATCTGAACCTTTATTCAGTGCTATCCGTTTCCCTTTGAGATCGGCGACCGTTTTAACTGATGAACCTGCGGGCACCACAATGGCTTCAGATTCCGGATTGGCAGGGGAATGAGCCAGGTAAACCAGGTCGGCCCGGGCTGCCTGAGCAATCACCGGCGGTGCATCACCGGTGGCGGCGAGATCGATACTGCCAACATTCAGGCCTTCGAGCATCTGTGGACCTGCAGTAAATTCAACCCAGTGCACACGAATTCCCTGCTGTGCAAAATCTTTATCGAGAGTGCCACGATATTTCAGCAATGCGAAAATATTGGCTTTCTGATAACCAATATTGACAACTTTGGGCAGATTGTCCGCCCGGGTAGCGGCAGGCAGCAATAAGGCTGCTAACAGAGTGGCTGATAACAGGCCGGATAGAGTGTATTTCATTTTATTTTTCCTGAGTAAATAAAGCGGTCAGACAGATCACAGGAAAAACATAACAAATACGAAGTCACAGTCTTAATACAATTAAATCATTAAGTTATACTAAAACCGGCAACACTCTTTGCCCCTGTTCCACGGGTTGATGGTGTTAAGTGGAGGCACTACCAAATCCGGCGGGATGGGGACCCTTACCTGCTCCCGCAGCCCGCAGCCCGCAGCCCGCAGCCCGCAGCCCGCAGGCCTGAAATGCTGTAAATGAAACAGTACTACGGCAATAACTGCTGCATATGCAACATTTCTTATCACAGGGATTCTGTGCATCATTATGATTTTTATTGGTTTTTAATCGTACAGAATGCTGGCATGCTTTGTGCTGTTGGTTATAACCAAATAGTTAGTTTTCTATTTCAGATATTGGAATAAGGTTATAAAAAAACAGCTATCGTGGTGAAAAGCTGAATAATGCAATAAGTACTGGCCAGGTTGCCGTCGTTGTTGCCCTCACCAGATACACAGAACTGACAACCTTCGGTGATTGTGGTTTCCAAAGAGATAACCAGGGAGATCTGTATGAGCAACCCACAAAGTAATAAGCCGTTACAGTTTGCTTACTGGGTACCCAATGTATCCGGTGGGCTGGTGATCAGCGATATTGAACAACGCACTCGTTGGGATTTTGACTACAACCGTAAACTGGCTCAGATAGCGGAACAGTCAGGTTTCGATTATGCACTGACCCAGATACGTTTTACTGCCGGTTATGGTGCGGATAATCAGCATGAATCCGTCAGTTTCTCTCAGGGCCTGCTCGGCGCGACAGAGAAGTTAAAAGTGATTGCAGCTTTGTTACCCGGCCCCTGGAATCCGACGCTCGCCGCCAAGCAGATTGCCACCATTAGTCATCTGACCGGGGGCAGGATTGCGGTGAATGTGGTCAGCGGCTGGTTTCGGGGTGAATTTAAAGCGATAGGCGAGCCCTGGCTGGATCATGAGGAGCGTTATCTGCGGTCCGAGGAATTTATCCGCTGTCTGAAGGGTATCTGGCAGCAGGAGAGTTTCAGTTTTGCCGGCGATTTTTATCGCTACCGGGATTATGTTATGAAACCCAAACCGTTGTTGCCTTTGCCGGAGATCTTCCAGGGCGGCAGCTCAAGAGCAGCAAGAGATATGGCAGCACGCGTTTCTGACTGGTATTTTACCAATGGCAACACCCCGGCAGAAATCGCCCGTCAGGTCACGGATATCCGCCAAAAAGCAGCACAAAATCAGCATCAGGTCAGGATTGGAGTCAATGGATTTGTGGTAGCCCGCGAAACTGAAGAACAGGCTCAACTGGTGATACGCGATATTGTGGCCGGGGCTAACCCCGAAGCAGTGAAAGGATTTGCCGACCAGGTCGCCAACGCAGGCAAAGCCTCCCCGGAAGCTGAGGGTAACTGGGCCAATTCAGGTTTTGAGGACCTGGTGCAGTATAACGACGGATTTAAAAGTCAGCTGATTGGTACCCCACAACAGATTGCAGAACGGATTATTGAGTTCAAAAACGCCGGTACTGATCTGCTACTGTTGGGCTTTTTGCACTTCCAGGAAGAAATTGAAAGGTTTGGTCGTGAGGTCCTGCCGAGAGTACGTGAACTGGAACGCCTTCAGCAACAATTAACCGTCGGTAGTTAATCATGATTATTCTCCCGCAGTCTGACAGTGGCGGTTTCAGGGCATAGCAGCCGTCGATGAGAGCTATACCCTGAAACTCCTGACAACGACTACCCATTAAGCACTCTTTTGCTGCACAGCCTGCCGTGCCAGAGCTGAATCACCGTGATATTGGTGAGGTTTTGTCATTTCCTGGGCGGCAGATGGTTCAGAGACACCGTAAAAACTGTTATCCTTCTGGCGTATCAGCGGGATGCTTTGTCGTGCAATGATTACAGCCGGCAGGTATAACCTGATAGTCAGGGTTACGGACAGTGATTTGGTCAAAGCACCGTGACCGGAAATTATCAGTGAATGAGTACCAGAGGGATAGTTATGCTCACACCGCGACGTCGCGTCCGGATTGCCCGTTACAGGAAACATAAACGCAAGCTGCATCAGCGTCACCGACAGTCTATTTTCGAGTGTGATCGGGAGCAGCAGAATATGGCGAAAAACCGCTTACCAAAGGTGGTGGTGCTTACCGGTGCGGGGATTTCTGCAGAGTCAGGTATCCGTACCTTCCGTGCCAGCGACGGGCTGTGGGAAGATCACCGGGTAGAGGATGTCGCTACCCCGGAAGGGTTTCGTCGTGCCCCGGAACGGGTTCAGGAATTTTATAATCAGCGTCGCCGGCAACTACATTCAGAGGATATTGCACCCAATAATGCGCATCTGGCACTGGCACGGCTGGAGTCGGTGCTGGGAGATAATCTGCTGCTGGTCACACAGAATATCGATAACCTGCATGAGAGGGCCGGGAGTCAACGGGTGGTTCATATGCATGGTGAATTGCTCAAAGTACGCTGTGAAGAAAGTGGTCAGGTCATCCAGTGGACTGGCGATATCACGGCCGATGACCGTTGTACCTGCTGTCAGTTTCCATCGCGACTCCGTCCTCACATAGTCTGGTTTGGCGAAATGCCTCTGGAGATGGAGCGTATTTATCACGCTTTATCAGAAGCGAATATTTTTATTGCTATCGGTACCTCAGGACATGTTTATCCTGCTGCCGGATTTGTGCATGAAGCCACCCTGCAGGGGGCACATACTGTGGAACTCAATCTGGAACCGAGTGAGGTGAATAATGAGTTTGCCGAATGCCATTACGGAGCGGCAACCCAGCTGGTGCCAGAATATATAAACGAATTACTGAAGCATCTGCACCAGTAAATAGTGACTCCCGGGAGGAAGTTGCCGCCAGGCCCCCGGGATTTTACTCTGGTTTGTGCGCCAGGCCTTTAGCCGTGCCGATCAGTTTGGGGCCTGGCACGGCGCTAAAGCGGGGCAGGTGAATCAGACACCCTTCTGCAGGGGATAACGGGCGGTAAACATAATCACCGCGCCTATTTCAGTTACCGTGACTTCACGAAACAGTTGACCGAGCTGCGATTCAAGCAGGGTGGCGCTGTCATGATAATTGGTGAAGATTCCCTTGCGATTCATCACCTTCATTAGTATCCGGCCGAACAGATTATGCCGTTGCAGTTCACCGCTAATGGTTGCTCCGAACAATATTCCGTCTGCAGTGAGTGCCTGAGTGGCATTTTTCAGGGCAGTAAATTTGTCTTCGGCACTGCCATTAAGGCAATGCAATACATAATACAGCGCCACGGAGTTATAACGCTGATGCAGATGTTCGGGAAATGGCAGAAAAATGTCATGCCGGACCGTGGCTTTAACGCGGGCAGGCCCGATACGCCGCAGCGCCTGAAACAGGCATTCGGTATTAAGATCCAGTAAGGTTAGCTGGCTGATGTTCATGCAATGGCGGGGGTAATAGCCGGTACCTGCACCGATCTCCAGGTGACGGCTGGACAAATGTTGGCGGTAAAAGGGTAACTGAACTTCGGAGGTAGAGCACCGCCAGGCAAAACGATTAGCAACCGATAAAACCCACCAGTTATATAAACTCAGTGAGACGCTATTATAGGCTTTGATTCCGGGCTGGCTGTCCATTGTTATCACTCCCTGTGATCCGCTAAATGCTCAAAACGGGTAATTTCCCTCGTCACTTCTCTCGCCAGGCGGCCATCTCCTGACAGCTACAAGCCTGATGAATTTAACAGCATTATCAGAAAACCCCAAACATTTTGTGATTATTTTGCCGGGAAATTGTACAGTCGACTGAAAGTACCCCCTTGTTTTTAAAGATAATGGGATTAGGGGATGGGGGCTGAAGTTTCTGCGGGAAAAATCTGAGCACGACCCGCAGGCCAGCTGACTAACACAGACTCACCAGTCGCTGAGGCTAACTGACTGGCCGGATCATTCACCCACTGGCAGGCAGTGATTGATTCACCGTGATGAAGCCTGACCCGGATCTCTAATATCCGTCCCTGGTATTCAGTTGCCTGAATAATACCGGCAATACCTTCTGCTGGCTGGTCCCCTCCGGCCGGGCGAAGGCATAGATCTTCAGGGCGGACCAGTAGCTGTACCCAATCTCCCGCACGAACAGGGAATCGGCACTGCACGCGACTCTGGTAGCCATTAAGAGTAACCAGCGCTTCCTCGCCTGCAAGGCATGACAGAACCTGAGCACTCAACTGATTCACCTCGCCGGTAAACCTGGCGACAAACAGGCTGGCCGGTTGCTGATAAATGGATTGCGGGCTGCCTTCCTGCAGGATCCGACCATCCTTTAATATGACTATTCGGTCTGACAGTGCCATAGCCTCTTGTCGGTCATGGGTCACAAAAACAAAGGTGATTCCCAGACGTTCCTGCAACATTTTTAACTGGCTCTGCATCTGTTTGCGTAACGGAACATCCAGTGCCGATAAAGGTTCATCAAGTAATAACAATGCAGGCTGACTGATAATGGCCCGTGCTATCGCCACCCGTTGCTGCTGACCGCCGGACAACTGCGAGGGGCGGTAGTTGGCAAAATCCTCCAGTTGAACCATCCCCAGCACTTCTGCCACCCGTCGTCTGATTTCGGCCGCGGGACGATGTTGCATGCGCAGACTGAAACTGACGTTATCCGTCACACTCATGTGGGGAAACAGGGCATAGTTTTGAAACACGGTACCCACAGGGCGTTGTTCGGCAGGCTGTTGGGTGATATCAACCCCGTTAAGCAGGATGGTGCCCTGACCGGGACTCTCCAGTCCGGCAATCAACCTCAATAGCGTGGTTTTACCGCAGCCGGACGGCCCCAGCAAGGTTACAAATTCACCCTGTGCCAGACTCAGGCTGATATCGGGGATCACGGTTTTTTGGTTAAATACTTTGCGGATTCCATTAAGCATCACCAGTGCCGGAGGGGGGGGCATCATAAAAGTTACTCTGTGTCAGTCATCAGAAAGCAGCCGTTCCAAAGAGTTGCTGCCGGCCATTGCTCCGGATAATACCTGAACAGCCAGAGACTGTCAGAAAAACCGCGGTACGGGGAGGGATTGTGTAAACCAGACCCGACGGAATTTATCTGAGGTAAATACAACAGTATTTAATTAATTAATATAAACGAATGCTTTATGACTTTGGACAAAATAACAAGGCTTCGATGTGTCAATAATAACCCCCGATGACAAAGGAGCCTGAGATGGAAAAATTACTGGATAGATTTTTACAATATGTTCAGGTAGATACGCAGTCGAAAGTGCAATGTCGTTCCGGACAGGTGCCCAGCAGTGAGGGGCAATGGCAACTGGCCAGAATACTGATGGCAGAATTGGAAACACTGGGATGTGTAGATATTAGTTTAAGTGAACATTGTTGCCTGACCGCGACATTACCAGCCACGGTCAGCGAACCGGTGCCGGTGGTGGGGTTTATCGCCCACCTGGATACCTCACCGGATTGCAGCGGGAAAAATGTACAACCGCAACTGGTAGAGAATTATCGAGGCGGTGATATTGCGTTGGGTATTGGCGAGGAAATTCTTTCACCGGTACTGATACCTGTTCTTCACCAGTTGCATGGTCATACCCTGATAACCACCGATGGTAAGACGCTGCTCGGTGCTGATGATAAAGCAGGTATTGCAGAAATTATCACTGCACTGGCGCGGCTTAAACAACAGCAACGGCCCCATGGTAAAATCCGTGTCGCCTTCACTCCGGATGAAGAAACGGGAACCGGGGCCGCACTGTTCGATATTGAAGGCTTCGGGGCTGACTGGGCCTACACAGTTGACGGCAGCGGTGCCGGAGAATTTGAGTACGAAAATTTTAACGCTGGCAAGGCAGTCGTAAAAATTACCGGGAATAGTGCCCATACCGGCGAAGCAATGGGCAAACTGGTTAATGCGTTGGAACTGGCCTGGGAATTTCATGCGCAGTTACCTACGGAAGAAAAACCGGAGAATACCACCGGTTTTCAGGGGTTTTATCACCTTGATTCGCTGAAAGGCAATGCAGGGCGCGCTGAAATGCATTACCTGGTGCGTGATTTTGTCTGGCAGGATTTTCTGCTGCGCCAGCAATATCTGGAAGCTATCGCGGGCAGGATGGAGCATCTATACGGCAACCCTGTGTCAGTCTCTGTGAGTTTTCAGCAAAGCTACCGTAATATGCGCGAGAAAATCGAGGCTCAACCTCAGGTGATTGCTCTGGCCTTGCAGGCCATTGAACGATGCGGGGTTCAACCGGTGGTTAAACCTGTGCGGGGAGGAACTGACGGCGCAGTTTTGTCATGGCAGGGATTACCTTGCCCAAATCTGTTTACCGGCGGATTTAACTTTCATGGTAAACATGAATTTGCTTCGCTCAACATTATGGACCTGAGTGTTCGGGTGATAATGCAGATTGCCGAACTGTCAGCCACAGGCGGTGAACCCGCGCATTGATCATGCACAGAATTGCCCCTTCGGGACAATTCTGTGCTGTGAAAAATTATTCGTCAGAATCCCTGTCTTCAAAATACCAGTAACCATTGTTAACCAGTCCGGCCAACTGATTCAGGAAGGCAGCATCGTCCAGCGCGTCTGAAAAATCTTCCACGGTCAGGGTGATTTTATTCGCCAGTGCATGCAAGGCTTGTGGCCAGCGACAACTCAGACTTTCGCCGTTGATAAACACCGACTCGCCAAGCGTAATCACTCTCAGACCTCCCAGACGGGTCAGAATATCCCCCTGTTGTAAGGCATCAAGGATTTCATCGGGCTGATAGGGTGGCTCGGGTGGCGCAATATCCAGCTCATGGCGGGACTGGGAAATAAATTCGCCAAACCACTGATTAAAAAGGGCGGGTTCACTGATGAGTCCCAGCATCATGCTCCGGATTGCTTCAGTTTCAGCCGGCAGAATATCGGATGGATTGCTGCGGGTCTTAATCTGTGGATCACTGTAGCGGTGGGTGCCGATCTCATTTGCCAAAGCATAATCAGCAAAACTGCTTAACAGCTCTTTACCGGAGGGGGCGCGAAATCCTACTGAATAATTCAGGGCATTCTCCAGTGAATATCCATCATGCGGGAAGCCTGGCGGAATGTAGACAATGTCGCCGGGTTCCAGAACTTCATCAATAATCGCCTCAAAAGGCTCAACCTGCAGCAAATCAGGATGTGGGCAGTGCTGTTTAATCTGAACATTATTCCCTACGCGCCAACGGCGTCGACCACTGCCCTGGATAATAAACACATCGTACTGGTCAAGATGTGGACCGACGCCGCCACCAGGCACAGAAAACGAGACCATCAGGTCATCCATCCGCCAGTCAGGCAGGGCACGAAAGGGCTGCATCAGCGCAGCAGAAGGAGCATGCCAGTGATCGACAGCCTGAACCAGCAGTGACCAGTGAGTCTCACCCAGGTGATCAAAGCTTTCAAACGGACCGTGACTGACCTGCCATTTATCATTATCCTGACTGACCAGTCGGCTGTCCGTTTCATTTTCCATCGCCAGCCCGGCGAGTTCATCAGGAGTGATTGGATCGACGAAATCCTTAAATCCTTGTTTAATCACTACCGGCTTTTTCTGCCAGTAAGTGGCCAGAAATTCCGGCCAGTTGATGGAAAGTTGGTAGTCCATAGAAACCTTCTGTTTTGCTGAAGTCAGGGCTCAGTATATCAGGCTGACCGGGGCGAAGTCTGGCAGAATTTACATCTGTTGCTGACGGAATATTACTTCCATTCGGGTGCCGCCGAGAGGGCTGTTATGTGCAATGATATCCCCCTGATAGATATCGACGATTTCACGGGCCACTGCCAGCCCGATCCCCTGGCCGGGACGCAGAGTATCTGCCCGCTGCCCGCGCTGAAAAATCAGATCACGTTTACTGACCGGAATACCGGGGCCGTCGTCATCAATAAAAATATGCAATTCAGTTTCGCTTTGCATGGCGGTGACTTCAATAAATTCCAGGCAGTATTTACAGGCGTTATCCAGCACATTGCCCATCACCTCCATAAAGTCATTTTGATCTCCACAAAAGGTGATCTCAGGGGAGATATCCAGAGACAGGTCGATCCCTTTTCGTTGGTAGACTTTGTTCAGTGCCGAACAGAGGCTGTCCGATAAGGCCGGGACTGAATGAAGGTCCCGCTGCAGTGGGTTATGATCGGCATGCAGACTGGCACGGTGAAGGTAATAGCCAATCTGTTGTGATATGCGGCTAATTTGCTCCAGCATTACCGGTTCCGCTTCTTCAACACTCAGCCGCTGCCCGCCACGCAGTGATCGCAAAGTACTCTGCAGTACCGCCAGCGGTGTTTTAAGACTATGAGTCAGGTCAGACAGCGTGGTGTGATAGCGCATACCCCGTTGACGTTCGTTATTTAGCAGTAGGTTCAGGTTACGTACCAGGCTACGCAACTCCTGCGGTGGGCTGGTGTCCAGACTGTCACGCTGGTTGGTTTCCAGTTCATGGATTTGAGCAGCCAGATGGCCAATCGGTTTCAGGCTCCAGCGGGCGGCCAGCCAGAGTAGCGGGATCACCAGCAGCAGGTTAGCGGCCAGTACATAACTAAACCATAGCCAGACCACATCAGAGTGCTGTAGCTCCTGAGGAATCGAATCTACCACCACAATAGTCAGTGCCGGCAGGTTCGGCGTGGCATCATAGCGGTTGACTGCCACGGAGTGAGTGAAAGTATCGTCATTCGCCAGTTCGCTCATTTTTTGCCGCGCGACCCGGTCATCGCCAATAGCTTCCAGACTGGCATGGTTGTTGGTATCTATTTCGTAAAAGTCACTTTTCAGTAACCAGCTGGGATGTATTTTTGAACGAATTTCAGGGACATCGCGCAACTGCCACAACAACTTGCCATGTTCGTTATAGATAAATACCAGCGTGGGGAAATTAAGCTTGATACGTTCCGGTTTGGCAATGGTCAGTTTGTCATCCTGCCACTGTGCCAGGGTGAAGAACAGGTTACTCTCGCCGCGCATAACGCGGTAGGTATTATTATCAAATCCAATGACATAGCCAACTACCGCCACCACCCCGTAACTGAGTGACAAAAACAGTACCAGCACCGACGCCGCCAGTAGAAATCGTACCCGTAATGAAAGTGGACCATGTGGCGAAATGATATGACGCAGGCGTTTAGCAATGCTCAAAACGATAGCCCTGGCTGCGGACTGTGGTAATCACGTCGCCGTCGTGCAGTTGCTGCATCTTTTTACGCAGTCTGCCCATCAGTACATCAATGGTATGGCTTTCCCGCAATTCGGCATCCGGATAGAGTTGCAGCATCAGTGACTCTTTGCTGACCACTTTGCCGGCATTGCGGATCAGCGTTTCAACGATGGTATATTCAAATACCGTCAACTTTACCGGTTGTTGATGGATGGTCAGTTCTTTGCGCGATAAATCCACCTGGAAGGGCCCGCAATCAATCACCTGAGAAGCGTGGCCGCTGTTGCGACGCATCAGGGCCTGTAACCGGGCCGCGACTTCTTCGATATGAAAGGGTTTGGTGACATAGTCATCGGCACCGGCTTCCAGTGCTTCTACTTTAGCCTGCCAGCCTTCCCGGGCGGTCAGCACCAGAATGGGTTGTTTTACCGAACGGGCGCGCCAACGGCGTATCAATGTCATACCATCTTCTCCCGGTAAACCGAGATCGATCAGGGCAACATCGGGTTCATGTTCTGACAGAAAATAATCAGCTTCTTTGGCGTCTTCGGCAGCATCAACCTGATGCCCCATATCACGTAACTGAACGGCCAGGTGATGACGCAACAGAGCATTATCTTCAATAACCAGCACACGCATAATTAAACCTCGAACCAGGCAGGATAGACTATCTGGTCAGTATACGTGATTTGAGGTAAACAGGGGATTAACGCAGACCGGATAATCCGGCCTGCGTGGGCAGATTATTTCAGTTCATCAACCAGAGTGACGGCACGGCCCAGATAATTGGCCGGAGTCATTGCTTTCAGGCGGGTTTTTTCTTCTTCCGGCAGAGGCAGGGTATCGATAAATTCCTGCATTCCTTTGGCATCGACGCGCTTGCCGCGTGTCAGTTCTTTCAGTTTTTCGTAAGGTTTTTCTATGCCGTAGCGACGCATCACGGTCTGTACCGGTTCTGCCAGCACTTCCCAGTTATGGTCCAGTTCATCCAACAAGCGCTCACGGTTGACTTCCAGTTTGGAGATCCCCTTCAGGGTTGACTGGTAAGCAATCACGGCATAACCGATACCCACACCCAGGTTACGCAGCACGGTAGAGTCTGTCAGATCACGCTGCCAGCGTGAAACCGGCAGTTTAGCCGCCAGATGCTGCAGAACAGCATTCGCCAGGCCGAGGTTACCTTCTGAGTTTTCGAAATCGATCGGGTTCACTTTATGCGGCATAGTAGAAGAACCGATTTCACCGGCAATTGTTTTCTGCTTAAAGTGGTTCAGGGCAATATAACCCCAGATATCACGGTCGAAATCGATCAGGATGGTATTAAAGCGAGCCACACAATCGAACAGTTCGGCAATATAGTCGTGCGGTTCAATCTGCGTGGTGTACGGGTTCCAGCGAATACCCAGCGAAGTGACAAATTCCTCACTCAGTTGGTGCCAGTTGACTTCCGGATAAGCGGCGATATGGGCGTTATAGTTACCTACCGCACCATTGATTTTACCGAGGATTTCGACCTGCTCCAGTTGACGAACCTGGCGAGACATCCGGTAAGCCACGTTAGCCATCTCTTTACCCAGTGTAGAAGGGGTAGCAGGCTGACCGTGGGTACGGGAAAGTAACGGCAGATCGCGGTATTCGGCGGCCAGAGTTTCCAGCGCCTGAGTCAGTTGCTGCCAGTAGGGCAGAATCACTTCACGACGGGCTGTTTCCAGCATCAACGCATGGGACAGGTTATTAATATCTTCAGAAGTACAGGCAAAGTGAATAAATTCGGAAACAGCCTGCAGAGCCGGAACCGATTCAACTTTTTCTTTAAGGAAATACTCGACCGCTTTCACATCGTGGTTGGTGGTGCGTTCGATGGTTTTGATACGGGCTGCGTCTTGTTCGCTGAAACTGGCGATAATCTGGTCGAGGTAAGCGTTTGCGTCAGCGTCAAATGCAGGAACTTCCCTGATTTCTGCGGTTGAGGCCAGTTTCTGTAACCAGCGTACTTCAACCTGAACACGAAATTTCAGTAACCCAAACTCACTGAAAATCGCGCGCAGCGGGCTGACTTTGTCCCCATAGCGTCCATCAACAGGGGAAACGGCGGTCAGTGCGGATAATTCCATCAGTGCAACTCCTGAATCATTGTAAAAGCAGTCATGCTGCCGCCAGTTAACATCCGGGCGACAAACGGGATAAAATTGATTTCGCTTCTCCGACAATCCGGGAGCGACTAAACATTAAATGCAGGCGGCTACCCCCCACCTGTTGCCAGAGTACCGCGCTGCGGATACCGGTCAGTAGCGCGGCCCGGACTTTACTCTGAACCTGACTGTTCTGTAATACCGCTGACGATCCGCTCACCTGAATTCTCGGACCAATCGGGCTGATAACATCCACATAGATGCCAGCGATAGCGGCTATCACAGTATCAGAGTCCAGCGCATAATGCTGCAACTGACGATCAAGCCCGGAAATTCGCTGCGTCAGCTGCTGCAGGGCTTTGCGATTATTGTGCAGCTTACGTTCCAGCATAAGAAGACTGAGAGTATAACGGGTCAGTTCGGCGCTGACACCCTGGCGCGAAGGATTATGCAGGACGGCAATCAGGGTTTCCAGACCAAAACGCAGGTTAGCTTCATCACCGCCGTGAACGGCAAGGGTATCTGGTGGATTGAGATCCACCAGACTTTGTAATGACACGCGAAACACCTCTGGTGGACAACTGCCCTGATGAGCTAGTTGCTGTGCCAGATGCGCTGCCTGGCAAACACCGGCCAGAGCCAGTGTAATTTCCCTGATATTTTTGGCCACGGCGTCCCCGTTATTTATCAGCGTCAGGCAGAGGCAGGCGCTGTTCAATAACGCCGCCGCCCAGACAAACATCATCCAGATAGAATACCGCTGACTGTCCGGGGGTGACCGCTGCCACCGGTTCATCAAACCGGACCTCAATACGTTGATTCGACAACGGAATCACTTCGCATGGAATATCGGTCTGGCGGTAGCGGGTTTTCACGGTACAACGGAACGGTGCGGTGACAGGCTGGCGATCTACCCAGTCCAGTTGCTGAGCTACCAGGCCGACAGACATCAGGCGCGGATGTTCAGCACCCTGAGCCACAATCAGCCGGTTAGTGGCCACATCTTTATCCACCACATACCAGGGATCATCGTTGCTGTCTTTCAGCCCGCCGATTCCCAGCCCTTTGCGCTGGCCAAGAGTATGATACATCAGGCCCTGATGCTCACCGAGCACCTGGCCTTCGGTATTTTCGATAACTCCCGGCTGAGCAGGCAGGTAGCGACCGAGGAAATCGCGGAATTTACGCTCACCGATAAAGCAGATGCCGGTGGAGTCTTTCTTACGGGCAGTGACCAGATCCAGTTGTTCAGCAATACGGCGTACTTCCGGTTTTTCCAGTTCTCCGACAGGGAACAGGCTCTGGGCAACCTGTTGGTGGCTCAGGGTGTACAGGAAATAGCTTTGATCTTTATTGGCATCCAGACCACGCAGTAACCGGCTTTTACCGTCAACATCCTGGCGGCGAACATAGTGACCAGTGGCAATCAAATCTGCCCCGAGATCTTCGGCGGCAAATTCGAGGAAGGCTTTAAACTTGATCTCTTTATTACAGAGAATATCCGGATTGGGTGTGCGTCCGGCTTTGTATTCTTCCAGGAAATGTTCGAACACATTGTCCCAATACTCGGCCGCAAAATTAATCTTATGCAGACGGATACCCAGTTTATCGCATACGGCTTGTGCATCGGCCAAATCTTCGGCAGCAGTACAGTATTCTTCCCCGTCGTCTTCTTCCCAATTCTTCATGAAAAGACCTTCAACCAGGTACCCCTGCTGTAACAGCAGCCAGGCTGACACGGAAGAATCTACCCCGCCGGACATACCGACGATTACTTTTTTTTGACTATTGTCAGACATGACCTACTCACACAAGACGTATTTATAAAAAACCGGCGGCGTATTCTACCATGACACAGCCTGTTACGCATCCCTGGCGGATGGCCAATTATAGGCGGATACCAGGTTGAGCGGATAACGTTCCGGCAGTCGCCAGAGCCGGACAGATTCGGCGACCAGCGGAGAACGCAGGTTATCCGCCGTGAGAATTGCTTCTGGGGTTAACCAGTGGCAGCGATCGATATCGCTGTCCTGCGGAGAGGTTTCCGCACAAAAGGCGAGATCCAACCCGAACAGAAAGCGAATAAAGGGCGTCTTATCCGGGGCTATCCATTGCTGAACTCCCAGGAAATAGTGCGGTTCAGCCTTCAGACCGGTCTCTTCATATAATTCACGACTGACCGCTTCACTCAGCGTTTCTCCAGCCTCCAGATGACCCGCTGGCTGATTGAGAGTCGGTAATCCGTTAATTCGTTCTTCCACCACCAGTAATTTGCCTTCGGCGTGGACCAGGCAGGCAACCGTAATATGTGGACTAAACATAAGTACTCCCGGAAAAAAGGAAAAGAGAGTGCCGGAAGCCCGTTATCAGACTCCCTGCATGGAACTGACTTCGCGCCACTCGCCTGACGCCAGATTATCCAGAGTATAACTGCCGATAGCATAGCGGATAAGACGTAATGTCGGGAAACCGATAAACGCGGTCATCCGCCGGACCTGGCGGTTACGCCCCTCATGTAGCACGATTTTTAGCCAGCAGTCAGGAACTGATTTACGTTCGCGAACAGGGGGGTGTCGCGGCCATAACCAGGCCGGTTCCGCAACCCGTTCGATTGTGGCGGGCAGAGTAGGGCCATCTTTCAGGGTAACGCCGTCGCGCAAGCGCTGCAGATCCTGCTCCGTGGGATCACCTTCGACCTGTACAAAATAGGTTTTCCCGGTGCGTTTACCGGGCTGAGTCAGTTTTGCCTGCAATTTACCGTCGTTAGTCAGTAACAGCAGTCCTTCACTGTCGCGATCCAGACGCCCGGCGGCATAAACACCACTTAACGGAATAAACTCTTTCAGTGTCCGCCGTCCGCCTTCATCGGTAAACTGAGGCAGCACATCGAAAGGTTTGTTAAACAGAATGATCTTCCGGGCTTGCTGACTGACCGGAGAGCGGATAGGGCGGGGAGGGCGCTTAGAATGTCGGGATTTGTTAAACATAATGTGTATTGTTGACCAGAATCACAGCAGTATAACCCGGATAGGGTATTTTGGCTGTAGTATGTTGGATTGTCAGCCGGAGGTCGGTATCCTAACTGCCCGTTTTTCGTACAGTTATTCAGCTGGCTGAATAAATCAGCCCGTAACCCGCCACTGGAATCACAATTCCCCGTTCAGGGAAATAAAATGCTTATCATCGGTGAAAATTTGCGGTAATACTCTTTGTCACCATGTCCCCGGCAACGGGTATGCGGATACATTTTTTTGCAAGCTATTGCCTGCGTATTCGGGTACTATTGTCCGGCATCTTACAAATCATTAACATAAAATCGCTCGAAGGAGAGGTTGATGGAAAGCAAAGTTGTTGTTCCGGCGGAAGGTCAGAAAATTACTGTTAGTCAGGGAAAATTGGTTGTACCTGATAACCCGGTGATCCCTTACATCGAAGGGGACGGGATTGGGGTTGATGTCTCTCCTGTCATGCTGAAAGTAGTTGATGCCGCCGTAGAGAAAGCTTACAAGGGCGACCGTAAGATTTCCTGGATGGAAATCTACACTGGCGAGAAATCTGTTGAACTGTATGGTCCGGATGTCTGGCTGCCGAAGGAAACCCTCGACCTTATCAAAGAATACCGCGTTGCCATTAAAGGCCCATTAACCACTCCGGTTGGCGGAGGCATTCGTTCACTGAACGTTGCGCTGCGTCAGGAGCTCGATCTGTACATCTGTCTGCGTCCGGTTCGTTACTACACCGGCACTCCAAGCCCGCTGAAACGCCCTGAAGATACCGATATGGTCATCTTCCGTGAAAACTCCGAAGATATCTATGCCGGTATCGAATGGAAAGCAGGTACTGCAGAAGCAGATAAAGTGATTAAATTCCTGCGTGAAGAAATGGGTGTTAAAAAAATCCGTTTCCCTGAGCAGTGTGGTATCGGGGTTAAACCTTGTTCCGAAGAAGGTACCAAACGTCTGGTGCGTGCTGCGGTGGAATACACCATTGCCAACGACCGTGACAGCCTGACGCTGGTTCATAAAGGCAACATCATGAAATTCACCGAAGGTTCTTTCAAAGACTGGGGCTACCAGTTAGTGAAAGAAGAATTCGGCGCTGAGCTGCTGGATGGCGGCCCATGGATGAAATTCAAAAACCCGAAAACCGGCAAAGAGATCATCGTTAAAGATGTTATCGCCGATGCTTTCCTGCAACAGATCCTGCTGCGTCCTGCCGAGTATGACGTTATTGCCTGTATGAACCTGAACGGCGACTACATCTCTGATGCCCTGGCAGCTCAGGTAGGCGGTATTGGTATTGCTCCGGGTGCCAACATCGGTGACGAATGCGCACTGTTCGAAGCCACCCACGGTACTGCACCAAAATATGCCGGTCAGGATAAAGTGAACCCGGGTTCAGTGATCCTGTCTGCCGAAATGATGCTGCGTCACATGGGCTGGACCGAAGCGGCCGACTTGATTGTTAAGGGAATGGAAGGTGCTATCGCCGCTAAAACCGTGACCTACGATTTCGAACGCCTGATGGACGGCGCTAAGTTGCTGAAATCTTCAGAGTTTGGTGATGCTATCATCAAAAATATGTAATCAGGCGTCACCGCTGATACATAAACACGGGTTCTGAAAAGAGCCCGTTTTTTTATGCCCGAAAACCTTTCCCCAAAACTTCCCCAGAACTCCTCCCCAAAACCCTCCGTTCGGTGGCCTGTAAATTATCAGTAATTCTTACATTTTAAGTCCAGGGTTCTATCATTACGGGGGGATGATTCAGGGGACTAATACTGTGCGAAGTGTATACGGGTGAGGAAGAGGAGGCGGGTAAAATTATATGTATGGGATTAGCTGGTGACAGTTGTTATGAGACAGGAGATGATACTAGGGTAATCCCCCCATTTTTAAC
>NZ_DDVT01000025.1:0-121481 GCF_002345795.1 Tatumella sp. UBA2305
GTTTCATAGAAATCCCCCTGAATTCAGGTTAGTAGAGAAATCTACTTATTAACCCGCCCATTTTTCGGGGGGATTACCTCAGCATAGTGTGATTAGGATTACGCGGAGTTACGCATTTGGGGGGTTGTAAGCGGGAAGCCGCCAAAATTTTGGCACTATGTTGTTCGTTAAATTAAGTTAATAAATTGTGAGAATTAGCGGTAAAGTACGTCTCAGCAGACGTACTTTAGATTATAGCGATGTGGATTTTTATTTTGAATCCGACTCATTCTCCGAAGCGTATGTACCCTCAAAAGGATCTGTCCACTTATAATTATTATAAAATAATGTTGCTACATCACCAGTATCCCATAAAAGGGTTGCCCCTCCACTGGAGGAAATCTTCCATTTACCACGAGTATTATCGCTGAATTCGATGAAACCTTTAGCATAACAAGGTGAATAACGTTCATGGATATTGAAGTTTAAAGGTACAGGATATGATTTTGAAAAGTATTCTCTCACATCTTTCTCTGTGATTTTAAATGCACGACAACCATCAATCACATTTATCGATTCATCGTCACTTTTTCCTGTTTCATTAATTTTTATTTCTACTATTGTCCTGGGTGCAGTATGGTCTGCAAAAGCCACATCTATGGTTAAAATCACACCCAATATAGAAAATATTTTTTTTACCATCGGGCTGTGCCTGCTTCTGTCTTAACTTTATATGATACTTCAGGATGTCTGAATATTTCAGTCATTGATACTTTCAATGTGTCAGTAAGTTCTGCTACAAGCCATCTTAAAGAGCTATTTTGTGCTTCATTTACTTTTTCATAAACAGCATTTTCCCCTTCGCCTGAATCGGGTTTCCCCACCATTTCTATACCCAGAGAATCAAAGTTAGCAGGGTATCTTTCCGGATATGGCTTCTTCTGTTCTAATCGAGAGAGTTGTTTATATTTATTCAGTAATGGTTTTATTGTGGCAATTTCTGAAGGTGTGCATGTTTTTTCCATGTAACATCTGGATCTTATATTGCCGACATGATTTGTGACTTTGAAAACTGAGGCAGTCTGATAAATATTGCCATCTTTATCTATTAGAAAATGAGCACCGTTTGCGCCTGTATGTTTATAACTATTAAAAGAACTTTCTGCTGTGGAGCCACCCGTCTGATGTACAACGATCCCGTTCACTTTATCCAGTTTACCGCGCTCTATTGTACTGAATCTCTTAATAATAATACGTTCCGCATCCACTAAACCATTTTTATCAACGAATAACATAGTTACATTTCCTTATATCACCTGTATTTAAATGTTTGCATTGGCTTTAATGTAGTAACCCATAGCAACTGTACCCGCTGAATTTCCCTCTGCATTCTGCAAAACGTAATCCATTTTCACCCGTGAAAATGGATTACGTTTCGCGCGGGACCCGCATGGTATTGAGGTAGACCGGACTAACCCGGGTAATGATAATTTCCTGAAGCGTAATTCGCAGATATTCCAGCGGAGAGCCACCTGCTTTTCTTACTGTCAGAACAGCTTCGGGAATATGTTTGCCAGTCAGACAATGCTGAAGAAGGTTGGGACTGGATTTGTCGATATAATGCTCAAAATTAAGGTCCTCAATAGTACATTTTCCCGCACCGCCGCCACTACCGGAATGCATATTCGATGTCTGACTAACAGACCAGTCCCAGTCAAGTACCTCAACCTCTCCTTTATGAGTGGAATCCTGAGATTCACCTTCGATACCATCAATTTTTATAAAAATATCCTGAGCCATAATTCTTCCTTGTATGGGTGAAATGATTTACTGCTTTTCTCTGCCTCGTATAAGCGTCCGGTAAACCGTCGGGCGCGACACCGAAAACAGCTCTGTCAGGTCACTGATTGAGTGTTCCCCCCTGCCGTGCATACGGCACAGCTCCTGTTGCTGCCTGTCTGAAAGCTTTGGTTGTTTGCCTTTCAGTTTTCCTTTTGCCCGTGCGATGGCCATTCCTTCGCGGGTCCTGAGCCGTATAAGGTCCCCCTCAAATTCTGCGAAGGTGGCCAGTACATTAAAAAACATTTTTCCCATCGGGTCTGCCGAATCGTAAACGCTGTTTCCCAGCGCCAGTTTTACCCCCCGCGCCTGGAGAGCATCCGCAATCGCTCTGGCGTCCGGAACTGAACGGGCCAGCCGGTCCAGCTTTGGCGCAACCAGCGTGTCCCCCTGGCGCACCGCTGCCAGGGCCTGGTCCAGGCCGGGACGCTGGTGATGTGAGCCTGTAAGTCCTTTATCGGTGTAAATCCGGTCCGGAGAAACGCCCAGTCTGGTCAGGGCTTCCTGTTGTGCAGCCAGATCCTGTCTGTCGGTTGAGCAGCGTGCATAGCCTATGCGTATTTCAGTCATAATATGTACGATTAAGGGACCGCAAGAGAGATTGATAACGTACTATCTATATGAGATAACTTTATGCCTGATTTTCCGCGGATACCAGAATGATTTTTGAATGTCCGCAGAACGATCCTCTTACGGACATATTCAGTGCGAGGTCAGGATGACATCCCGTCGTAAAGATAAAGGAAAAAGACTCTCCGTTTTAACGGATACAGAAAAATTCGCACTGTATGGTCTGCCTGATTTTGATGAAGGCCAGCAACTGGGATATTTGTCGCTCACGACAGAGGAGCTGGCAACCAGCCGCCCCGGCATACTGGCGCAGATTTATTGCATCCTGCAGATGGGTTATTTCAAGGCCAAAGACGCCTTCTTTCATTTTTCACCGAAGGACGTGGAAAGTGATTTCGATTTTGTGGTTCAGCGTTACTTTCGTGAGATATCCCTCACCGAACAGACCATTACCGATCATGAATATTATGCCCAGCGTAAGCTTATTACCGACTTCTTTGGGTATCATCAGTGGTCCGGCTCCGTTGGTCCGCAGCTGGATGCACGCGCAGCACAGATTGTGCGTCGTTGTATTAGCTCAGACCTGATCTGACAGTTACCGGTTATTTATACAGGTGTCTGTCAGATTACATCTGGCTTAAATTTTTCTCAGCCCAGATGCGTTTTCCATCAAGTAATGTTTCCATTGGCGTCCGGCCACAGCACATTTTCCCCTGATGGGTTCGCTCATTATTATAGTGAGCCAGCCATGCATCAAGATCTGATTGTAATGTATCGAGTTCGCCATACAGTTTTTTGCGGAACGCTATCTCGGTTAACACCGATCAGCAGTTTGCGATTGCTAATCCGATGGCGATGCCTTTTATTTCTAAGCTGATCCCACGCGGACCGGGCAACCCCATAGAACCCGGCGCTGATGGTGCCGCCGGTTCCGGGTCAGAGTCCGGGGTACAGCATATGTATGGTGTGCCTTACGGGGTTGAACTGAATCCGTTCCTGTCACCACTGGGTTTACCTTGTCTGCAACCTTCATGGGGCTTTGTCTCTGCGATCAATTTACGTAATCACCAGATCATCTGGAAAAAACGGATTGGTACTGTTCGTGACAGTGCGCCGGTACCTTTACCCTTTAAAATGGGTGTTCCAATGTTGGGTGGTCCGGTGACAACGGCAGGGAATATCTTCTTTGTGGCTGGCACACTGGATAACTACCTGCGTGCTTATAGTGTACGTGACGGCAAACTGCTGTGGCAGGCTCGTCTGCCGGCAGGTGGTCAAGCGACACCAATGACGTATGAGGTTGATGGTAAGCAATATGTCGTGATTATGGCCGGCGGGCATGGTTCTTTTGGGACCAGCCTCGGC
This sequence comes from Tatumella sp. UBA2305, assembly GCF_002345795.1. Classification (NCBI taxonomy): domain Bacteria; kingdom Pseudomonadati; phylum Pseudomonadota; class Gammaproteobacteria; order Enterobacterales; family Erwiniaceae; genus Tatumella; species Tatumella sp. UBA2305. The sequence goes on from NZ_DDVT01000025.1 coordinate 3,754, forward strand.
GATTCACTGATAGCTTACAAACTTCCTTAATTTAACGCCCCCGTACCCTTAGGGTACGGGGGCTTTTCTTATGTGTTTAATCATCACGGGTTAACATTCTTCATACTTTCAGCTTTATCTGTCTGGTTGATGCTTTCATTCTTGCCAGAAGTGCAGTTTTTCACTTCGTCGACGTCCTGATAATGCCCGTAAATTTACTTCCTAAACTACTCCAGCTCCAGTTGTTCAATCACTGCGGCTATTTCCGCTAAATCGCTCTCCGGGAGGGGTAACAGCGGGCGGGGCAGGTTGTCGGGGGGCGTCAGACCAAGTATTCCGGCAGCGGCGGAGATAACCCGCAGGCTACTGCCATGTTTGCGGAACAGTGCCCATAAAGGTTCCAGTCTGGCACTCAGTGCTGTGACCTGTTGTGCATCTCCGACTGCCGCCGCCCGGGTTATTTGTTTGCTGATGTGCGGGAACAGGCCGCCACATACTGAATACCAGACGTCACAGCCAGCAATTAAACCACTCGCCGCAAAAGCATCTCCGCTAATACCAATAACGGTGCCAGGTCTTAGCTGGCTACGCAACTGGTTAATCCGCTGTGTCACCGTACCGTGATCCCCGGGGATTCCGGGAATTTTCACCGAGCGAACTTGTGGCAATGACGAGAGTTGTCTGAGTAACTGGTCTGAATAGCGGAAATGGGTGGTCGACGGGTTATCATAAACACAGATCGGTATCGATACTTGTTGGGTTACCGTCTCAAACAACCGGTACACTTCTTCATCGCGCAGAGACTGGTAGCAAATCACAGACAGTAGAAATGCATTCGCCCCGGCTTGCTGTGCATCTTCCGCCAGACGCAGAATTTCATCACTGCTGACTGAGCCGATACCGGCCATTAATGGAATATCACCGGCCAGCTGGCGGGTGAGCTCTATCACGCGCTGGCGCTGCTGACGGGTCAGATAGGCATAGCTACCGGTTGATCCCAGAATACCCAGTGAATCGACTCCGGCGGCAGTCAGACGCGCCATAATCCGGGCAAAACTCTCTTCATCCACCTGTCCGTTGTTTAACGGAGTTAACGGGAAAGCACACAGACCACTGAGCATAGAAACACTCCTGAACTAACGTAATTGTTTATTCGGATATCAGGGCCATGTTGAATTGCATACCTGGCATCATTTTCTCCAGACCATCTGTCAGCATTTTTCCGGCGAGATCCAACTGTTCAGCCGGCATTTCAGGCAGGCTTTCCAGAATAAACCACATATGCTGTGCTTCGATACTTAAACGGGTACGAATTCCCTGGCGCCAGTTCCAGCGCCGGCAAGTGACACCCATATCATCACGCCAGATGACCTCGCCAGGTGAAGCGGTTTCGGTCACTGGATTTCCCTGTTTCAGTGTGTCGAAAGGTTCATCCCCTTTGGCGATAACTAAGCGAGGCTCTCCCTGATAAGCTGCTATATCTTCTCCTCCTACCGGAATGGCAAAGCGCAGGCTGACGGCATTATACAGGTCAACTATGGGATCCAGAGGCGGCAGGCTACCATCACGTAATACCCTTTTGCGCAGTGCATCCGCAGAACAGGGAGTACGTTTAGCCTTGGCACCAAATGACCGAAATACCTCAGCCCAGGCAGCCAGGTGTGAATCTGCCCACCGGGGCTCTCCGGCCAGAACTGCTTCACAGGCCGCCTGCAATTCAGCCTTACCAATTTCTGCATTTTCAACCGGTGCAGCGGTAACGCTAATACTGAGTGCCCGAAAACCCGGGGCAAGTCGATAAATCTCTGGTGCAATTGACGGAATGAGTGCTGACACGACATAATCCTTTAATGACTATTTTATCGCATAATATCGACTAATGACCAAAAAAGTCAATTTAGTGACCGAGCCTGGAGCGGACGTAAGTTCGGTGAATCAGGCTGTATCACAGAGAATCAAACAATACCGTAAACAAAAAAAGCTCTCCCTCGATGAGCTTTCCCGTCGGGCGAACGTCAGTAAAGGTATGCTGGTGGAGATTGAAGGCTGTAAGGCCAATCCAAGCATTGCTCTGTTATGCCGTCTTGCTGCAGCGATGGGGGTTTCGGTAGCTGATTTTGTCGACGTGAGTTCCAAACCGGATGTGCGTATCATCGATGCCCGGGATATTCCTGAACTCTGGACTGGTGAGAAAGGAGGGTATGCCAGATTACTGGCAGGGTCCGGAGGCCCAGAAATGACGGAACTTTGGTTATGGAAGATGCAGCCAGGGGAAAAATTTGAATCCTCAGGACATCCGCCAGGAACCTTTGAATTAATGTATGTCCGGTCCGGCACTTTGACGCTTAGCGTCAAAGAGAGTGTTTACCCGCTAACTCAGGGGTGTTCAGCGATAGCCAAAACCGATGCGCCTCACAGTTATGAAAATAGGGGGGATCAACCGGTAGTGTTTATGATGACGGTGAACGAAAAGCCCTCCTGAGTGTCACCATCTACGCCTGCAACGTCATGACAGTCTGGTGGCTTGTGGTCAGGTGTTGAATTTGTCACCACTACATGCTGTTATAAATCCTGACAACTTCGCTATACCACAAGGGAAAGGGAAAAACATCAGTGTTACAGTCCAGCGAGTGGTTCAGCCGGAATGGCATCGAATGTTCCCGGGTGATCGCCTGTGATGACGGATTTCCAAGACATTCTCATGATGAGTATGTGATCAGTGCTAATCTTAGCGGCGTAGAGGAAATCTGGTTGTCGGGAAAAAATTTAACCGTAAAAAGCGGACAGGTCACCCTGTATAACCCCGCCTCTGTTCAGTCTTCCGAATTTGCACAGCAGAGTGTCGAATTTATCAGCATTCATCTGCCCCAGTCCGTGGTGAAAACGCTGGTGGCACAGGAAAATCTCAGCAGCCAATCTCAGGCTCCGGTACTGCGTGAAGGGGTGCTGGATGATCCGCAGTTGTTTCATGCTATCTGCCGGTTTGCGGATTCGGCCCGCGAAGATAACGACTCTCTTCAACAGCAGGAACTGTTACAGTTGTGCGGCGAATTGCTGGAACCTTCCGTCTCCCTGACGGGGAGTGAAGCACAGCAAATCAGCAGAGTGATCGACTACCTTCGCTGCCACCTGACGGAAAAACCCTCTCTGGAAACTCTGGCGCAGATAGCCGGATTAAGTAAATATCATTTTGTCCGGTTGTTTACCCGCTATACAGGGTTGCCACCCTTGCAGTATCACATGCAGCTCCGGCTGCACCAGGCGCGTAATCTGCTACGCCGCAATATTTCTCCGCTGGAGGCCGCGATTAGTCTCGGATTTTACGACCAGAGCCATTTTATCAATGCGTTTCGCAAAGTGATGGGGATCACCCCCGGTCACTATATTGCCCGGTTAGGTCTTAGCCGGGGATAAATTCGTGGTAGCCGGAGACAATCACCGTGACTGCGAAGTAACTGAATATAATCGCAGAGGCGATATAAGAAAACTTCAGTAAACGGTTACCCATTAATTTTCCCCCCAGGCTGCCAACCAGACAGAGTGCACAGGTCCAGAGGACTCCGGCCATAAAGAATCCGCCCAGAAACCATCCTGAGGATGCCACACTATGCTGCCCCATCCTTGAGATTAGTGCACCGCCGACGGTGGCAAACCAGAGAATGGCCGAAGGGGAAGACATCGCCAGCATCATGCCCCGAAAGAACTCCCTTCTCAGTGAGCATAACTGAGGGGGTTCTCCGCTGTTCAGGGCGGTTGACTGATTAACGGCCGCGATCAACATTTTCACTGCAAACCAGACCAGCATCGCGCCGCCGCCAATCCACAATACCCAGCGTACGGCACTGAACTGTAACAGCACCGTCATGCCTGCCAGCGCCAGAATGGCGTAGGCCAGATCACCGAAACAGGTGCCAATGCCCAGCCATAAACCATGAAAATAACCGCGCTGCATTGCCAGTGTCATCATCGCGATATTGGCAATACCAATATCCAGACACAACGACAGGCTAAGTAAAAAACCATTAGAAAACTGAAGCATAGGGTCAGTCCCTGATCATAATTTAAGCAGTAATAAACGTGGTAACCGTGGCCACATAAACGGCCAGAGAGTGACTATCTCATCACAAGCCGCTAACAAGGTATTGGAAATAATTGCGCCGCTGACAGTGCCGGCAATGGCCGGAGAATCTACGCAGTTATGATTTTTCTGTCTGCGGGGCGGAAGATGGAGAGAAATAGCGGGAAGGGGTGATACCAAAGGTCTTTCGAAAGCCATGAATAAAGGCACTCAGGCTGTCATACCCCACGGCAAGGGAGACCCCGGTGACACTCTGCCCGCTAAACAGTAATTCCAGGGCGTGCAGCATACGCGCCTGTTGCCGCCACTGGCCCGGGGTAATCCCGGTCTGCTGCCGGAAACGACGCGATAAGGTACTCAGTGACATGCCGGCCTGCTGTGCCCATTCTTCGATGTTGTGATTAAGGTCAGGCCTGTCCAGTAACCGATGGGTAAGTTGCTGTAACCGGGATTCGGTGGGCATGGGCAAATGGAATCCTCCCCGGGGGAGAAGTGCTATTTCATGGGTCAGGCTGTCCAGCAGGCTCAGGACATGCCCTGGTTCCAGTAACGGGGCATCTGCCAGCCGACTGATCATCGCGTCGGTCAACGACGTCTGAGTGAAAATCACCGGAACGTCAGGAAATGCCCCACCAAGTTCTGGTTGCAGATAAAGGCACATCCCTTCAATCGCGCCAAACCAGTGAGTACCGTGATCCTGTTTGCCGGGGATCCAGCAAAACTGTCCGGGCAGTACACATGTGACCTCATCGCCACTGTGAAGAATGACTAATCCGTGGTGGATCGCGATAATTAATCCCTGCGGATGCTGGTGCTGTTCCAGAAAAGTGCCCTGTTCCCGGCGTTTTCCAGCTAACCGCAACGGAGTCACCGGCCGATCTTTATCGATCATTGGCGTCTCCAGCCGCAGTACCGGTGACGATTCTGAGCAATTCTCTGACGGGTTGGCGTTAGCCGCATTTTTAGGGGCCGGGTACACTGTGTTCTCCTGATGTTAACCTGCTGTTTAGTTTAACGGCTTGTTGACGGGTAATCACTTTTCTCTGGAAATAAAACCATGTCGCAGTCACCACTGACCCTCTCTTCAGAAAGGTCATTCTCCTCAGCCCTGATTTTCGCGGGGATCATTCTGGTCGGCGCCAATCTCAGAGCGGCGATCACGGTCGTCGGCCCGGTACTTTCTGATATCCGGGCCAGTACCGGAATCTCAGATTCCGCAGCGGGCTGGCTTAATGCATTACCGTTACTGATTTTTGCCCTGCTGGCCCCGGCTGCCCCAAAGATGGCGGCTAAATGGGGGATGGAAAGGGTTATCGGTCTGGCCCTGACATTGCTGGTGGTTGGCATCAGCTGGCGTTCCTCCGGAGGCAGTATCGGCCTGTGGGGAGGGACCTGTATCCTTGGGGCAGCCATCGCATTTTGTAATGTATTGCTGCCGGCACTGGCAAAACGGAGTTTCCCGGCGAAAGCTGCAAGAGTCATTGGCGGTTATGCGGCGATGATGGGCGTTATCGCCGCGATAGCCTCCGGCGCGGCGGTGATGCTGGCCAATGGGGATACAGAGGGTTGGCGCCGGGCATTGGGTGCCTGGGCGGTACTGGCCGTCATCGCGTTACTGGTCTGGTTGCCACAGCTACGTACCCGTACCCGGCCTGCACATACCCGACTGGCGGCGCTTGATCCCCACCCGGAACAGTACCGCTCTCCCTGGAAAAGCAGTACCGGTTGGCAGGTTGCGCTGTTTATGGGATTACATTCGACGGTTTTTTATGTGCTGGTGGACTGGTTTCCCGCCTATGCACAGACCGTCGGTATTTCAGCTTCTATGGCCGGCCGCTGTCTGTTCGTGTACCAGTGTATTGCTGTGCTGGCCAATCTGAGCATGACGATCATCATCCCGCGGGTTAAAGATCAGCGCGGACTGGGGCTGTTATGTTCGGTTCTGATTCTGGCTGGGGTCAGTGGTTTGTATTACCAGCCAGCTCAGGCGATGCTTTGGCTGGTACTGGCCGGCATGGGGGCGGGCATTGCGATGGTCGTCTGCTTGTCATTGTTTAATTTACGCAGCCAGGGCCACAGTCAGGCAACGGCGTTGTCCGGGATGGCGCAATGTATCGGTTATCTGATGGCGGCGGCGGGGCCGGCACTGGTCGGGTTGGCAGTGCAGTACACCCATCAATGGGCCGTTCCGTTTACTTTGCTGATGGGGCTTGCGGCTATCCAGATAGTCGTTTCGGTACTGGCAGGGCGCAACCGTACTATTGGCTGAACATAGTCAGCGGGTTTGGGGGCAGGGCATCTGGCATAGATTTACCCCCTAAATAACATTATTTTGTCAGGGTCACTGCTTTCAGGCAGTGGCCCGGGGCTCGTCGCGGAGCGGACCCGGTGATGACGATGGACTGATACCCGGCATTTCAGCGGCCAGTTGATTCCACTGTTGGCAACTGCGACTGAGCTCGCGCTCGCTGGTGTATCAGAGTCGGGTCATTGCTGAGTGCAGGGGGGCAGCGGGACAACCACAAAATCTCCCGATATATTGCTGACGGGCACACTGCGTGGCAGCAACATAATACCCACTCCGTCGTGAACCATTGCCATCATCAGGTCCCGATGGCTGGTTCACCCGGCGAGCATTAGCTTTACACCCTCTCACCGCACAGGAATCCGGAATCTGAAGTTAATTTAACCAAAATGTGAATTTCACAGCCCGGTGTTATTTCACTGTAAACGTTACCACTCTCCAGCATAAACTAATTTAAAGATTATTTTTCCCGTTTTTTTATGCCAATTTATTCTCTAAAAATTGGTTTATCTGCAATCCTGGCATATCCAATTTTAAGGTAATATTCCGAATTTTGTCGCTAATGTATGGATTTTTTTCATAAAATTTTGCGAACAAATGAACACATTTGTTGGTGCCGTGTCATGAAATTTATGAACAAATGTTATTGTCAATGGATATGGATCACAAAAAACGATATTAAATACAACTAAAAAGGACTAACCTTATGCGGCTCTTTACATATCTATAAAGTTGTTGATTCTAAGGTTAATTCAATGTCACAGGAATCCAGAGGCCTGCGCCTCATCACACTAGCAATATCAGTGTTCTGCACCTTGTGGCTGATAATCGGCGGTGGCTGGTTACTGGCAATTGGCGGCAGCGCATACTATCTCATCAGCGGCATCGTTATGGCGGTGTTCACTGTAATGCTGTTAAAGAAAAGAAGCTGTGCTTTTTATCTTTACTCACTCATTCTGTTAGGCACAGCTCTCTGGGCCTGGTGCGAATCCGGCCTTGATTTCTGGGCTCTGGCTCCGCGTCTCGATATCTGGGTACTGTTTGGTATCTGGATGATTTTGCCGTTTGTTTATCGCCAACTGGCGGCTCCCAACCGTAAAGCTACTACGCTGATGGTAATTGCTATCGTCATCAACCTGGCCATGGTCGTTGGCGCCTTTTTCGGCAAAGACCCGCAGGCAGTCTACGGTGACCTGAATGTTCAGGCTCCTGCAACTCAGCCAGTGTCTGCTGGCAAAGACTGGACCGCTTATGGTGGTACTCAGGCCGGTGACCGTTACTCTTCATTAAGTCAGATTAACGAAAGCAATGTCAAAAATCTGCAGGTGGCATGGACCTATCAGTCTGGTGACGTAAAACGCCCTGATGATCCGGGTGAGATCACTAACGAATCAACTCCACTGAAAGTAGGCAATCTGCTTTATACCTGTACAGCGCACCAGATTCTGGTCGCGATTGATGCTGCAACAGGTAAAGAAAAATGGCGTTTTGACCCTAAAATCAAATATGACCCTACCTTCCAGCACATGACCTGTCGTGGTGTTTCCTATCATGACTTTAATACGGCAACAGATCCGCAGAGTGCTCCGGTTTCTCCGGCGGCCTGCTCACGTCGTATCTATCTGCCGGTTAACGATGGTCGTCTGATTGCGGTGGATGCTGAAAATGGTCAGCTGTGTAAAGACTTTGGTAATAATGGTGAGCTGGATCTGCAGCATCAGCAGCCGAATGCTTTCCCGGGCGGCTATGAGCCAACATCACCACCGGTAATTACCGATAAAGTGATTGTGATTGCCGGGGCCGTTACCGATAACTACTCAACCCGCGAGCCGTCAGGTGTTATCCGTGGTTTTGACGTGAAAACCGGTAAACTGCTGTGGGCATTCGATCCGGGTGCAAAAGATCCGAACGCAATTCCTGCGGACGGTCAGCACTATTCAGCGAACTCACCAAACTCCTGGGCACCAGCAGCTTACGATCCGAAACTGGATTTGGTATACCTGCCGATGGGTGTGACCACACCGGATATCTGGGGGGGCAACCGTACTCCTGAGCAGGAACGTTATGCGAGTGGTATCCTGGCACTGAATGCAACTACCGGTAAAGAAGCCTGGTTCTACCAGACTGTCCACCACGATCTGTGGGATATGGATATTCCGGCGCAGCCTTCACTGGCAGACATTACTGATAAAGACGGTAACAAAGTTCCTGTCATCTACGTTCCGACCAAAGTAGGTAACATCTTTGTTCTGAACCGTGCAACCGGTCAGCTGGTGGTTCCAGCTCCTGAGCATCCGGTGCCGCAAGGTGCAGCCAAAGGCGATCACACTTCTGCGACTCAGCCGTTCTCTGAACTGACCTTCCGTCCGGAAGCGAAACTGACCGACAGTAAGATGTGGGGCGGTACGATGTTTGATCAGATGATCTGTCGTATCATGTTCAAACGTCTGCATTATAACGGGACTTTCACCCCACCTTCAGAGCAGGGCACCCTGGTATTCCCGGGTAACCTGGGCATGTTCGAATGGGGTGGTATTTCGGTCAACAGTGGCAGCGAATTTGCCATTGCTAACCCAATGCAACTGCCGTTTGTTTCAAAACTGATCCCACGTGGTCCAAACAACCCAATGGAACCAGGTAAAAACGGTGCCGGTGGTTCAGGTGGTGAAGCCGGTCTGCAACACATGTATGGTGTACCTTTTGGTGTGGAACTGAATCCGTTCCTGTCACCGTTCGGTCTGCCATGTATGGAGCCTTCATGGGGCTTTGTCTCAGCCGTTAACCTGAAAACTAACCAGATTGTGTGGAAAAAACGTATTGGTACTATCCGTGACAGCGGTGGCCCGATTCCGTTACCACCGATTACTGTCGGTACTCCAATGTTGGGTGCTCCTATCACCACAGCAGGTAATATCTTCTTTATCGCCGCCACTCTGGATGACTACATCCGTGCTTATAGTGTGCGTGACGGTAAACTGTTATGGCAGGCTCGTTTGCCAGCAGGTGGTCAGGCAACTCCAATGACCTATGAAGTTGATGGTAAGCAGTACCTGGTGATTGTTGCCGGCGGACACGGTTCGTTCGGTACTAAAATGGGCGATTACATTATTGCTTATAAATTGCCTTAACAGGGTTGATTCCGGAGGCTGTCAGCAGTTTTCGGGTTAACCCGGGTAATAAAAATCCCCGCAGGTAGTCAGCTACCAGCGGGGATTTTTTCATCTGTCGGACGGAGTATTCCCCGGTGGTGGGGCAGCGGAAAACATTCCGGGAGTTTGCCCGGTTACCTGACGAAACATAGCCGAGAAAGCACTGATATTCTGATAACCCAGAGTCAGTGCGGTAGCCGTGACCGACTCCCCCCGACCCAGAGCCAAAAAGCTGTAATTGAGGCAGGCACGCTGCCGCCACTGAGCAAATGACAGGCCGGTTTGTTGCCGGAAGAAGCGAGTGAAAGTCCGTAGACTTTTATGTAACAGGGCCGCCCACTGCTCAGGTCGCAGCCGGATATCGGGTTGCTGAAGGAACTCGCTGCACAGAGCTGCCAGCCTGGGATCGCAGGGGAGCGGGGTGAACAGCGGATTAATTCTGGCTTGCATCAGGTCCTGCAGCATTAACAGGATGACTAATTCATCCCGGCTACCCGCCGGGTAATCCAGCGGAATATCTGCAGAGACGAGCAATAACTGGTGCAGTAACGGGGTGACATGCAACACCTCACACTGAATGGCAGCACGCGGGGCCGCCTCAGGCTCAATATACAGGCTGCGGGTACTGGCACCGAGCATTCTCACGGCATGAACCTTACCTGCGGGTATCCAGACTCCACTGCCAGGCAAGACCACCCACTGTCCTTCTTCACTATTCACCTCCATCAGGCCGCTGATGCTATAGAGAAACTGCGCTCTGCGGTGCTGGTGTGGTGCCAGCCATGTATCGGCAGGGTAATCGGTCGCCAGGGCCAACACCGGGCGTTGGATATGGTCGACGCTGTTAATCGGAGTATTACGCATGACCTGTCTCAGGTGGCCTGAATTCGTTAATGATTGTCCTGTACACGTAAATAAGTCATTCCCTGAAGTTTATATACTCTGACGCACGGTGACAGACAGGTAAATATTTATGATTCTTTTTTTAGCGATATCCGGTGTTGTCTCAGGGGTCACGACGGTGTTGTTTGGGTTTGGCGGTGGGTTTATCACGGTACCGTTGCTGGTTTCAGTTCTGGCGGCACAGCATTTACCGGTAAACAGTCAGGGCAGTGTGGTGATGCAAATAGCGGTGGCAACCTCTGCGGCAGTGATGTTGTTCTCTTCCCTGATTGCCAGTCTGCGTCAGAAACATCTGCTCAGGAAACTGGCCCCGGTATTGAAACCATTGTGGCTGATGATTGCGTTGGGCGGGATAGCCGGATCTGTGGCTGCACAATACAGCAATGGTCAGTGGATTCGTGCAGGATTTATCCTCTATCTGTTACTGACATTGCTGGACTGCCTGTTCCGGCCCGGTTTTTTACGAAACGCTACTGTCGGAAACACGGGAATCCGACCTTTGAAACATTCAGCCCTGGCCGGGTTAATGATTGGTTTGATTGCAGCCTTCCTCGGGGTAGGAGGCAGTGTGATGACAGTGCCGTTGATGCGGCGACGAGGAGCCACTATGGTTCAGGCGGCAGCGTTGGCTAATCCACTCACCCTGCCAATGGCACTGACCGCCACTCTGACCTATGCCGTGACATCGCTCTGGCATTCATCGCCTGCCATGCCCGGATTCGTTGGCTATATCGATGTTCAGGCCGCTGTTATCCTGATGGCAGGAAGTTTTACCGGAATGTGGCTGGCAGGATATGCCGTTTCCCTGGTACCAGACTCGTTACACGCACGGCTTTATCCGTGGCTGCTCAGCCTGGTTCTGGGGGCGATGCTGTTACTGCCTGCCGGGCACTAAGGCCGTGATGCTAATTAGTAGGTTGGCCAACTGGTGGGTGTCATTTCCATCACATTAATGAAGGCTTCCTGAGCACTGCTGACAAACAGATGCCATTGTTGCATGCTCAGGGTAATACCCATCAGTCCGGTCACAAACCAGCAAGACATGACTACACCAATACTGCTGCAGACAAAGCTAAAGAAATAGTGACTGTTCTGCCGGCATTTAATTTTCACTGTGCTGGCGAGAAACATGACGAAAGCACTGAGTAACCCCCAGCGCATGATCAGAAAACCTGCAGTTAATGTGCCCATTTTTTCTACCCGTGACTGATGCTTATAACAATTTTTTGACTGACATAAACTCCGTCATCCGGGAAATTGCCGCGGGAGCGGGGGACCTGACGGGGACGGAATTTTGTGATGCAGGTCACATTATAGGCTTTCTTGTAAGAAAATCGAACGAAAAATACACGCTATGTAATTTTTTGTAGCATGAAGGAGGAGGTGGTGGGAGAGTCTTTGAAAAGCGGGGTGCCGCCGGTCAGGCGGCAACATGACGACTTACATCATCCCCGATACAGACACCGGACGGGCTGCAGTCGGCCTTGACTCGCGATGAATAGTCTCTGACGGGCTGAGTTCGCGGCAGCGCATCGCCTGGCGATACGCCGTCGGGGTCTGGTCGAACTGGCGACGGAATACCCGCGAAAAAGTTTGCTGCGATTCGTAACCATATTGCAGGGCAATATCGAACACCGGGCGTCGGGTTTTACACAGCGCATCGGCGGCCATCTCCAGCCGGCGCTCACGAATATAATCACCCAGCGTCTGCTGCGTGACTGCCCGGAACATACGTTGCAGGTGCCATTTGGAATATCCTGATTTAGCAGCGACTTCATCTATCGATAAATGTTTCCCAAGGTTCTGGTTGATCCACTGGGTTAACGAATGAATGATCTCTTCTTGCATCATAGTTCTGTCCTGTACGGCGAATATTATCGCCGGAGTGGTTCGGGATTTTTGCGTCGGAGTGGAGTATAATTCCTCAAGTTAACTTGAGGTAAAGGCCGAAAATGAAAAAAGAGAGAAACTACCCGAAACCGGTCCTGACACCCGGCGAAGTTGCCCGTCGTAGCGGGGTCGCAGTCTCAGCTCTGCATTTTTATGAAAGTAAGGGGCTTATCTCCAGTAGCCGTAACAGCGGAAATCAGCGACGTTACAGCCGCGATGTATTGCGCCGGGTCGCGATTATTAAAGTTGCGCAGCGCATTGGTATTCCCCTGGCGACAGTCAGCGAAAATCTGGCGCAATTACCGCCGAATAAGCGTATGTCTGCCAGTGAATGGGAAACTCTGACGCTCCACTGGCGTGAAGAACTGGATAAAAGAATCGCCACACTGACGCATTTACGGGATGATCTAAACGGCTGTATTGGCTGTGGCTGTCTCTCAATGCGCGACTGTCCGTTACGCAACCCGGGAGATCAGCTGGCGGCCAGTGGACAGGGCGCGGTGTTGCTGGAAAGGGGCCCGGCGGGAGAAGCACTTTCCGCCCCGGAAGTTGATGCTGTCACCCCTCCGGTAAGAAAGCGTCGCTCTGCTGCATCGAAGTAATGGAGTCCGGATTTTGTGGAGAGGGTACAGTGGTGTACCGCAGGACGCTTGTCAGGATACCGGCCGAAATGACGTGGCAAATCAGAGTCCGGGACCGAACCAGCCGTCGCAATTACAGGGCGAAGAGTGGCTGTTCCCGTGATTCCCGGGGGGCCCGGAATCCTGGGGAAATCTGTAAAGCGAGGGTTTGGATGAATTTTCGCACTCCGGGATGCATTTAACTGCCTTATTTTGTTTTACACTATCACAGTAACTGATGTGTTTCTGGTTCATAAAACGCCTGTGGAAGAGGCTAGAAGGAAAGCATGGAAATCTTTTTTACCATTCTGATCATGACATTAGTGGTATCCCTGTCGGGTGTTGCCGGCCGGTTACTCCCGTTTCATATTCCCCTGCCACTGGTACAGATCATCGCCGGAGCGATACTGGCATGGCCTTCAATAGGGCTGCATGTCGATTTTGATCCGGAGTTGTTCCTGGTGCTGTTTATTCCGCCACTGTTGTTCGCCGATGGCTGGAAAACTCCGACCAGTGAATTTTTGCACCACGGGCGTGAGATTATCGGCCTGGCATTGGTGCTGGTGCTGATAACCGTCGTGGGTATTGGTTACCTGATTTACTGGACGGTGCCTGGTATTCCGCTGATTCCGGCATTTGCGCTGGCTGCCGTGCTTTCGCCCACCGATGCGGTCGCCCTCTCCGGGATTGTCGGTGAAGGGCGAATACCTAAAAAAATCATGTCGATAGTTCAGGGCGAAGCCCTGATGAATGATGCCTCTGGTCTGGTGTCACTGAAATTTGCGGTGGCGGTCGCCATGGGAACCATGGTGTTCACCTGGTCAGGCGCGACCCTCGAATTTTTGAAGGTGGCTATCGGTGGGCTCGTGGCCGGGGTGGTTATCTGCTGGTTGTACGGTAAATCCCTGCGTCTGATGAGTCGTTGGAGTGGTGATGATCCGGCAACCCAGACGGTGTTATTGCTGCTGTTACCTTTTGCTTCTTATATTATCGCGGAACACTTCGGTTTTTCAGGCATTCTGGCCGCAGTGGCCGCAGGGATGACAATTACCCGTTCAGGCATTATCCGCCAGGCTCCGCTGGCGATGCGTCTGAGAGCAAACAGTGTATGGCAGATGCTGGAGTTCGTATTTAACGGCATGGTGTTTTTGATGCTGGGCCTTCAGTTACCGAGCATCCTGGAAACCTCTATCCAACAGGCAAACGCGGATTCTAATGTCAATATCTGGATGCTGTTCGCCGATGTGGGCTTGGTGTATGCCGCGCTGCTGCTGGTTCGCTTTGGCTGGCTGTTCATCATGAAGCGTTTGAGTGTCCGGTTACTGAAAAAGAATCCGATGGAGTTCAGCAACTATTCATTCCGTGAGCTGTTGATTGCAACTTTTGCCGGGGTTCGTGGTGCGGTCACCCTCGCAGGTGTATTGTCAGTGCCTTTATATCTGGCTAACGGCGATGCATTTCCGGCGCGTTATGAGCTGGTGTTCCTTGCCACCGGGGTCATTATGTTCTCGCTGATCATTGGCGTGATTATTTTACCCATTTTGTTACGGGGGATGCCGGGCATGGATAAGAGTGAGAATGCCCGTGAACTGCGGACTGCCCGTGCGGTAATGGCGAAGGTCGCCATCGACAGCCTGTATAAAATGGAAGAGCGTCTCGCCAAAGACAGTGAAGAGAATATCGACCCGGATGTTCTGAAAGAGGTGAGTTCCCGGGTGACCGGAAATCTTCGGCGCAGGATTGACGGTAAAGAAGATATTGAACGAGCGATGTTTGCAGAAAACCTCGAACGTCGTTTCCGTCTGGCGGCACTGCGTGCTGAACGGGCAGAGGTTTATCATATGCGTGCGACACAGCAAATCAGTAACGAATCGATGCAGAAACTTCTGCGTGATCTCGACCTGCTGGAAGCTTTGCTGATCGAAAAAGAAGAGTGATGGATGGCAGGAGGCCACCTGACTGATCAGGCGGCCTCCTGGCGACTAAATCGACAGTACCGGAGGTTCTCCGGGCCAGAACTCCCGGCAGCAATCGATCCATGCCCGGGTGCTGCTGGAAATATAATTCCCTTCGCGCCAGACTAATCCCAGCGTCCATCTCAACTCTGATTCCAGCGGTATCCAGAGTAACGAGGCCGGGTCCAGTCTCTGGCAAATCGGTTCCGGCAGAATCGCCACTCCCATATCTGCCTGTACCATCGCCGCCAGAAAATCCCACTGGCCGCTACGAATAGCAATGGTCGGGGACAAGCCAAGGCGCTGAAAGGTTTTATGTAACTGACGGTTCAGCGAAAACTCCTCGTTAAACACCAGTAACGGGTAACGGGAGACATCCTGCAGGGTCAGGCTTTTGCGTTGCAGCCACTCCCGGGTACGGGGGACTAACACACATAACGGGTGCTCCATTAACGGCAGTACCTGCAAGGGGAATTCGCTCTCGGCGGGCAGGGCGGTCATGGCAATATCCAGACGTCCCTGTAATACGGCTTGTTGTGCTGCCAGACCACCAAACTCAGAAATTTTCAGTTCTACACCCGGATAACGTTTATGAAAGGCGGAAATAGAACCGACGATTTGCATGCCGACCATCGGCGGGATCCCCAGGCGTAACTCACCGGTTGTCAGCTGATTAATATCACTGATTTCGGCCTCTAACTGACGAAATTCCTGCAAAATCGCATTTCCGCGTTGGTATACCGCTTTGCCACTATCGGTCAGGTACAGCTTCCGTCCTTCTCTTAACAGCAGGGTGCAGCCCAGTTCCTCCTCAAGTTGCCGCAGCATTTTGCTGATAGTCGGTTGAGTGACATACAGTTTTTCTGCCGCACGGGTAAAGCTTTGCTGGCGCACCACTTCAGTAAAGTAACGAATCGCTCTTACATCCATAACTATTCCTAAATGGCATGGTTGGGATAATTTTAGTTCATTTTATTCACCCTGTGGCCAGGATGTATACTGCATCCATCAATTATTTTTGAGGAATTCACCATGCTTGCGGCCCTTCGTTCACAGCGGCTGACAAAATTACCCCGGTGGCTGCAGCTGCCAGTACAGGTACTGATTTATATCGGTTTCTTTCTTTTTTCAGAACAACTGGTGCTGTGGCTGCATATTCCTCTGCCGGCAAATATTGTCGGTATGCTACTGATGTTGTTACTGATTGTGACCAGAGTTTTACCCCTGAAATGGGTTAAAGCCGGTTCCAACTGGTTACTGGCCGAAATGTTGCTGTTTTTCGTCCCTGCGGTCGTGGCGGTGATCAACTACGGAACATTACTGCGTGAGGATGGTGTCCGTATCTGCCTGGTGATTGCCATCAGTACTGTGATGGTATTGGCAGCGACCTCATTTGTGGTTGAACGTATCTATCGTTATGAAACTCAGCGTGCAGAACGCAGGCAGGCCCGTGATGAATGATTTAGTGATCAGTGTGTTGTGTGCGGTAGTGACTGTTCTGGTTTACTACCTGAATAAACGGCTCTACCGCCGCTGGCGTATCCTGCTGCTGATGCCGCTGGTGATGACACCGTTGGTACTGGTCGCTCTGTTGCTGGTGACTCATATCAGCTGGAGTGATTATATTGCCCAAAGCCACTGGCTGTTGTGGTTACTGGGTCCGGCAACCTTAGCTTTTGCGGTGCCGGTGTATGAAAATATCTATATTATCCGCCGTCACTGGATGTCACTCAGTGCCGGGGTGATCACCGCAACACTGGTCGCGGTGTGCAGCTCGGTCTGGCTGGCCCGGCTGTTTACGTTGCCGGAAGAGATCCAACGCAGCCTCGCGGTTCGATCAATTACCACCCCGTTTGCGCTGGCTGCCGCTCAGCAGGAAGGGGGACAACCCGATTTAGTCGCGCTGTTTGTGGTATTAACCGGCGTGTTCGGGATGGCGATTGGTGATTTTATGTTTCTTCGGTTGGCGATTAAACAAAGCCTGTCAAAAGGTGCCGGTCTGGGGGCTGCATCTCACGGTGCCGGTACGGCGAAAGCTTATCAGCTGGGCCCTCAGGAAGGCGTGGTTTCCAGTCTGGTGATGATGCTGGCAGGGGTGGTTACCGTACTGGCTGCACCGATTATTGGTCATGTGATGTGGCGGGCTTAATCACCCGATGATTTCAGAATATGACGAAATATACTTCTGCTTACCTATAAACAGGTTGCGGCCCCTATTTTATGCTGTTCCAATGTAGGGTGCGCGTTTTTATTAACCAGGAGTATTACAATGAAAAAAATTATCCTCGCTGCAGGAGTGGCAGGTTTACTGGCCAGTGGCGTGGCCCAGGCAGTCGAAGGCAGTGTAGATGTTGGCAGACACAGCACCAACCTCAACCTTGGCCTGGGTACCGCATCCCCGGGACTGTTTGTTAAAGGTAACTGGCTGCGCAGTAATGATGACGGTAGTGTCACCGGTGCAGCACTGGGCTATAACCTGTCTGTGGGTCCGTTAAACTTCTCTCCGACAGCCAAAGCCCTGTTTACTCATCCTGAAGACAGTAAAGATGGCTTTGCTGTAGCCGTCGGTTCCGGTGTCAGCTATCAGCTGAATAACATGTGGGGCGTGTATGGTGAATATTATTACGCACCAAAATCGTTCTCTACACACCTGCAAAACTACCAGGAAGCCGCGGGTGGTATCAGCTTTTCACCGATCTCTATGCTGAACCTGCGGGCAGGTTATCAGTATGTTGAACTGAACAATAAAGGTGATAATAAAACTAACGTACTGGTTGATGGACCATACGTAAGTGCCTCAGTGAACTTCTGAGTCTTCTCCCCCGCAGGTTAACCTGCGGGGGAGACGGTTTAATGTGCTTTTCCCTGATCTATCCCAATGCCGGTTTGTGACCGGATAAACTGCGCCGTGAAGCGTTCCCGCTCGCTTCTGCCGGCCACTGAATGGTCGGTGACCGAAAACAGCCAGCAACAGACAAACGCAACCAGCATCGAAAACAGTGCCGGATATTCATAAGGATAAACGGGTTGTTCATGTCCCAGCACCTGTACCCAGATAGTCGGGCCAAGGATCATCAACACAATGGCGGTCAGTAATCCCAGCCACCCCCCTGCCACGGCTCCGCGGGTAGTGAGCCCCCGCCAGTACATCGACAGTAAAATGATCGGGAAATTACAGCTGGCAGCAATGGAAAATGCCAGGCCGACCATAAAGGCGATATTCTGTTTTTCAAACAGAATGCCGAGTGCGATTGCCACGATCCCCAGCACCAGCACCGTGATCCTCGATACCCGTAATTCTTGTTGTTCACTGGCATTCCCATTGCGTAATACACTGGCATAGATATCATGCGAAACCGCAGAAGCCCCTGCGAGGGTGAGTCCGGCGACAACCGCCAGAATAGTGGCAAAGGCGACGGCGGAAATAAACCCGAGGAAGGTACTGCCACCCACCGCGTTCGCCAGATGCACCGCAGCCATGTTAGTCCCGCCAGCCAGTGCGCCTGACGCATCTGTGAATTGCGGGTTCGCACTGACCAGTAAAATGGCGCCAAAGCCAATAATAAAGGTCAGGAAGTAGAAATACCCCATAAACCCTGTCGCCCAAAATACGCTCTTACGGGCTTCTTTCGCATCGGCAACGGTGAAAAAACGCATCAGTATATGGGGCAGGCCTGCCGTCCCAAACATCAATCCCAGTCCCAGGGAGAGTGCCGATATCGGGTCACTGACCAGCCCGCCGGGCCGCATGATCGCCGCGCCTTTTGGATGCACCGCCATGGCCTGGCTAAACAGGCTGCTGAAACTGAATCCCGCAGCTTTCATCACCATCACCGCCATAAAGGTAGCACCGAACAGTAATAGTACTGCTTTGATAATCTGCACCCAGGTGGTTGCCAGCATGCCGCCGAACAGGACATACAACACCATCAGTATCCCGACCATGACTACGGCGACCGGATAGTTCAGGCCAAACAGCAGTTGAATGAGCTTCCCGGCCCCGACCATCTGCGCAATCAGGTACAACGCCACCACCACCAATGAACCGCAGGCTGACAGGATACGGATGGGTTTTTGTTGTAACCGGTAGGAGGCTACATCGGCAAATGTGTAGCGACCCAGGTTTCTCAACCGTTCGGCAATCAGAAACAGAATCATTGGCCAACCCACCAGGAAACCCAACGAGTAGATCAGTCCATCGTAACCGGAAGTGTAAACCAGCGCCGAAATCCCGAGAAATGAGGCGGCAGACATAAAATCGCCTGCCATCGCCAGGCCGTTCTGAAATCCAGTGATGTTCCCCCCGGCGGTATAGTAATCGCTGCGCGAGCGTGTCCTGCGTGAGGCCCACCACGTAATTCCCAGGGTAAAAGCGACGAAGACCACAAACATGGCGATGGCCTGATAATTGACCGGTTGGCGGTGAACTTCACCGGTCAGAGCATCGGCGGCCAGTAATGACGGAGCATAGCACAGTAGTGCTAACAGGATGATTTTTATCATTATTCACACTCCCGGATAACCTGGCGGGTTAAGCGATCATATTCTCCGTTTGCGCGCCAGACATACAGTCCGGTCAACAGGAAAGAGATCACGATGAGTCCCACACCGACAGGAATTCCCCGGGTTACGCTACTGGTGGCTGATAACGGGGTACCCAGCCAGTCAGGAGCGAAAGCGATCAGTAAGATAAAACCAATGTAGAGCACCAGCATAATCAGGGATAGAAGCGTGGCGAAATGCTGTCTTTTCTTCACCAGCTCACGGAAGGCGGGATTATCTGCAATTTTCTGACACAAGATATCGTTCATCGCTATGTCTCCGGAGGTAAAAGTGTGCAGGTCTGTCAGTTTTATTATTCGGTGTTACGTACCTTGTCTGGCCGCTCGCCGGTGATGGACTACATTCATCAGAACGGGCATATCTTTGGAACGGAATACGGGGGAACGCGGGGCGTGTGGGCTGAAAAAAGGGGCAGAGAACCCACCCCTGATATTTTCAGGCGATTAAGGCATCTTTATCGACTGTTGTTCTTCGAGTAATTTTTCTACCACGCCAGGATCGGCCAGGGTGGAAGTATCGCCCAGCCCGGAGGTGTCTCCGCTGGCAATCTTGCGCAGGATACGGCGCATGATTTTGCCTGAACGGGTTTTGGGTAACATATCCGCCCAGTGCAATACATCCGGGGTAGCAATCGGACCAATTTCTTTACGCACCCACTGACGTACCTCGTTGTACAACTCCGGGGTCGGTTCTTCACCGGCATTCAGTGTGACGTAGGCATAGATAGCCTGTCCTTTAATGGCATGGGGAATACCTACAACGGCGGCTTCGGCGATTTTCGGATGTGAAACCAGCGCCGATTCGATTTCAGCGGTACCCAGACGGTGGCCGGATACATTCAGCACATCATCGACACGACCTGTTATCCAGTAGTCACCGTCTTCATCACGTCGTGCTCCGTCACCACTGAAGTAGCAGTTCTTAAAGGTCGAAAAGTAAGTCTGCTCAAAACGGGCATGATCGCCATACAGCGTTCGTGCCTGGCCAGGCCAGGAGTCAGTGATCACCAGGTTACCTTCGCAGGCGCCTTCCTGAACCATGCCGTCGTTGTCCACTAAGGCAGGCTGAACACCAAAGAATGGGCGGGTTGCAGAGCCCGCTTTCAGTTCGGTGGCGCCCGGCAGTGGGGTTATCATAAAACCTCCGGTTTCGGTCTGCCACCAGGTATCGACGATGGGGCAATGGCTGTTTCCGATATTCTGGTAATACCACTCCCAGGCCTCAGGGTTGATAGGTTCTCCCACGGATCCGAGGATGCGCAGGCTGGTACGCTGTGTACCGGTAGTTGCTTTATCTCCTTCTGCCATCAATGCGCGGATGGCGGTCGGGGCCGTGTATAGGATAGAGACCTGGTGTTTATCCACAACCTGAGACATTCTGGCCGGAGTTGGCCAGTTTGGAACGCCTTCAAAAATCAGGGTCGTCGCGCCACAGGCCAGCGGTCCGTACAGCAGGTAGCTGTGGCCGGTAATCCAGCCGACATCGGCAGTACACCAGTAGATATCTTCCGGATGATAATCAAACACATACTTAAATGTTGTGGCTGCATAAACCAGATAGCCGCCGGTGGAGTGCAGTACGCCTTTAGGTTTACCGGTAGAGCCGGAGGTGTACAGGATAAATAAGGGATCTTCGGCATTCATTGCCACCGGGGTGTGTTCGGTAGCCGCTTCAGCCATCAGGTCATGCCACCACAGATCACGTCCTTCCTTCCAGCCAGGGAAGCCACCGGTTCTGCGAAACACAACGACATTTTTAATGCTGGTAACTTCAGGGTTTTTCAGTGCCTCATCGACATTTTTTTTCAGGGGAATAGCACGTCCTGCCCGGATACCTTCATCGGCGGTGAGCACCAGTTTTGCGCCACAATCGATGATTCGTCCTGCGACGGCTTCCGGTGAGAAACCACCAAAAATCACCGTATGCACCGCACCAATACGGGCACATGCCAGCATCGCGACGGCAGCTTCCGGCACCATAGGCATATAGATTGCCACGACATCCCCTTTTCGGATGCCTAAATCTGTCAGCATATTGGCTGCACGGCATACCTGCTGGTGAAGTTCACGGTAGCTCAAGCGGGTACTCTGGCTGGCATCATCACCTTCCCAGATAATGGCCGTTTTATCGGCGTGAGTCGCCAGATGACGATCGATGCAGTTTGCTGCCAGGTTGAGGGTACCCTCTTCAAACCAGCGAATATTGATATTGCCCGGAGCAAATGACGTGTTTTTAACCTGCTGGTAAGGTGTTATCCAGTCGAGAATTTTTCCCTGTTCAGCCCAGAATGCCTCAGGGTTTTCTACCGAATTACGGTACATTTCTGTGTATTGCTGTGGGTTAATCAGGGCATTTTCAGCAATCCCTGCAGGAATCGGGTGCTTGTGAATCTGGCTCATGTCAGGCCTCCTCTGCTGGTTGTTAGTATTATGTGACTAAATGGTTAATTAAAGGGGGGTGGAAGGAATTTTTTGCTTTTGCGTTGCAGATCACGTGTCAGAGAAAAGTCATATTATCGGGGGGTTTTTTCACTTTAGTGTAAATTACAGGTAAAAGCAGTAATTATAACTATTTCCTTTGGTTTGTTATCTGCTTCCGCAGACTGACGGTTGATTATCCACTCAAAACTGGCAACAGAATTCAGGATATTCTGATCTTATTATCTATTTCCATAACAATTAGTTATAACAGAAATCGCCCTGCGGTAAAGATTCGCGGAGTTAATTGTTGTTTTTATTCGTTATGGAATAAGGTTGCCATAACCTGCCCAAAAATGTTACTTATCTATC
Organism: Tatumella sp. UBA2305; assembly: GCF_002345795.1. Lineage (NCBI taxonomy): Bacteria > Pseudomonadati > Pseudomonadota > Gammaproteobacteria > Enterobacterales > Erwiniaceae > Tatumella > Tatumella sp. UBA2305. Next base: position 25,985 of record NZ_DDVT01000025.1, read on the forward strand.
TCTTATGCAGGGTTTGGCAGCAATTCTCGTCGATTTGAGGTCTGTTTTTACCCGGTGTTTGTTCACTTCACCGAATAATTCTCTGCTGATGAGAAATGAAAGGGAAGTCTGACTAAGGAAACAAAAATGAAGAAAGGCATAAAGATTAGTCTTGCCTGGCAAATACTGATTGCGTTGATTTTGGGAATTGTTGTGGGTGCTGTCCTGCATAACCAGCCAGGTGACCGTGACTGGTTGATCATCAATATCCTGAAACCTGCCGGTGACATCTTTATTCATCTGATCAAGATGATTGTTGTCCCGATTGTTATCTCATCACTGATTGTCGGCATTGCCGGGGTGGGTGATGCTAAAAAGCTGGGGCGGATTGGTGTAAAAACCATCCTTTATTTCGAAATTATCACTACGATAGCCATTATCCTGGGGATCACATTAGCAAACGTGTTCCATCCGGGGACTGGTATCGATATGTCGACCCTGGCGACTACCGATATTTCTAAATATGAAGCGACGACCCAACAGGTGCAGAATGGCCCGCACAGTCTGGTGACTACCATCTTATCGGTTATCCCGCAGAATATTTTTGTCTCGCTGGTGAACGGTGACATGCTGGCGATTATTTTCTTTTCGGTAATGTTCGGTATGGGGCTGTCAGCCCTGCCGGCAGAGCACCGCGACCCGCTGATTACGCTGTTCCGTTCGGTCTCCGAAACCATGTTTAAAGTCACGCATATGATTATGCGCTACGCACCGGTCGGGGTGTTTGCGTTAATTGCCGTGACGGTTGCCACCTTTGGTTTTGCTTCGCTGTTCCCGCTGGCTAAACTGGTCGGTCTGGTTTATGCCGCTATCCTGGTGTTTGCGCTGGTGATCTTTGGGATCGTGGCAAGAATCTGCGGGTTACGGATTATGACCATTATCCGGATCCTGAAGGATGAGCTGATTCTGGCCTACTCAACGGCCAGTTCGGAAACCGTTCTGCCACGTATTATGGAAAAGATGGAGGCTTACGGCGCTCCGAAATCTATCACCAGCTTCGTCGTACCTACCGGCTACTCGTTTAACCTCGACGGTTCTACCCTGTATCAGAGTATTGCGGCGATTTTTATTGCTCAGTTGTATGGCATTAATCTGTCACTCAGTGAAGAAATTATGCTGGTACTGACACTGATGGTGACCTCAAAAGGGATTGCCGGGGTACCCGGAGTCTCGTTTGTGGTACTGCTGGCGACTCTGGGTAGTGTCGGTATTCCGCTGGAAGGTCTGGCGTTTATTGCCGGGGTTGACCGTATTATGGATATGGCACGTACTGCCCTTAACGTTGTCGGTAATGCCCTGGCGGTACTGGTTGTGGCTCGCTGGGAAAAACAATTCGATACCGAAAAAGCCCGCGATTACGAACAGAAAATGAAGGCGCATTTACTGGCTGATTAACCTGTGTGGTGCGGGGTCGTCTCTGACCCCGCACGCTTTGCTCCGCCATACCTCTTCCGATGAAATTGTTCCAGCCCGTCCTGCGCTTTCCCCTCTGCGCGGCATGTTCTATGATGCAGCCTGACTTACCACAGAACAGGTAATGGATATGACGCTTGACCTGAATAAGATGATTACGGAAGGCCGTAATCCTGCCAGTGAAATTATCGATCAACTGACAACAGAACAGATGCTGACGGTTATCAATCAGGAAGACCAGAAAGTCGCCCTGGCTGTGGAAGCTATTTTGCCGCAGATTGCCACAGCGGTGGATGCCATTACTGCTGCCTTTGCCGCGCGAGGACGGTTGATTTACTGTGGCGCCGGAACTTCCGGGCGGCTGGGAATCCTGGATGCCAGTGAGTGCCCGCCAACCTTCGGTTCCCCGCCTGAACAGGTGCAAGGGCTGATCGCAGGTGGGCAGCGCGCGATTCTTCAGGCGGTAGAAAACGCCGAAGATAATCGTCAGCAGGGCGCAAGCGATTTGCAGAAAGTGGATTTCAGTGCCGGGGATATCCTGGTCGGGATTGCCGCCAGTGGACGTACCCCTTATGTGCTGGGGGCGATGGAATATGCTGAGCAATGCGGGGCGGTGGTTATTGCGCTTAGCTGCAATCCGCAGGGGGAAATGGCGGCCAAAGCGGCCATCGCATTGACGCCTGTGGTAGGACCCGAGGTGATCACGGGGTCTTCACGCCTGAAAGCCGGTACCGCGCAAAAGATGGTACTGAATATGCTGACCACGGGAGCGATGATCCGTAGCGGCAAGGTCTTTGGCAATCTGATGGTCGATGTCGAAGCCACAAATCATAAACTGGTGAAGCGACAAATTAATATTGTGATGCAGGCCACTGACTGTGATGCAGCCACGGCTGAACAGGCACTGAATGCCTGTCACGGACACTGTAAAACTGCCATCGTGATGTTGCTGGCAGATCTGGATGCCGTTCAGGCGACGGCCCTGTTAGAGCAACATCGCGGCTTTATTCGTCAGGCACTTGCCGCTTCAGTAAATCACTAAACAGCAGCTTCTTCACAGAGTTCCCCCTGTTAAGCGGAGTCAGTGTTTACTGACTCTACGTTATCAGGGCGAGGCCTGATAAAATGCTATCCATTTCAGATGTAAATGATTATTCTTATCATAAGGAAACTCATTTTACTTTCCTGTCAGGTTATTGCATCACGAATCTTTGATTTGTCGATATTTACGGTTATGTGAAGTTTCTTACTCTGGAGAAGTCACCTAAATGCTTAGTTCTCATTCTGCTTTTTTCCGTCCATTGGTACTGGTTACCGCGCTATTATCTGCCCAGACCTTTGCTGCTGAAGCTACGGCTATTCATCAGCCGGTAGGCAGTGGTTTATATGAACTGGCGTACAGCCAGCCGGATAATGCCTTATTTGTCGCCAGCTCCCAGGGCCGGGATGACAAAGGCGGGGTGGTGTATCAGCTGGACCCGAAAGATTTGCATACTGTGCAGGCACTGAAAAACCAGTACAAACCTTTCGGTATCGCCCTGGATGCTCAGAATAACGTGTTGTTCCTGGGGAACAGCCGTGAAAATGCCATCACCTCGATGAATGCTAAAACCGGTGCTGAAATTAAACACCTGGTACTGGATAGCCGTCAGCGGAGTGAAACCGTTCGTCCGTTGGCAGTTCGTGAAATTGTGTTTGATGCGGCCAGCCAGCGTCTGTATGTTCCCGGGGTTGGGGGGGACGGGGTTGTCTGGGTGGTGGATGCGAAAAACCTGACTCTGCTAAATACGATTGAGCATACCGGGAAAATTGCTACCGGCATCGCGCTCGACAGCGATAACCATACTCTGTATATCTCTAACGGTGATGGCGAGTTGCTGGTGATCAACACCCATACCAATGCCATCGAAAAACGGGTTAAGCTGGTCGAAAACGGTGACAGTGCATTACTGAATATCACGCTGGATAAAGCTGGGCACCGGCTGTTTATTTCTGACTTTAAACAGGCCGGAGTACTGGTGGTGGATACCCGTACAGACAAACTGATTCATACTATCGATGTCCCTGAATCGCTGTCGGTACTATTTAATCCTTCCCGTGACGAGTTATATGTCACTCACCGTAAGGCCGGTACTGTCAGTATTGTTAATACTAAAGATTATTCGGTGAAACAGACCATCAAAGCTCCGGGGCTGCCAAACAGTCTGGCGCTGTCCGCGGATGGTAAGACACTGTTTGTTTCGGTGAAACAACCGGCGACACGTCAGAAGCCTGCCACTGCACCGGATGAGGTGATGCGTATTAGTCTGTAACCGAAAACGGGCTGAAGAGACGACAAGGCAAGAGGTGAGATTCAGCCAGTGGTACTGCATTCCCCCGGCTGAAGGGGAATGCAGAGGGAGCGTCCCTGCTCCATTTGCCTGCAAAGGCGCTTCAGGGTTGAGTCTGAATGCGGTTTAAGATCTAGCGACCGCCGAACTAAACAGCACCGACAGTTTCCCGCTTGGTTTACTCAGTTTATCCAGTTTTTTCTGGTTTACCTTATCCAGTTTACCCAGCCGATCCAGCGTAGGGGATGAGGCGTCGCTGGTGGTATGCTGGCTGCCATCTGCGGCAACCATGGCTTTCGCTGCCCGGGAAAGGTAGGCGGCATAGCCTGCTTTGGTCGCTAATTCACTCTGGCTGGCAGGTTGATGATGACGCAGCCAGTCGCCTAAATAGAACTCCAGAAATGGCGGTGCATCCTTAGGTTTCTTATAAGAGACGGACCGCAGGAAATAAAGCACGGACCGATAAGTATCATTCGCCATAAATTTCATTCCGACCTGCGGCGGCAAATTCGCCGGAGTCACCGCGTTGCCTGCCGGATCTTTCAGCCAGGCCAGGTTATGCTGCTGCATCCAGGTCCAGAAGGCCGCCATGTCTGGCAGCGAGCTCAGATCATTGGTGATCCGCACACTGTAGGTGAAGTCCTCACCCCGTGCGATATCACGGTAAACACTGACCGTATGGTGGCCATCAGTCAGATAAACCTGGTGATTCGGGGCAATAACCGCACTTTTTATCGCCTCCGGGTAAGTCCCGTAGGCTGACTGGCAAGTGAAACTCGCAGGTTGGGTGATTCGCGACTGGCTATCGTAATGACTGGCTTTACCGGCCCCATTTTCTTCGCAGAAACTGTCAAATAACTCACCGGGGTTAGCCTGGTATTTCGCAACCTTATAAAGAATCTCATCATACCCTACCGCCGGCTGGGTAGGGTGGATCTGGCTGACGGAGAGTTGTTTGATGCTGGCCGTGTCCGCGGCCATACTGTGCGCTGATACTACGCCGGTCAGCAGTAGCATCAGGCAGGATAATCCGGTTTTTTTCATTTTTAGGTTCCATTCTTAAACAATTCGTCTCTGCAAACGTTCACTGGTGGTACGAGCAAGGTGGCCGCAATACATCAGCAGATGCAGTCACTATACCCATGAAATTCCCTGACCATTGTGAATATTAGCGGGGTATTCTGCGCCTGCTTTATGAATTAAAAATGAATGTGTCAGCCAGGAGGGGAGACAGGCTTCTGCATAACGCAGAAACCTGTCGGTGTACCTGTTAATCTGCCGCGTCGTGCATCATTTCGTCATGAGGTTTATCCTGCAGGATCTGCTCAAAACTTCTCAGACGTTTATAGATAGACATCAGCTCAACCAGCGTTGACCAGGAAGTGATCAGATACTGGAAGGAAGAGCGTACCTGTTCAAACACATTCGATACCTGGTTCATTATTCCCAGTGTAATGGTCCCGGCAACAATTGACGGGAACAGAACGAACAGACCAAATACGTTATCAACCTGCAGATACAAGATGCGGGTAATGTTGAAATACAGATAATGGAAATAGAGCCGGAAGTAGTTGTATCTGACCCGGCTAAACAGGTCATGAACCGTCGCCGGTGAGGCTCGTTCAGCATCGTCTTCGCCGTAAACCAGCTCTTTACGATACGCGGCCTCAACCCGTTGATTACGAAACTCCAGGCCAGGTAATTTAATCCCGACCAGCGCCAGTAATGCCGTACCAAACAGTGACCACAGCAACGCGATAATCACCAGCGCATACGGAATATTACCGACAATCGGCACATCTTTAACATAATGAGACAGGGAAACCAACACCGGCAGGAAGGCTATCAGCGTCATAATCGCCTGAATAAAGCTGACCCCCCAGTCTTCCAGGGTACTGGCAAAACGCATGGTGTCTTCCTGAACCCGCTGTGCCGCACCCTCTACCTGACGCAGGCGCTGCCAGTTGGCCATATAGTAATTGTTCATGGCGGTACGCCAGCGGAACACCCAGTGGCTGATAAAGAAGGAGTTCATCACCCCGATCACCACCGCCACCAGTGCTATGCCCAGGAAAGCAATCACCTCCGAATAGAATACGGTGATTGGCACTGAACCGGCTTTAGTCAGGGCTTTTTGAATCAAATCACCAAACGGGCCGTACCAGGCGTTAATAGCGACTCCGACCTGTACATTGAACCAGGAGGTGAAAATGATCAGTGCAGAGCCCCAGACTGACCATAACTGCCAGGGATGATTATCAATCACTCGCCAGCACAGCGCAAACAGTGCCGTCGCTATCCAGAAATAGAGATAAAACCAGACCTGTGACAGATGAATAAAGCGGGATACGGTCGTTGGCAGCGGGCTACTGGCCGCTTTGGCTAACGCCGGAATCCTTTCGAGCGCGTGCTCCCCGAAAAAGAACCAGACCAGGATGGTCACCAGGCTCCAGATGGCGGCGCTGGCGAAAAACAGCCCCGGGCGTGGAAAAAAACTTTTAAACATAGCAACTCCGTTAAATAGTCACATCCTGTTATAGCGTTAAAGCCTGTTAACTGTCTGTTGAAGGATGTTTCTGACAGTGACAAACCCTGAGTGTTGCCAGCTGCTTCTCCTGCAGCCTGGGATGAAATTGTTAATAAAAATGGCGATTGATGTTTTTTTCTACTGAACCTTTGTCATTACAGGTGTAGAATATAAGGATTGTTACCGGTAACACTTGCTTGTTACTTATCCGGAAACAAAATAAACATCTTAAAAGTTTAACATTTCATGCTGCATTATATGCGGTACTGAGGCAATGTCATGTCAGAACAGATCAAAGGGCAGTCTCGCAGGGATTTTTTACTAAAAACGATCACTTTAGCTCCTGCAATGGCTGTCGGAAGCACTGCTATTGGTTCACTTGCACTTAGCCCGGCAGCTCAGGCTGCCGATACTCAATCCAACGGCCCACAAAAGGCCCGTGACTATCAGCCTGCCTGGTTTACCAAAGAAGAGTTTGCGTTTATCAGCGCGGCTGTGGCCAGATTAATTCCTGCGGACTCTCGCGGGCCAGGCGCACTGGAAGCCGGTGTGCCTGAATATATCGACCGGCAAATGGATACACCTTATGCCACCGGTTCAAACTGGTATATGCAGGGGCCATTTGCTCCGGATACTCCGAAAGAACTGGGTTATCAGTTGCCGCTGGTACCAAGGCAGATTTACCGGCTGGGCCTGGAAGATGCTGACAATTACTGTAAACAGCAATATGGTCATGTGTTTGCTGAGCTGAGCGACGACCAGCAGGTCTCTGCGCTGAAGGCCTTTGAATCTGGTCAGGCGAAATTTACCCGGCTTCCTGCCACCCTGTTTTTTTCTTATTTACTACAGAACACCCGCGAAGGTTTCTTCAGCGATCCCATTCACGGCGGTAACCAGGGTATGACTGGCTGGAAACTGATTGGTTTCCCTGGTGCCCGGGCTGACTTTATGGACTGGGTCGAACGTGGTGAACATTATCCATTCCCACCGGTATCAATTCGCGGAGAAAGGGCATAAAAATGGCCAGTGTAATGAAAAAAACAGATGCTGTGATTGTAGGTTTCGGCTGGGCCGGGGCGATTATGGCAAAAGAACTGACAGAAGCCGGATTGAATGTTGTCGCGCTGGAGCGTGGCCCACAGCGTGATACTTATCCGGACGGCGCTTACCCGCAGTCTATTGATGAGCTGACTTACAACATTCGTAAGAAGCTGTTCCAGGATTTATCGAAAAGCACAGTCACTGTTCGCCACAATCCATCGCAGACTGCCGTACCCTATCGTCAGTTAAATGCGTTCCTGCCTGGAACCGGTACCGGTGGCGCCGGACTGCACTGGTCAGGGGTCCATTTTCGGGTTGACCCGGCTGAACTTCGGCTGCGTAGCCATTATGAAGAGCGGTATGGCAAAGACTTTATCCCTGAGGGTATGACCATCCAGGATTTTGGTGTCAGTTACGATGAACTGGAACCATTCTTTGACCAGGCCGAAAAGGTCTTTGGGACTTCCGGAACGGCCTGGACGGTAAAAGGTAAGCTGGTTGGAAAGGGCAAAGGAGGGAACCCGTTTGCCCCTGATCGCTCCAGTGACTTTCCTCTGAAGGCACAAAAACGGACTTATTCGGCACAATTATTTGCCGAAGCAGCAGAGTCTGTGGGCTATCACCCGTATGATATGCCATCCGCGAATACCTCAGGTCCTTACACCAATACTTATGGTGCTCAGATGGGGCCGTGTAATTTCTGCGGATATTGCAGCGGTTACGCCTGCTATATGTATTCAAAGGCCTCGCCGAACGTCAATATACTGCCGGCTTTACGTCAGGAACCTAAATTCGAATTACGTAATGATTCCTATGTGCTGCGGGTCAATCTGACCGACGATAAAAAACGTGCGACCGGGGTCACCTACGTCGATGCCAGCGGACGCGAGTTTGAACAGCCCGCTGACCTGGTCATTTTGTCTGCGTTCCAGTTTCACAATGTCCATCTGATGCTGCTTTCAGGTATCGGTAAACCCTATAACCCGGTGACCAACGAAGGGGTGGTAGGGCGTAACTTTGCTTATCAGAATATCTCTACTCTGAAAGCCTTGTTTGACAAAAATATTACCACTAACCCGTTTATCGGGGCCGGTGGCGCGGGGGTCGGGGTGGATGACTTTAATGCCGATAACTTTGACCATGGTCCATACGGTTTTGTCGGGGGATCGCCGTTATGGGTAAACCAGGCGGGGGTTAAACCTATCTCCGGGCTGCCGGTACCCACTGGGACGCCGGCCTGGGGCAGCGAATGGAAAGCTGCCGTCGCTGATACCTATACGCATCATGTCTCGATGGATGCGCATGGCGCCCACCAGTCTTACCGCACCAACTATCTTGACCTGGATCCGAACTACAAGGATGTCCACGGACAACCCTTGCTGCGCATGACTTTTGACTGGCAAGAGAATGACATCAAAATGTCGCAGTTTATGGTGTCGAAAATGCACAACATTGCACAGGCCATGAATCCGAAAATGATTATGGGGGGGCCTAAGACTCCGGGTACGCATTTTGATACCACGGTGTACCAGACGACCCATATGAATGGCGGCGCCATCATGGGTGAGGATCCGAAAACCAGTGCTATCAACCGCTATCTGCAAAGTTGGGATGTGTCGAACGTGTTTGTACCAGGGGCTTCTGCGTTCCCGCAGGGGTTAGGTTATAACCCGACCGGGATGGTGGCAGCACTGACCTATTGGTCAGCCAAAACCATCCGGGAAGTTTACCTGAAAAATCCGGGTCCGTTGGTACAGGCATAAGAGGCACAGAAAATGAAAAAGAGCATTTTAGCGCTGGTGTTGGGTTCACTGGCTTTTTCTGCCATGGCCGAAGATAACAGTGGTCAGGATTTGGTGAAACGGGGCGAGTATCTGGCGCGGGCGGGTGACTGTGTTGCCTGTCATACCAGCGAAGGCGGGCAGCCTTTTGCCGGCGGATTACCGATGGCAACGCCTATCGGCAAGATTTATTCAACCAATATTACTCCCGATAAGACTTACGGTATCGGGGATTATACCTATGACGATTTTCAGAAAGCAGTACGTCATGGTGTGGCGAAAAATGGTGAGACATTATATCCGGCCATGCCTTATCCGTCGTATGCAGTCGTCAGTGATGACGATATGCATGCCCTTTACGCCTACTTTATGCAGGGTGTAAAACCTGTCAGTCAACCTAATCACGCGACAGATATCCCCTGGCCGCTCTCTATGCGTTGGCCACTGGCGATATGGCGGGGCATGTTTGCTCCTGAAGTAAAACCAGCCACGGCACAGCCAGGAGAAGATCCGGTGCTGGCGCGTGGGCGTTATCTGGTTGAAGGCTTAGGGCACTGCGGTGCCTGCCATACCCCCCGCAGCATCACCATGCAGGAAAAGGCGCTGAACAATAGCGAAGGTACTGATTATCTCTCTGGCAGCAGTGCGCCTATCGATGGCTGGACTGCCATTAACCTGCGTGGCGACGATCGTGATGGTTTGGGCCGCTGGTCGACCAGCGACATTGCTCAGTTCCTGCGCTATGGACGAAATGATCATACCGCTGTGTTTGGCGGCATGACCGATGTAGTACAGCATAGCCTGCAATATCTGAGTGATGACGATATTAATGCGATAGCCCGCTATCTCAAATCGCTGTCACCGCGTGATAGCCAGCAGAAGGTATTTAAGGCAGATGATTCTGTCTCGCAGGCACTGTGGAAGGGTAACGATCAACAAACCGGGGCTGCTGAGTATGTTGACAGTTGTGCTGCCTGCCATAAAACCGATGGCAGTGGATATACCCGTTTCTTCCCGGCGCTGAAAGGCAACCCGGTGGTGCTGGCTGAGGATCCTACCTCACTTATCCATATTGTACTGACGGGGGATACGTTACCCGGAGTTCAGGGAGCGCCATCAGCGGTTACCATGCCGGCATTTGGCTGGCGGCTTAACGATCAGCAGGTGGCAAATGTCGTGAACTTCATCCGTAGCAGCTGGGGAAATACCAGCACCTCGACGGTATCGGCTGACCAGGTCGCGAAGCTGAGAAAATCAGAGGATGTACAGGGGAAAATGGGCGCTGAGTCAGTAGAGAAATTGCCTAAGCAACCTTAACCATCAGGTCCGGCTCTCCGTCACAGGGAACAGGTGGAAAGCCGGACCAACAGATTATATATTTTCGAGATCCAGACCGCGGGTTTTCGGACCATAAATGCCCACCGACAGCATCACTATCAGCATGCTCAGGACGATAAAGATAATCACCCCCTGGCTGCCGGCGTACTGAAGTATCAGCCCAATCATAATGCTGCTAAACACCGTCGATAACCGACTGAAGGAATAACAGAATCCTACTGCCCGGGCACGGATGTGCGTCGGGAAAATTTCGGTCTGATAAGCATGGTAACTGTAGGTCAGCCAGGCGTTAGAATAGGTCACCAGGAAACCACAGACGATCAATAGTAGCGGCTGAGTCACCAGCGCGAATAATGTCCCAAATACCACCGTCATCAGACAGGCCAGCACAATCTGCCATTTGTTTTCGATTTTATCGGCGTAGCGGCTGCAAATCAGTGAACCCAGCGGGTAGGCCAGAGTAATGAAAAACGCATACAGCAGGCTGTGGGTCAGGGTGGTTCCCTTACCGGACAGCAGCGCTGGCAACCAGTTGCCAAAGCCAAAGAAACCAATCGCCTGGAAGAAGTTCATCACCACCAGCATCAGCGTTCTTTTCCGCCATTCCGGCGCCCATATTTCGCTGAATTTCCCCTTGCGCGGAGTGGCCGTTAAATCTGCATGTGGCAGTTGCTCCACGGAGGGAGGTGTCACCCCACAACGTATTTCCATGGCACTAAGCACCTGGTGAGCTTCCTGATGGCGGCCCTGTTGTGCCAGCCAGCGAGCCGATTCCGGCAGATTACGGCGAATACTCCAGATCACTAACGAGCAGACCGCCCCGGCAATAATCACCCAACGCCAGCCTTCCAGATTCAGCAGTGTTTGCGGAATCAGCCACCACGACATTAGCGCCACGGCCGGTACCGACAAAAACTGAATAAAAAAGGAGAAGGCAAACGCCCGGCTCCGTAAATGAGCCGGCATCCATTCGGCCAGATAGGTATCAATAGTAACCAGTTCCACTCCCAGACCAATCCCGACCAGAAAGCGGCACAAAATAATGCCTTCCGCACTGTTCTGAAATGCCATCACTAATGAAAAGATCCCGTACCAGGCGAGGGCACACATAAAGCTGAAGCGACGGCCGAATTTATCGGCGTATTTCGCCAGCAAACTGGCGCCGACAAATAACCCCAGAAAAGTGACTGAAGCGAATGCAGCCTGATCAGATATACCGAAAACGCCATCCTTTCCCAGATGAAATATCTTTTCAGAGAGTAAACCTGAACTAATATATCCCGTTTCGAATAAATCATAGAGTTCAAAAAAACCGCCCAGCGCCAGAAGAGAAATAAAACGCCACAGACTTTTGCTGGAGGGTAATGCATCGATGCGTGCAGCGATGGTGTAATTATTACTTTGCGGAACAGCAGAATATCCTGCTGTGGTACAGGTAGATGACATAACGAACTTAACCTCGGGATCACTGTATTTGCAATGCTGCGAATCACATTATTAGTATCGGATATCAGGGGTGATCAGCAGTGAACAAACAGCAGAATAGTCGAAGGAAAGAAAAAAGACGAGATTAAATATGATTAATTAGCGGGGGATATCAGGTTTTTTATTCCTGCAGAAAAAAGATTTCCTGCAGGAATAACACGGCTAACTACATTCGCTGTGTGGCAGCGAGGGGTTTATCAGAAACTATAACCGACAACGGCATAATATCCCCAGCCGGTGGCCCGGGTGTTGAAATCGCCGCTGCCAAAGTTAAGTGTGGTACCTTCTGACCATTGTCCGCCGTTATGGAAATAACGGGCCACCAGAGAATAGTGCCAGTGGTCATAGCTCAGTGACAGAATATGGCTGGAGGCGATAGAGTTCCCGGAACGTGACGGGCCTGATTTCTCACGCAGGTCAGAATCCCAGTCAAAGTTGGTAAATCCGATATAACTTAAATTGCCGCCCCAAAGCGTGGTCAGAGGCAGGAAGTATTTAATTTTAAAACGGTAGCCATCCCAGCTGTTTTCATTCGCCGCACCGTAGTTTTCCCACTGATATTTAGCGTAAACGTTTAACGACAATCCCAGTTTAGTGCCGGTATCGATATCCGTACCTAATCCCATATACCAGGTATTCTGGCGGTTGTCGTTATTCGGCCCCATGTCATAGATATAGTTGTTGGCAAAATACCACTCTTTAAAGGGGCCGAATGCCAGGCTGGTACCGGTCAGCTTATCTATAGAAAAACGGGGTTCAATTTCCATAAACAGAGGAGAGCCTACCCCTTTGTCCCAGATCCCGTTATCGTTACCGTTACCGATACCAAAGAATTTGGGTACATCGACATAGCCGTAGAAATCAAACCAGTCTTTATGGGCAAACGCTTCGTATTCGAGGTATAAATCATTATTCACCTTCGGTCCGAAGCGGGTGTGGTAACTGCCGACCACGTTAACGCTTTGGTGCCACCAGTCAGAAACATACTGCGGAGATGTATCTGCGGCGTAAGACGAGCCCATGACTGAACCCGCGAAAACTGTTGCTGCCATCATTAATTTATATTTCATTTTATATTGACCACTCGCTTTTTTTACCAATCACGCCGTACGCTGACGGAGTAAATAACCACGCAGAAAAAGAAATCAAACCATAAAGATAGTTCCGGGCGTGCCGGTACTCTGTCAGGCAGGATCATGCCTGATATCATACGCGAGTAATCATACATAATTCACATTTGACAAAAGTTGTTGCAGTTTAAATCACCATTAATGTGATTATGATCACATTAATGAACGAGACATACGGAACTTTTCCTGCCGGTAGTCTGCCAGCTAAACTTGTGGGTGAGACGTCGCTGACCAATGAAGAAAATTTTCGGGAGCGGTTTTATCCGGAAAACAGGGCCTGTTCCCCCTGCAGTTCCGGGGCCGGAACACATTCGTGTCAGCGTTATGACAGTGGTTAAACAATAAGTAAGTGTTATGATTAAACCGCCATAATCGGCGGGTTTTGCCACAGTAATCGCATTTTATCACCTGAAATTTTCAAACGGTTAGGAGCTACAGATGGCTGTCAGACAACATCATTATCAGGTCACCGTGACATGGACAGGGAATCGCGGAGAGGGAACTTCCTCCTATACTGCTTACGATCGCTCATCTGATTTACAGGCCACCGGCAGGGATCCCATCGCTTTGAGCGCTGACCCGGCGTTCCGTGGTGACGCTTCCCGCTGGAATCCGGAACAATTGCTGCTGGCTTCTGCTTCTGCCTGCCATAAATTGTGGTATCTGCACGTTTGTGCTGACGCCGGAATCATTATTGATGAGTATCAGGATAACGCTGAGGGAACCATGGTTGAGGGCGTACGCGGGCATTTTACCCGCATGACTCTGCGGCCGCAGATCCGCCTGCGTCATCCTGAAGATCAACCGCGAGCAGCAGATCTGCATCACAAAGCCCACGATGCTTGTTTTATTGCTAATTCACTGAATTTTCCGGTGGATATTGAACCAGTATTTTTACACGATAAGTAGTTAGTCGTTTGTGCTGAGACGGCCATTTAACAAGAGGATAGCTTGTGCAACAGGGTGAAAACTTATTAGCGATGTATATTTTCTCCCGTGTTGTGGAGCAACAAAGCTTTAGCCATGCGGCTAAAATCCTCGGGATCTCTACGGCCACTGTCAGCCGGGAGATAGCGGCTTTGGAAACACGACTGGCGATGAAACTGCTGCATCGTACGACACGTAAAGTGACGGTAACCGAATGTGGTCAGCAGTACTACCGCTATTGTGAACGAATCAGTGCGCAGCTGGAGAGTGCCGAAGATTTTATCCGGCAAATGCACAGCCAGCCGGGTGGTCAGGTCCGGCTGATGACTCCGGTGACTTACGGCTGTCAGTGTATTGTGCCGGTATTACAACCTTTTATGCAGCATCATATCCATGTGCGGATAGATCTGGACCTCAGTGACCGTGAGCCGGATATGGAGCGGGATGATATTGATGTGGCGATAGTGGTACGCCAGCGTCCACCGGAATATGAACGGTGCCGGCCGTTGTCGGTCATTCATTGGGGATTGTATGCCAGCCGGGAGTATCTGGCGCAGAATCCGCCGGTCACCCGGCCGGAGCATCTTAACAGCCACCAGCTGCTGACCTTTCATGGCTCAGCACACCAGGCGGCGCTCTCTTTTCAGCGCGAGAAAAAACGAGTCGGGATTAACGCAGTCAGCCGTTTCCGGGCCAATAACAGCATGGCATTGCTGACAGCCGCTTGTGCAGGTGCCGGGATTGCCTGTCTGCCCTCCTATATGGTGTCCCGGGCGCTGACGGACGGTGTTTTACAACCGGTATTGCCCGACTGGCAGTTGCCCAGCTATCACAGTTATCTGCTGCTTAAACAACCGGAACAACACTCCTCGCCGGTGACCTGGTTGTGCGACATGCTGACCGGGAAGCTCAGTCACAGTTGATTATTACGGTGTGGTAACAATCCGGAGCCAGCAGGTAAATATCCGTGCCGATATAGGGCTTTTTTCCGCTGGCAGTTATTCTGTCATCTCCACAACAATCTACGGGTTAATTTCAATGACAGAATCTTCGGGTGAGGCGGCGGAACAGCATATTTACTGGCGACGCAATCTTTGGGTATGTACTCTGGGTTCGTTCACCACTCTGATAGCAATGACACTGCTGTTACCGTTTTTGCCGCTTTACCTTCATTCTCTCGGTGTAGAAGAAGAAGCCAGCATTGCACACTGGTCGGCGGTGGCCTACGGTGCGACCTTTCTGACAGCGGCGCTGACGGCCCCGTTATGGGGGCGTCTGGCGGACAAATATGGACGTAAACTGATGCTGATCCGTGCCAGCCTGGGGATGGCTGTCGCCATGTCACTGATGGGGATGGCAACGGCGCCCTGGCAGCTGGTGGCATTACGTTTACTGGCGGGATTACTCGGGGGCTATGCTTCCGGGTCGATGATTTTGGTGGCTTCACAGACGCCAAAGGAAAAAACCGGCTGGGCAGTCGGGATTCTTTCGTCAGGTGTTATGGCTGGCAACATTGCAGGACCCTTGGTCGGTGGTGTGTTACCCGGCTGGATGGGTATCCGTGCCACCTTTTTGCTGACCGGTGCGATCATCTTTATCACTTTTCTCGCCACCTTATTCTTACTGAAAGAACAGCGCCAGCCACCCAAAAAAACGGCCACCAGTGCTGTGGCAGAAACTCCGGCGGCGATACCGCTACCCGTAAAAATCATGTGGATATCCGGCATGTTACTGGTTTTCGCCAGTATGTCGGTTGAGCCGATTATTACGCTGTATGTCGCCACATTTACCCCATCATTACAACATGCCACCCTGCTGGCCGGGATAGTGATGGCGGCGACTGCCCTCGGCAGTATTTTAGCGGCCCCGCGCATCGGCGCACTGGCTGACAGAGTTGGACACTGGCGGGTTTTATCTTTCGGTCTGGTTGTCTGCGGGATATTGCTGATTCCGCAGGCATTTGTGACCGCGGTCTGGCAGTTAGTCGTATTGCGTTTCTGTATGGGGCTGGCGTTGGGCGGTATGTTGCCCTGTATCACCGCGATCATCCGTCATCATGCCGGGGCCAATAACACGGGCCGGTTACTGGGATATTCAACTTCAGCACAATATATAGGTCAGGTGACCGGACCATTGTTTGGCGGGCTGGTGGCCGGTAAATTCGGTACTCCGGCCGTATTTATTGGGACGGCACTGGTGATGCTGGTGGCCGGAGCACTCAATATCAGCTGGCGTCTGAAAAATCAGAGTTGAGTAAAATTTATCCGGCCGGTGCAGTTATCTGCCCGGCCGGAATATGGATCAGGATTTTACGCTGCTGAGTGGATTGATTAACCGACGCAGTACCGGAATAAGCAGGGCGATGATAATCGCTGCAATGACCGATCCCCAGCCGAGAATATTGAAAATATGACTGTATCCCGGGTTAGTAGCCAGCGGGGTGGAGCCCGCATTTTGTGGCATCATTCCTGAGAAATAGCCGGCGAGTACCGAAGCAACACCGGTCACCATCATCCAGCTCCCCATCATCAGTCCCTGATGTTGTTTCGGAGCCAGCTTGCCAATCATTGCGTAGCCGATAGGCGAAATCAGCAGTTCACCAATGCTTTGCAGAATATAACTGATGACAATCCATTTAAACGCCATTAAGCCATCGCTGCCAGCCAGGCTAATTCCGATGGGTAACTCCAGCATACCCAGACCAATAAATACCAGCGAACTGGCAAACTGCAACGGAATGTCGATTCTCCAGCCTTTAGCCCGTAACCGGTTAAATCCGGCCGCCAGCAGGGGGCCACCAATAACAATCACGATAGTATTAATGTCCTGAATCCACTGTGGCGCAATCTGCCAGCCAAAGACATTCAGGTTAATATTGTTTTCCGAGAACAGCATTAACCCCATTGGCGCTAACTGATAAAGTGACCAGAAGACCAGTGAACCCAGCATCAGGATCAGGTAAGCTCCCATTCGTGAGCGCTCTTCTGCCACCGGGTGTCTGAGCGTTAAGCCGCACAACAGGATAAACACCAGTGCACCAATGGCAATCACAAAATAGCTACTAACCCCTGCATGGCTTAGCATTAATCTGATGACAGGCAACAGTACAATCAGGATGGCAATTCCGACCAGCAGGCGCTGACGAAAACTGGCCGGGCTGACGGTGCAGAGAGGGGTATCTTTATCCCTGACCTGTTTCCAGTAGATAAAGGTCAACAGGATAGCAATCAGATTACCGGAAGTGGCAAACAGGAACAGGGCTTCATAATCGGCAGACAGTTGGTAGTAACCCGCGACGGTAAAACCGATGAAAAAACCGAGGTTCATCCCGGCATAGTTCCACAGGAAGGCACTTTCACGACGCGGGTCGTCCGGGGTAAATCGCTGTGTCAGCATCATATTCAGGCAGGTCACATTCAATCCGCTGCCGGTCAGGAACATCGCCAGACCCCAGTACAATCCGCTAACCCCGGCGCTGGCAATCAGATAACAACCGATGACCTGCAATACCATCCCCATAACGAACAGATTGCGGTTACTCAGATAGCGGCCACCGAGATAGCCGCCAAACAAGTGCAGGCCATAATTGAAGGCACCGAACACGCCCATGATCGCGTTAGCTGAGTTTTCACTAAATTCCAGTTTTTTCGTAGCATACAAGACCAGTGTTGAGTACAACACGGCGAAGCCAAGTGTCGAAAACATCTGAATAAAAAAAGTACGCCGGAACCGGCACTTTTTTGTGGAAGATGAGTGGCTGAAGCGTTCAACGCTTTCCCCCTGTAATAAGTGATGTGGTGATAGTTGTGGGTCATCTCCGGAAATATCCGGGAGCCTTTTTTAAAGATGTGAAAAAAATGCCATTTTTTCGCCAGACTCACAACTATTAATCTGTGTTGATCAATATGTTTATCTCGTTTAAACAGTATTTGATTCAGATTAATTTACTTTTTTAACATCATTTTAGTATAAAATTCCGCCAGAGCGACACTGGTGATGGCCCGCGGCAGTTCAGTCAGTACCGTGGAAAAGCGTTTCTCAGAATCTTACTCACTTCGGGCGCCATTCATCAGGATTTATAATGGAAATTGTTTCATTGATAGGGATTGGCTCTCATAAAATCAACTATAGACTAATCAGGCGGCGTATACTTTCCTCAGCAGCCAGGCAGGCAGCTCATCATCTGCCCGCTGAAAATTCAGGTTAAATGACTGGCCTGTTTTTTTTTCAATGACTCCGGGTGGGCTATGATCCCTTTAAAACTTGCTAATTTTTCTATTAATTTCGTTTTCCAGCCGATGTTTGGTAAAACCGGAGAATTGTTAGCGGTTGAGTGTTTATCCAGAATTACCGCCAACAACCAGGGGACAGCAATCTCTCCGGAATTTTTTTTCCAGAATCTGACACCCGGAATGAGCATTGATATTTTGAAGGCGCAGATTGCATTAATTGAATCTTACCGGGAATGGTTTGTCAGCAATGATGTGATTGTGACTCTGAATGTCGATGATAAATCATTAGAGTTTGTTAACAAACATTATCTGTCACGGGATAAAGATGCGCTCAGCTTCATACATTTTGAAGTTAATGAATCATCAGACAGTCTGGTGGCTGAACCTAATCAGTCTCCGGTATTTCTGAAGAAACAGACCGTCTGGCTGGACGATTTTGGATCAGGTCTGTCAGGTTTTTCGGCCTTTTTTGATAACCAGTTTCGCTTTATAAAAATTGACCGTTTCCTGCTCTGGAACTTTATGAGCAAGCCCGGCGGCAGCCAGCTGATGGACGCATTGTTGAATTTCTTTGCCCTGAATAACTGTAATGTGGTAGTGGAAGGTATCGAAACCGATCACCATGAACAGTGGTTATCTCAGATGCCGTACTATGCCCTGCAGGGCAAACTTTGGAAAGAACTGACCATTGAAGAGTTGTGCCGTGCTGCCTGATTCCGGGCAGCCGTCAGTCATCACTGCTAAAGGTTAATCCGTCTCAACTCTCATCGTAATCTTGTGAACCTCTTCTTGTTTAAATATGTTATTCTTCAGGCATGATTAAGTAACAAGGGTTTGTTGTTATGGTGCGTTTTGAGACTGATTCCCTGATTATTAAGAACGATCGTTTCGAACTGATGGCAATCCTGAGGACTTTGATTAAGGAAAAGCATCGTCTGAATCTTGGTTCAGAACAGGGTTTCGATTTTGAAGTGCTACGCCTGGAATCCGGCCGTATCAATCTTATCCCTCTGCAGGATCCCGCAACACTCCCTGATACTCTCGACCTGATTGCTGAAGGCCGGGAAGCCAAAATTATCTTCAGCACAAGGGTGCTGGCGTCAAATAACACCGACAGCGGTGTCGTGATTGTTGGAGATATTCCTGATGAATTTCAGTACTACCAACGCCGGATTAATTTGCGGGTTCCTCTGCCAATATGGAAGCACTTTACACTCACGTTGCCAGTCTCCGGACTAACGGTCCCTCCACCGTTTATTATTTATGATTTCTCGGTCGGTGGTGTCGGGGTTTATACCCAGAAACCCTTATCAGAAAAGATTAAAGTGGGGTCGGTGTTTAAGAAAGCACAACTCTCCCTCGGTGAATATGGTGAATTCAAAGCTAACGTTGAGATAATTGCCATTAACGATTTGGAAGATGAATTACCGGAACATCCCGGTTATCAGCAGCGGATGTCGGTTAAATTTAGCAATCTTTCACTGATTACCCAACGGAATTTCCAGAAAATTGCCTATGCGTTTGAAGTGAATTTTAAGCGTAAGAAGTAACCCCATGGCGGTTAAACCGCCAATCCTCTGCGTCCCCTGATAAGCCGTAGCAAATCCTGTCGCTCAACTCAATACTACAGCCGCTATGGCTTTTTTTTCCGCCCCCGGTTTTCCTCCCGGGGGCGGATGCTGGTTATTTGAACGTGATATTGACGGTCGCAGTGGTATTGAAGGTCCCGACTGTCGGAGAGTTAGTCAACCATTTCAGATAGGCAATATAGCCCCTCGGGATGGTCGTATCGCTGCTGGTGATGGCAGCGGAGGTGAAATTATAGGTCTGGCCAAAGACAATGGGAGTACTGGTATCAGTACTGGAGGTCAGATAAACGCCAATACCCGGCTTGGTCGAAGGGATAAGTAAGGTACTGTCGGAAGCACTCACATCATTACTACTAAAGCTGGCGACCAGTTGTTGGCCGACACAGCCACCACCGGAGACGTTAGCCGTCACGGTAAAGGGGATGGTTTTGGCTATCTTACCCACCGCCGAGGTCTCACGCATTATGCTGTTAAAGTTAATCGTTGACGGTGAAATAGTGACCGTCGGGGTACATTGTATGACCTTGATATTATCAAAATTTGTCAGGTTTGCCACATAGTTACTGTTAGGGGTTGAGTTTATCCCCTTTTCGCCATCTACCTGAAATACCCCGGCATTACCGATATTGGTAAAGGTGGTGGGCGGGGCGACTCCTGTGGCTTTCAGATAAATAGAGAAGGCAAAGGATATGGTCAGCGGCCGGGCTTTTGCGTGGTAGTAATAATAATTTGAGTCTGCCACGGTTCCGCGGCCAATATCAATCGCTTTGCTGGCGACTGCAGTATTGATGGAATCGTAATCTTTACCATTTATCGTCACCCCGACACTCAGGGAAGAGTTTATTTTGCTCAGGCCGCCTTGTGGGTTCCAGTAAAGCCAGGCATCTTCTCCCTGTGGATACGATTGCATATCCCAGCAGGTAAAGGTGGCGGTATACGTCGAAGAGCGCCACAGTACCCTGCCGGCAGTAAAGTCAGACTTTGCGAAAGAGACAGAGCCAATCGGAAAATTTTCCGCGATAGACCCTGTCGGACTTGTCTTATCAGCATTACTGCCCTGGCGACAGGACAAGGCAAAACTCTGCTGGCTGGCGAAAATTGCACACAGCAACAGTAACAGGCCGGTCAGTTTTTTAATGATATGCAGCGTCATTGCCTGACTCCTCAGGGGCGTTGGCAGGTAAGTGTAAGTTCCTGGTAACCCATGGTTTTAGTTTGAGCATCCAGTTTTGCAGGGATCTGCAGATAGCATTTATCGGCAGGGCCATCACCCCATTTCACCGTCAGTTTATCGCCAGCGGCAATACCTGCAACGTACAGGTCACCGTTCATACCCACGGTTCCGCTGTTACGGCCTTGTGAGTTAAATACACTGGCACCGATCTGTGGGAAGCTGTTATCCGCTAATCTTGAATGGATCAGCAAACTGTGACCGTAGAAGGTATTAAAGTTCACCCGGACAATCGCTTTCTCTGTCGGTACTGTCTGGATAATGGACTGTGGGATATCCAGTCCGGGCCGCATTTGTTCGGTATCCAGGGCAATGGTGTTGTAACGGTAAGGCGTCACGTTATTCACTATGGCATAGCCGAAGCGGTCAACTTTAACCCCCGGAGAGTTCAGTACACCTACCCCTTGCGCATCCTTCGCTTTAACAATCACAAAAGTATCACCCAGTGGCTGTGACAGAGTGACACCGCCGGAGTGAACGACCAGGCCACCGCTGGCACCCAATGAAGACTGAGTATAATTAGAGCTGTAGCTGTAACTGCCGTTAATATTGCCTTTGCTGCCATCGTAGCTCAGGTTAGCACTACTGTTTTGTCCGCCGGACTGAGTATGGCCGGTAGAGACGCCATAGCTCAGGCGATTATCATCCAGCAGGGTTCCGGAAACGCCGGTATTGTAACTGTCGCCACTCTGCTGATCGTGCGCCAGTTGAGTGGTGGATACAATAACGTTGTTGTTACTGTTGATCACCAGCGGAATCGACAAGGTCACATTGACGCTATTGTCTGAGTAACCATATTGTGAACGGGTAGACTGCCAGTAAACACCATAGCTGGCTCCTTTCCAGGAATTAGAGTAACCCACCTGCACTGTGCGGGTTTTTTCGCTGGTTCCCCAGTAACTTTGTTGGTTGGCATTCAGATAAATGTTGCCATAGCCGCTCAGGCTCTGGTTAATCGAGACTTCCATTCGCTGGCGTTTATTTGCATAAACGTTGGAATAGAAGGTCGCATTATTGGTTTGTGCCCAGGAAGGGGTACCGGAAACGACATTATTCGGATCTATATAATCACTTTCGTAGACACCGTTTTTCCAGTCACGGCGTTCCCGCACAGCATCGCTGAAGTCGTAATATCCGGAGGTCGAATAGCGATAACCTGCCAGACGAAAATCGGTACCGAAGCTATCCAGTGACTTTGCATAAAGAAAACGATAACTCTGGCCTTGTTTGGTACCCCCCGAAGCCAGATTGGTTTTAGCATAACTTCCATCCAGAGAAACAGCACCAAACTCACCCAGACTGGAGCCTACCCCGGCTACAGCCGACTGGTAATTGTCTGCAATCAGGACCCCGCCGTAAGGGGTCAGGTTATGGCTGATACCCCGGGCCACGGTTCCCTGAATGAAGTCCGGCTCATACCCACTCATACCGTCGTGGTAACGACCGGCAGTGACTTCGTAATTCCATAATCCTTCACGCAGCATATTGGCTACAGAAGAATAGGCGACAGTAAACTGGTGCGAAGAGCCATCGGCCTCGGTCACCGTGACATACAGCGTACCACTGGTGTTCGGGTAAATATCGTGAATCGCAAACGGCCCCGGAGGTACCGTAGTACTGTACACCAGGTAGCCGTTCTGCCGGATAGTCACCCTGGCATTAGAAGAGGCGACGCCACGAACCACCGGGGCATAGTTACGCATGCTGTCGGGCAGCATGTCATCCACGCTGCTCAGTTTAACACCACGGAACTGGATACTGTCGAACACACTATTGCTGGTAGCGGACTGGCCCACCAGAAAACGACTGCGCATTGAAATAATGTCAGTTTCCGCCCAGCTGGAAATATTGTTCCAGTGAGAACCCGAGGTATTATCGTGGGTATAGTTACCATTCTCCCGTAACCGCCAGCGGCCGAGGTTAAGTCCGTTATTCAATGACAGGTAAGTATATTCATTACTGGAGGCTGAAGATGACCCATGGAAGCTATTTTTACTGTAGTCCAGGTTGTAATTAACGAATCCGGCATTCACCCCTTCATCCCACAGACGTGTCGGGATGGAGCCTTTCGGCACTACGGTCATACTGGTTTGCGGAATGGTCAGGTCAATACGTTGCTGGGTTATATCCGCTTCTACCTTTCCGTCCGGGATCAGTTTTTTTAAATCGACACACTGTTGGCCGGCGAGCGGAGCTGGCAAAATAATGCCGTAATTGTGTAATTGCTCAGCACTAAAACAGGGTTCAACACCATTAGCATTACGGATAAAGGTGACTGACAGGCTGTCAATTTTTTCTGAATTAAGAAAAATATCGAAAGGGTAGGTACCTGGCTGAATACTGTCGCCGACTGACACTTCACGCGCAGCATTCATATTTGCCGCGCCATGCACAAACTGCATATTAAACTCTTCAGCGCTGGCCGCGGAAATAACAAACATTCCCGGTAAAGTAACAACAAGCGGCAGAGAGCGAAATATCTTTTTTTTCATGGCGACCAGCTTCTGAATTGTCTTTATTTGGTCGGGAAGTTTTTCACTTCTGAGGTCCCGCCAAAATCATTGACATAACTGAATGAAACGGCTGAACCCACCTGAGTATTCGCCGGCAAAGTAAACTGTTCGGTAGAGTCCGGGGCAACCATATCCAGATAAATATCTTTACCGCTGCCCAAATGCAGGCGGTTCAGAGAAACATACATCGGACCATTATTGGTCACTGATAATTTATTTCCACTTTGCCGCCATACCAGTTTCTGAACTTCTTTTTCCAGCGTGGTATTCAGTCCCTGCGGACGATAGAAAAGTTTTAACCTGCTGTGTACCGCAATCTGTAATGTATTTGAGTCTTTAGCCGACGGCGGTATTTCCTGCAGATTAATCCAGAACAGTGATTCACGATTGGTTGGCAATCCGTGACCGGAATAAATAAAACGGAGCGTGGCTTCCTTGCCAGCATCGATACGCATAATTGGCGGAATAACCTGCATCGGGATTGCAGCGCTATTGCGTGGATTTTCGTTTTCCAGCCAGCTTTGCAGCATATAGTTCTGATTACTGGAGTTATTTAACGACAGGGAAGCAGAACTACTGTTTGAATTGTAGATAACTCTGGTGGCTTCCAGTTGAATTGCCGCAAACGAAGAGACGGAAAACAACTGCAGCAGTGCAAAAATAAACAACCTTTTCATTAATTTCACCTGTTTTTAGCCACCAGAGTGTCAGCGATTACTGATACTCGATAGAGAATGTGGTACTTGCTTTAGTTGGTCCAGATGGCGTACCAGCCTGAAATGCGTAGTATCTGGCAATCATATTCAGTTGCACGGTACCGTCATTTCCAATTGTCTTGAAAGGAACAGCACTGCTTGAATCGCCAATGTTATAAACCGCTCCACTACTAGCATCAAGAATTTGGATACCTACTGTTGCTGCAGGATCAGTCGTCGCAGTTGATTGTGCGGTCATTTTCAACACATTCGAATTACCTGCAACAGGTGTACCGTCAAAACGAACTTTAATCGCACCGGTCGCACATTTGGACAGGTCAATTTCGAAAGCCTTAGAACCTGCATACTGACCGTTTGCAGTTAATCCGGTACCGGAAATAGTACCCATGGCAACCGTGATATTTCCACTGGATGCATTGGATACAACGCAGCCTGACTGAGTAATATTACCGGTGAAAGTAACAGTACCATCGGCAGCGATCGCTTGTACAGATGCCAGACCTAAAGTTAATGCTGCAATTGGTAACAGAACTTTTTTCATTTTAAGACCCCATGACTGATTAGTAAAACGCATCATTTGTTGTTGAGATAAATCAGTTGAGTGATTTATCCGGGACTGCATTCTGATAACCAGCCTTGCGGGCAACACATCAGTCAGCATTTCCGTTGAAGAGAGATTACCACCAGGAATTATCTGTAGTGATAGGTTTTGGGAATGAGTATTAGGTTATTGATAGGTTTAGTGTGCTTTACTTGAATAAGTACCGAAAAAATAAGGTGTGAAAATACTCAGTAATATCGGCATGTTAGGGATATTCATTGTTTTATCGCAAAAAAAAATGGATTTTTTCTGTAAAGTCACTGTCAAGTCGCGGCAAGGAGAAATCTCTGTGGTGAGATCGATTATGAAGGGATTTATCAGAGGGGGGAAAATGTGAAGTTAGTCCTGGAAACTTTAGTGTAGCTGATCAGCCGTTAAGGAAATACTTTATTACGGCTGACCAAATGGGCGTTATTGACCGTAGTACGCGTTGTTGCCGTGTTTACGCAGATAATGTTTATCCAGCAGGGTTTGCTGCATCGACTGCAACCCCGGGTTCAGCTGGTGAGAAAACAGTCCCATGTAGGCGATTTCTTCCAACACGATTGCGTTATGCACTGCGTCAGCGGCATTTTTCCCCCAGGCGAAAGGGCCATGAGAATTGACCAGCACCGCCGGGATCTGCCCCGGGTCAAGGCCTTGTTGCCGGAAAGTTTCGACAATTACTTCACCGGTCTGCCACTCATATTCACCATTAATTTCATCATCCGTCATTGGTCGTGTACAAGGCACCGCGCCATAGAAGTAGTCTGCCTGGGTGGTGCCATTCGCCGGTATATTGAGCCCGGCCTGAGCCCAGATGGTGGCATGCCGGGAGTGAGTATGGACGATGCCACCAATCTGTGGAAATTTCTGATACAACAAACGGTGAGTGGGAGTATCAGACGATGGGCGTTTGTGGCCTTCTACCACCTCGCCGGTTTTCAGGCTGACCACCACCATATCCCCGGCCTTCATAGTGCTGTAATCCACTCCTGAAGGTTTGATGATCAGCACGTCGTGCTGGCGGTCTACCGCACTGACGTTGCCCCACGTTAGTGTCACCAGATGATGTGCCGGAAGAGCCAGATTGGCGGCCAGCACCTGTTGCTTAAGTGATTCAAGCATTGTTCTGTCCTCAGTGATGGCCTGTACCGGCCAGCAGTACAGGCCGCAGGATTATGACTGCCAGCGGTAATAAACAGAATTCCAGCGAAGGCAGTCTTTCAGGCCGTGCAGAGTCGTGTTCTGATCGATCACCGTGATCTCGATATTGTGCATTTCGGCAAACAGATACATATCTTCCAGCGTCAATGCCTGGCTGAACACGGTATGGTGTGCGCCACCGGCCAGCATCCAGGCCTCAGAGGCGGTGTAGAGATCCGGTTGTGGTTGCCACAATGTGGATGCCACCGGCAGTTTAGGCAGTGGATGCCGGGCGGGAATGGAATCCACACAATTGACTAACAGGCGGAAACGATCCCCCAGGTCGATCAGTGAGGCATTAATCGCCGGTCCGGTTTGAGCAGCAAAAATGAGCCTGGCAGGATCCTCTTTACCGCCAATCCCCAGCGCCTGAACATCCAGCACCGGTTTGTCGGCGTTGGCAATGCTGGGGCAGATCTCCAGCATATGTGACCCCAGAACCTGCTGTTCGCCAGGGCGCAGATGATAGGTGTAATCTTCCATAAATGAGGTGCCGCCCGGCAGGCCACTGGCTATCACCTTCATCATTCTCAGTAACGCGGCAGTCTTCCAGTCACCCTCGCCGGCGAAGCCATAACCTTGTTGCATTAAACGTTGTACTGCCAGACCCGGTAACTGTTTCAGCCCGTGGAGATCTTCGAAGGTCGTGGTGAACGCATGGAATCCGCCATCGCTCAGAAAGCGTTTCATACCAAGCTCTATTCGCGCGGCATCCAGCAGATTCTGGCGTTTATCTCCGTTGAGTTGTACGGCCGGCGTGAGCTGATAGCTGCTTTCATACTCATCTATCAGGGCATTAATCTCGCCGTCGCTGACCTGGTTCACTACGCTGACCAGATCCCCGACACCATAGCCGTTCACCGCATAGCCAAAGGTGATTTGCGCCGCCACCTTGTCCCCTTCGGTCACCGCCACTTCACGCATATTGTCACCAAACCTGGCCACTTTCAGTTTACGGGTGTCCTGTACCGAGACGGCCTGACGTATCCAGCGGCCCAAACGTTTCAGCGTGTCCTGATCCTGCCAGTGGCCGGTGATCACGCTGTGTGACAGCCGCATTCTGGCACCAATAAACCCGAATTCCCGGCCGCCGTGTGCGGTCTGGTTCAGGTTCATATAGTCCATATCGATACTGCCCCAGGGAATATGGTCATTGAACTGAGTGTGGAACTGCAACAGCGGTTTGGTCAGTACATTCAGGCCATTAATCCACATTTTGGCCGGAGAGAAGGTATGCAGCCAGACGATAATCCCGGCACATCTTGTATCGCTGCTGGCCTGCTGACAGAGTGCAGTGATGTCATCGGGGCGGGTTGCGGTCGGTTTGAGTTGCAACCGGCAGGGCAGGCCGCCCTGAGAGTTAAGTGAATCAACCACCTGTTGCGCCTGGCTGGCGACCTGGCGAAGGGTTTCTTCTCCGTACAGGTGCTGGCTGCCGATGACGAACCAGATATCATATTGTTGAAAAATGTTCATTCAATGCTCCTTAATGCGCCAGAGAGATACCGTCTGCGGCACTGACCGTGTCGGAGGTCCGGCTGATCGGGGTATAGAGTTGTTCGGCAGCCACTGCCCATTGCTGATAGCGCTGGTACAGTTGCCCTAAAGTGGCAGAACGTTGCGGGTCGGGTTGCAGTGTCTGTTCAATATTACTGGCCATATGCTGTTGCGCGGTGGCAATATCCGGCCATTCACCGGCCGCCACGGCGGCAAAAATAGCCGCTCCCAGTGCACAACACTGATCAGAGGCCACCACCTGTAACGGACGATTCAGTACATCGCAGCACACCTGCATAATGATGGGGTTTTTACGGGCAATCCCGCCCAGTGCCATCACGTGGTTGACCGGAATATCCTGTCCGGTAAAACAGTCCATAATGGCGCGGGCACCAAAGGCGGTCGCCGCAATCAATCCCCCAAAAATAGCCGGTGCATCACTGGCCAGCGTCAGGCCAGTGATCACTCCTTTTAGTCGCTGGTTAGCATTCGGTGTCCGCCGACCATTCAGCCAGTCGAGGACCAGCGGTAAATGATCGAGTGCTGGCTGACTGGCCCATGAGCGGGTGAGCTCCGGCAATAGTTGCTGGCGGCTTTTTTCCAGGGTGTCCTTTAATTCAGGATGCTGTGCCGCCAGACTCTCCAGCGGCCAGCTTAATACCCGGCCAAACCAGGCGTAGATATCACCGAAGGCAGATTGTCCGGCCTCAAGCCCGATAAAATCAGGGACGACACTGCCATCGACCTGACCACAAATACCGCGAACAGCGCGTTGCCCTACCTGCTGTTTATCGGCAATCAGGATGTCGCAGGTCGAAGTACCAATCACTTTGACCAGCGTATTTGGCTGGGCTCCAGCCCCCACGGCCCCCATATGGCAATCGAAAGCGCCACCGGCAATGGCTATTCCGTCAGGGAGTCCCAGCCGTGATGACCACTCAGCCGTCAGTTTGCCGACCGGTTTTTCTGCGGTGAAGGTGTCGCGGAACATAGGGTACGGAAGGTGTTGGTTTATCAAGGGATCCAGCTGATCAAAGAACGCGGCGGGCGGTAATCCTCCCCAGCTTTCATGCCACAGTGCTTTATGTCCGGCCGCACAGCGACTGCGGTGGAACTCATTCAACGCGGTGGTTCCGGAAAGCATCGCCGGAATCCAGTCACACAGTTCGACCCAGGCCACGGCCTGTTCAGCAACGGCACGATCCTGGCGGGTGATATGGAGGATCTTCGCCCAAAACCACTCACTGGAATAGATTCCGCCAATATACTGAGAGTAATCTTCGGCGGCTGATTCATGGCACAACCGGGTGATCTCTTCGGCTTCATCCACCGCAGTATGGTCTTTCCACAGGATAAACATGGCATTCGGATTGGTGGCAAACTCTGGTCTCAGAGCCAGAACCTGGCCGCTGGCGTCCACGGGGGCCGGTGTTGATCCGGTCGTATCCACACCAATCCCGCTAATTTGCTGTCGTTGTTGGTCACTCAGCTTCGCTAAGGTCTGTTGCAGAGCACTTTCCATCGCTTCCAGATAATCACGCGGATGGTGGCGAAACTGGTTCAGCGTGGCATTGCAAAACTCCCCTTGTTTCCAACGGGGATACCAGGCCACACCTTCGGCAAGTTCTTTGCCATTTTCACAATCCACCGCCAGTGCACGGACAGAATCACTGCCAAAATCGAGCCCCAGTGTTAAAGACATAATCAAACTCCGCTCAGGTAGCACATGGGAAAACAGTAGGGGGCTGGCGGAAAAAGCGGTATGACTCTGCGGCTGTAGATATGGACAATTTTGCTGAGGTCATCAGAAGTGTGAGCTGGCGCGATTTGCTGAACAGAACCTTATCTATATTTGCTCTACGCAACGATTTTTCTGCTACAGGCAGGTTGCGAATAAATACCTATAAAAAACTCTACCCTACAAGCACGAGGTGACTTATGTGGAAACGTATTTTACTGGCAACGGCCATCTCCGCAGCCCTGACATCGGCAGCGATGGCTGAGAACCTGACCGTCGGTTTTTCTCAGGTTGGCTCTGAATCTGGCTGGCGGGCTGCAGAAACTACTGTGGCAAAACGTGAAGCTGAGAAGCACGGTATTACCCTGAAAATTGCGGATGGGCAGCAGAAACAGGAAAATCAGATTAAAGCGGTACGGTCTTTTATTGCTCAGGGTGTCGACGCCATATTTATCGCCCCGGTGGTACAAACCGGCTGGGAGCCGGTATTACGCGAAGCTAAAGATGCCGGAATTCCGGTATTCCTGCTCGACAGGGCGATTACCGTTAAAGACCCGTCGTTATACATGTCAGTTGTCACCGCCGATAACGTGCTGGAAGGGCGGCTGATTGGTGACTGGCTGGTAAAACATGAGGCCGGTAAGCAATGTAATGTGGTTGAACTGCAGGGTACCGTGGGTGCCAGTGTCGCCATCGACCGTAAAAAAGGTTTTGCTGAAGCGATTGCCGACCATCCGAACATTAAAATCATCCGTTCTCAATCCGGTGACTTTACCCGCAGCGGAGGTAAACAGGTGATGGAAAGCTTTATTAAGGCCGAGAACAACGGCAAAAATATCTGCATGGTGTTTGCCCATAACGACGATATGGCCATCGGTGCCATCCAGGCGATTAAAGAAGCCGGCCTGAAGCCCGGCAGCGATATCCTGACCGGTTCGATAGACGGTGTGCCGGATATCTACACCGCGATGCAGAAAGGTGAAGCCAATGCCAACGTCGAGCTGACGCCGGATATGGCCGGTCCTGCTTTCGATGCGCTGGAAAAATACAAAAAAGATGGCACCCTCCCGCCAAAAATTATCCGTACAGACTCCCGACTCTATTTACCGGCTGACGCCGCGGCGCAGTTAGCGAAAAAACAGGGGATGGGCTACTAACCGCCAGACCGCCTGGTCACAGGCGGTCTGCTGCCAGAGGAGAACCCTATGGAGCTGTCACAGGACACCGGCTTACTGACCTTGCAAAATATCAGTAAGCGTTTTCCGGGCGTCAAAGCGCTGGATGATGTGTCATTTTCTCTCAGGAAAGGCGAAATCATGGCGTTGCTGGGGGAAAATGGTGCAGGAAAATCGACACTGATTAAAGTGCTGACCGGGGTATATACCCGCGATCAGGGCAGCATATTGCTCAATGGCCGGGAAATTAATCCGCGCAGCACGGCTCAGGCACAGGAGTCTGGCATTGGCACGGTTTACCAGGAAGTGAATCTGCTGCCCAATATGTCGGTAGCCGATAACCTGTTTATGGGACGGGAGCCCCGGCGCTTTGGATTAATCGACCGTCGCACCCTCAACCGTAAAGCCAGTGAACTGTTGCGGGAATATGGTTTTGAACTGGATGTCACCGCCCCGCTGGGCGTATTTTCGGTGGCGATGCAGCAGATTATCGCCATCTGCCGGGCGGTCGATTTGTCCGGACAAATACTGATCCTGGATGAACCCACCGCCAGTCTGGATACCAGCGAAGTCGAAATGCTGTTCACCCTGATGGAAAAGCTGAAAGCGCGCGGGATGAGCCTGATCTTTGTGACCCATTTTCTTGATCAGGTTTACCGTATTACAGACAGGATCACGGTTTTACGCAACGGGCGTTATGTGGCGACGCGGGATACCGCGACATTACCGCAACTGGAGTTGATAAAACTGATGCTGGGCAGAGAACTACTCAGTACCTCGTTACAACGTCAGGGGCGGACCCTGCACAGCGAAAATCCGGTGGTCAGTTTCAGTCAGTACGGACGTAAAGGGGATATTGAGCCGTTCGATTTGGCGGTACGTCCCGGAGAAATCGTCGGGCTGGCCGGGCTGTTGGGCTCCGGTCGTACCGAGACGGCTGAGGTATTGTTCGGCATTCGCCGTGCCGATCAGGGGACCGCATCGATCCGTGGAGAATCGCAAAATATCCGTACCCCGGCGCGGGCTTCCCGGGCAGGGATAGGATTCTGCCCTGAAGACCGCAAAACCGATGGCATTATTGGTGCGGCCTCGGTCAGGGAAAATATTATCCTGGCCCTTCAGGCACAGCGCGGCTGGCTCCGGCCGCTCTCCCGCCATCAACAGACAGAAATTGCGGAACGACTGATCAAAAGCCTGGGGATCCGTACCCCGGATGCTGAACAGCCGGTAGAGCTACTGTCCGGGGGTAATCAACAAAAAGTCTTGTTGTCGCGCTGGCTGGTGACCCGCCCGCAGTTTCTTATTCTCGACGAACCAACCCGCGGTATTGATATTGGCGCCCATGCGGAAATCATCCGGCTGATTGAATCGCTGTGTGCCGACGGGCTGGCACTACTGGTGATCTCGTCCGAGCTGGAGGAGTTGGTGGGCTATGCCGACAGAGTGATTATTTTGCGTGATCACCGACAGGTGGCTGAGATCCCACTGGAACGGCTGTCGGTAGGGACGATCATGACCGCGATTGCCGACGGAGGAGGTCAGAATGGCTGAAATTCCTGAAACCGTAGTAGTGGCGGAGAAACATAAACGGCGCTGGCCGCCGGGGATTCCGCAAATTCTCGCCCTGATACTGGTGCTGATTATTGACAGCCTGGTGTCGGATAATTTCTTTTCAGTACAGATTCGTGATGGCCGGTTATTTGGCAGCCCGATCGATATTCTGAACCGGGCCGCTCCGGTCGCTATTCTGTCTCTGGGAATGACGCTGGTGATCGCCACCGGAGGAATCGATCTGTCGGTCGGAGCGGTGATGGCTATCTCCGGGGCAAGCGCCGTCAGCATGATGGTGGCGGGCCACTCACTGCCGGTGGTGGTGGGTGTCGCGTTACTCAGTGGTGTCGTTTGCGGCCTGTGGAATGGCATCCTGGTGGCGGTTCTTAAAATACAACCTTTCGTGGCGACACTGATCCTGATGGTGGCCGGGCGGGGAATTGCTCAGTTGATCACCCAGGGGCAAATCGTCACCTTTGATAATCCATCGCTGGCCTGGCTGGGATCTGGCGCCCTGGCGGGATTACCTGTGCCTGTGTGGATCACTTTATTTATCGCCCTGCTGACAGGGCTGCTGGTGCGTAAAACCGCGCTGGGTTTATTTCTTGAAGCTACAGGGATCAATCTGCGCGCAGCCCGTAATGCCGGGGTGAATGGTGCGGTGATAGTGATTGTCGCTTATGTGATTAGCGGGCTTTGTGCCGCGGTGGCCGGGATTCTGGTCGCCGCAGATATCCGTGCAGCAGATGCGAACAATGCCGGGCTGTGGCTGGAGCTGGATGCCATCCTGGCGGTGGTGATTGGCGGCACGGCACTGGCTGGCGGACGATTTAATCT
The DNA here is from genome assembly GCF_002345795.1 of Tatumella sp. UBA2305. Taxonomy (NCBI): domain Bacteria; kingdom Pseudomonadati; phylum Pseudomonadota; class Gammaproteobacteria; order Enterobacterales; family Erwiniaceae; genus Tatumella; species Tatumella sp. UBA2305. Next base: position 58,861 of record NZ_DDVT01000025.1, read on the forward strand.
GTTTCTGTCACTGGTCGGGGCGCTGATTATCCAGGCGATGAACACCGGGATTTTGCTGTCAGGATTCCAGCCGGAACTGAATCAGGTGGTAAAAGCCCTGGTGGTGATGGCGGTGCTGCTGCTGCAGTCTCCGCGGTTTCTGGCGCTGTTTACCCGGAGAGAACGCTGATGATTAAACGCTATTTACCTTTAATGATCACGCTGGTGGTCTTTGTCGCTGGCTATCTGTTTTGTCTGAGCCAGTATCCGGCGTTCGCGACGACCAGAGTGATTTGTAATATCCTGACCGATAATGCGTTTCTCGGGATTATTGCGGTGGGGATGACCTTTGTGATCCTCTCCGGCGGTATCGATCTGTCGGTAGGGGCAGTGATCGCCTTTACCGGGGTGTTTATCGCGCGGATGATCACTCAGTACCATATGGATCCATGGCTGGCATTTGCGATTATTCTGGTGGCTGGCGCGGCCTTCGGAGCAATGATGGGCTGGCTGATTGATGCCCTGAAGATCCCTCCGTTTATCATTACGCTGGCCGGGATGTTTCTGCTGCGTGGTTGTAGTTATTTGATCTCTGAAAACTCAATCCCGATTGACGATCCGCTGTATACCACCTTGTCCTCACTAAGCTGGAAGATTCCGGGAGGTGGGCGCCTCAGCCTGCTGGCGGTGATTATGCTGGTGGTGGTCGCTGGCGGGATCCTGCTGGCTCACCGCAGTCGCTTTGGTAACCAGGTCTACGCCATCGGCGGAAACCTGACCTCTGCCCGGCTGATGGGAGTATCGGTCCGGGCGACCACGCTGAAGGTCTATATGCTGTCAACCACCCTGTCAGTGTTGGCCGGAATTGTCTTCTCAGTATATACCTCTGCCGGCTATGCACTGGCGGGTGTCGGGGTTGAGCTGGATTCGATAGCCTCAGTGGTGATCGGTGGAACCTTACTGTCAGGCGGGGTAGGCACTGTGCTGGGGACTCTGTTTGGCGTACTGATTCAGGGCCTGATCCAGACATGGATTAATTTTGACGGCACGCTGAGCTCCTGGTGGACCAAAATTGCTATCGGAATTCTGTTGTTTGTGTTTATCAGTTTGCAGCGCCTGCTGACTTACTGGTGGAGCCGACAGAAAAATGCGCCGGTCCGTCGGTTAAGCTGATGGCTTATAACACAAGGCTGTTGATGACACCGTGGCAAGGGATTGCCCACTGAACCGGTAAAAAACAGCTATGCATAGCGATTAAGTGTTCTTTCCCTTTCCTCCGGGAATGGCCATAACTTCTGTGAAATATGGCTTTATTCCCTTTTTTATCCGATAAATGACCGAAATTGTGATCGACCTCAAATGTTATATAAAGGTTAATTTAGCTGAATGTATGGATAAATTCACTGTCATTGAGTGATGTGATTTTGCTCTCCCTTTCCTGAAGTAAACAACGATACAACTAACCCTGATTTTACCGGGGGGAGTGACCATTCGGCCAGGCGTAACTGCTGAAGTCCATTGTTCTGCCACCCGACATCGTGACCATTGCCGGAGAGAATGATGCGTAAATATACCCAACTGTTAGCTGCGTTTGGCCTGGCTGCCCTGATGTCCCATTCAGCATTGGCAGATACCCTGAAACTTGGATTTCTGGTCAAGCAACCGGAAGAACCCTGGTTCCAGACCGAATGGGCGTTTGCCGATAAAGCCGGCAAAGATATGGGGTTTAATGTCATAAAGATTGCGGTTCCTGACGGAGAAAAGACGCTGAATGCCATTGACAGCCTGGCGGCCAGCGGTGCCAAAGGCTTTGTTATCTGTACCCCGGATCCTAAACTCGGGGCCGCGATTATTGCTAAAGCCCGCAGTTACGATATGAAAGTGATTGCGGTAGATGACCAGTTTGTGAATGCCAAAGGTCAGCCGATAACGGCTGTCCCGCTGGTGATGATGGCGGCCACCAAAATCGGTGAGCGTCAGGGCCAGGAACTCTATAAAGAGATGCAGAAACGTGGCTGGGATGTGAAAGACACTGCGGTGATGGCGATTACCGCGGATGAACTGGATACTGCCCGACGTCGTACTACCGGCGCTATGGACGCCCTGAAAGCCTCGGGTTTCCCTGCTGCACAGATTTATCAGATTCCCACCAAATCAAATGATATTCCGGGGGCGCTGGATGCCGGTAATTCGTTACTGGTTCAGCACCCACAGGTTAAGCACTGGCTGATTGTTGGTATGAATGACAACACCGTATTGGGGGGTGTCCGGGCGACTGAAGGCCAGGGATTTAAAGCCGCAGATGTGATTGGTATTGGCATTAACGGAGTCGATGCCGTCAGCGAACTTTCCAAAGCGAAAGCCACCGGTTTCTACGGTTCTTTACTGCCGAGCCCGGATATCCACGGCTATAAAAGCAGCCAGATGTTGTTTAACTGGGTGACAAAAGATGAGCAACCGCCTGCATTTACCGAAGTTACCGATGTGGTACTGATTACCCGTGACAACTTTAAGCAGGAACTGAAGAAAAAAGGGCTGATGTAAACCACAGCCACGCTCCGTCGTCAGCAGTGGCGGAGCGTCAAAATTGCCATGTTGTCATTGACTGTGAGCGGGAGCCGTTATGATCAGAACCACCGCGCCTCTGGCGTTTCAGGGGATAGGCAAAAGTTTCCCCGGAGTTAAAGCGTTGCAGGATATCTCCTTCAGTTGTGAGCAGGGGCAGATCCATGCATTGATGGGCGAAAATGGCGCCGGCAAATCGACGTTACTGAAAATCCTCAGCGGCAGTTATACCCCCACCGAAGGAACGTTAATTCTTCAGGGGAAACCGGTGGCATTCAGTAATACCACCGAGGCTTTACAGGCGGGTATTGCCATTATTTATCAGGAATTGCATCTCGTGCCGGAACTGACAGTTGCCGAGAATATTTTCCTGGGTCAATTACCCGGTCAGGGTGGATTGTTAAATAAAAAGCTGTTGCGACAAAAAGCCCAACAGCAACTCAGCGCTCTCGGGATGACTATCGACCCGGAAACTCCGCTTAAATACCTGTCACTCGGCCAGTGGCAGATGGTGGAGATAGCCAAAGCGCTGGCGCGTGATGCGCAGGTGATTGCCTTCGATGAACCGACCAGCTCGTTGTCTGCCCGCGAAACTGAGCACCTGTTTCGTGTGCTCCGTCAACTGCGGGCACAGGGCAAAGTGGTGCTTTATGTCTCGCACCGGATGGAAGAAATTTTTGCCTTAAGTGATGCGGTGACGGTATTTAAAGATGGTCGCTACGTCTGCACTTTCGATGATATGACCCGGCTTAGTCATCAACAACTGGTGCAGGCGATGGTGGGTCGCGAGATTGGTGATATCTATGGTTACCAGCCGCGCCCCCTCGGTGAAACCCGTCTGAGGCTGGATAAATTCCATACCACCGGGGTGAAACAACCGGTTTCACTGCAGGTCCGTGCCGGGGAAATTGTTGGATTATTCGGCCTGGTCGGTGCCGGGCGGACCGAATTACTCAAAGGATTGTTTGGTGCCAGCAAAATACTTTCCGGTGAGGTGTGGCTCGAAGGGGCAAAACTCCGTCTGTCGCAACCCATTGATGCTATTCGTTCCGGCATTCTGCTCTGCCCGGAAGACAGAAAAGCTGACGGTATCATTCCCGTTCACTCGGTCAATGAAAATATCAATATCAGCGCCAGGCGGGAACATTTGTCGGCTGGCTGGCTGGTGGATAACCACTGGGAACTGGAGAACGCCGGGCAGCATATTCGTGGTTTAAAAATCAAGACCCCGACCGGTGAACAACAAATCGCCCGGCTCTCTGGCGGGAATCAGCAGAAAGCCATCCTCGGCCGTTGGTTATCCGAAAGCCATATTAAAGTGATGCTACTGGATGAGCCTACCCGCGGTATCGACGTGGGCGCTAAACATGAAATTTATCAGCTGATCTATCAACTGGCCTCGCAGGGCGTCGCCGTGCTGTTTGCCTCCAGTGACCTGCCGGAGGTGTTAGGACTGGCGGATCGTATTCTCGTGATGCGGGAAGGTGCCATTGCCGGTGAACTTTCTCATGACCAGGCGAGCGAACCTCAGGCGTTGAGCCTGGCGATGCCGGTGACCTCCGGACAACCGGCTGTTGTCTGAAATCAGGAGTTAACTATGACTAATTCAACTTCAACCCCTTCTGCCACTGCACCGCTGGCAGTGTCTTCCGGGCAACGCCTGAACCGGCTATGGAACAATTTTGGCATGTTGGTGGTGTTTGCATTGCTGTTTGTTGTCTGCGCTATTTTTGTCCCGAACTTTGCCACATTCATTAATATGAAAGGCCTGGGACTGGCCATGTCGATGTCAGGTATGGTGGCTTGCGGGATGTTGTTTTGCCTGGCCTCCGGTGATTTTGATCTGTCTGTTGCTTCGGTGATTGCCTGTGCCGGGGTGGTGACCGCAGTGGTGATGAACCTGACTGAAAATATGTGGATTGGCGTGGGAGCCGGTTTATTGCTGGGTTGTCTGACCGGATTGGTCAATGGGTTTGTGATTGCGAGGCTTAAAATTAATGCCCTGATCACGACGCTGGCGACGATGCAGATTGTCCGCGGTCTGGCTTATATCATCTCAGACGGTAAAGCGGTGGGCATTGATGATGATTCGTTTTTTAGCCTGGGATATGCCAACTGGCTGGGGGTGCCGGCACCTATCTGGCTGACGATTTTGACGATGGTCGTCTTTGGATTCCTGCTGAATAAAACCATTTTTGGCAGAAATACGCTGGCGATTGGTGGCAATGAAGAAGCCGCCAGACTGGCCGGGGTACCCGTTGTCCGCACCCGGATTATTATTTTTATCCTTTCCGGGCTGGTATCAGCCGCTGCGGGAATCATTCTGGCATCCCGTATGACCAGCGGCCAGCCGATGACATCGCTGGGCTATGAGCTGGTAGTGATTTCTGCCTGTGTGTTAGGAGGCGTTTCGCTAAAAGGTGGGGTAGGCCGCATTTCTTATGTCGTTGCCGGGGTATTAATATTGGGCACCGTGGAAAATGCCATGAATCTGCTGAATATTTCACCGTTTTCACAGTATGTCGTACGGGGGGCTATTTTGCTCGCGGCAGTTATTTTTGACCGCTATAAACAAAAAAGCTAAGTCTGAAAGTACGTGATTCACCATGCGCCTGGTGAGTTTGCTTATTTAGTCCCGGGGAGAATTTATGATGTTTCATTCGTCATCCGGCAAATTACAGAAAGATCCGCTACTGCCTGGCTATCATTTTAATGCCTGGCTGGTTGCCGGGCTGACGCCCATCACCGCCGGGGGAGCATTGGATTTCTTTATTGACCGCCCGGAAGGGATGAAAGGGTATATTCTTAATCTCACCATCAGCGGAAAGGGACGAGTTTTTGAAGGCGAAGCCGGTTTTGACTGTGAACCCGGTGATATGTTGCTGTTTCAGCCGCAAATGGCTCATTACTATGGCCGGGCGCCGGACAGTGATAACTGGTTTCATCGTTGGGTCTATTTCCGACCCAGAGCCTTCTGGAGTAACTGGTTACAGTGGTCCACCCTGCAATCCGGCGTAGGAAGATTGCGGTTACCGGAGAGTTTGCAGGCTGAGTTCAGTCAGCTGTTTATTAATATTGAACAGGTGCACAATTCAGGAAGGCCCTTTGCCGAAGAAATGTCGATGAATCTGCTGGAAAATCTGTTGCTGAGGGCGGCAGAAGAAGATCCCAGACACCAGCAACAGGTTCGTGATGCCCGAATAGTGGAAGCCTGTCAGTTTATGACACTGCGTCTGGCCAGTGATCTGAAAATTGAGGATATTGCCCGGCATGTCTGTTTATCACCGTCACGGCTGGCTCATCTGTTCCGCGAACAACTGGGAGTCAACCTGCTGCGCTGGCGTGAAGATCAACGGATTATCCGTGCCCGGTTATTACTACAGTCGACCCTGGAACCGGTAGCCACGGTGGCCAGAGAAGTGGGATATGACGATCAGCTCTATTTTTCCAGGGTTTTTCGTAAACGGGTAGGGGTCAGCCCCAGTGATTTTCGTCGCCGCAGCCATGAAGATGAAGCCATGTTATCTGTCGAACCTCCCCGATGAGACTGCCGGTATCTACTGATACCGGCATCACAGGGCTTACTTCACAGTGAAAGTATAGCTGCCTTTGGTCTTATGCCCGTCGACAGACAGTGCATGCCAGTCAACCTGATATTTCCCATGACTCAGCGGCTGAGTCACCGGCACAATCAGGGTACTTTTCGCGGTATCTTCCACGCTGGCTTTACCGGTCGCTACCTGCTTGCCATCGGCCTGTGACAGAGTGATGCCGGTAAAGGCGGCTTCTAAATCCTCAGAAAAATGCAGTGTTAAATGGTCTGGTGAGACCGAAACTTCACTCTGTTGTGCCGGTTCGGCAGAGGTCAGATGAGCATGTGCCAGCGCCTGCTGACTGAGTAACGCACTGCCCAGTAAAGATAACGCTGCAACGATATTTTTGGCTGAAAAAGACATAATCATTCCTTGTGAGTCGCCGGTCATTGACTGACCTGCGTAAATCAAAAATATATTTTCGGGTGACGCGCCTGATGGCGATCGATAATTAATTCCCGAAGACTGAAAACCAGACCTGTGACCATAATGGCAATATTGAATGGTTATTCTGAAAATAGATAAATGTCTGATCCTGATGATGAGAAATAATCACGGAATTAACCGTCTTTTATTTAAGGCGTAATTATTCCTGCGCCAATGCACATATTATTTACCCACGGCAAAATAATCTGCCGTTCATCATCAGAAACAGAACATAAAATTCAGCAGCGGAGGGGAGGACCCCTGGGTTGAAGATCGCCGGTGAATAAACGAACCGGCAGGGCGTAATGTCGCCTGGCAGGTGGGGCCCGACGCAACAGTAAACTGAACCAGCACAGGAAGACCATCATTGCCAGCAGTACCGGCATATGCAGCAGCATCACGCAGTATCCACAGGCAATATCATCCATTCCCGACATCGGGTCAACGGCCGGAGCACTGTGGGGGGCGGCGTGTTTCTCCATGGCTATGTGCGCGGTCACAGACATGCCCGGCATTGCCATCTCAGAAGAAGCAGAGATACTGGCGGTTGGTGTGGCGGAGGAGTTTTGTAATGAACGGGATATTTCCGGGGCAATAAACAACATCAGTATGGCCAGAATAGCAATAACTGCAGGAAGTTTAGTGTGCGATAACCGGATAAGAAATGACAAATGACAATTCCATTGGGTCCCCGTGAATAATAGCGCTAGTGTAATCTTTTTTTTGTCCGGTTGTTAAGTCCGTTGTTATTTTATTTAAAATTAATTTCGCCATTGCTTTTCCGGAGGGCGGCTAAGGGTAATGACAGACGGGAGAGAAAACAGGTATTTTTGGCGGGGTCAGGAAAAACAGCGGGTGCAGGCACCCGCCGTAAATACATCAGAAATCGTATTGCAGAGTGACGCGGTTCTGCCAGAAATCCTTCTTGTACAGTGGAGAAGTCTGCACCCCGAGGAAGTCATTCAGGCTCAGTCCTTTCAGCACGCCGTCAAAGTTCCAGACACCGTAGACCAGATATTCTGACTGACGCAGGCTGCCGGAAGCGGCCGGTGGGGTCAGATCCATCCAGGTGTAACGGGTACCGACGGTCAGATTCTGGTTGTAGTTATAGTTCAGGCTGGTCGACCAGGCGTTGCCATTCCCCAGATCCTGGGTACTGGTGAAGAACGGTTGTGCAAAGTAAGGGCCTGATGAGGCATTATGTGCGTACGGGGTGACCAGCGCGTACTGATAGCTGTTGGCATTATTCGACAGGTAATCATAACCCAGCTTCCAGTTCAGTTGTGGCGTCAGGTTCAGGGATAACTGCCAGCCAATACTCTGGCTGTTCACCGGGCCTGCCAGATCTTTGCCGTTACCGGTGCCCCGAATATATTGCACCCCGAAATCCGGGGTCATGGCGACGTTATTCCAGCTGGCGTGACCTTCGGTATAGAAAATATTGGTGTAGTCGCGATAGCTTTCGTACCAGGCGACGCCGTTCAGATGAGTGCTGCCGGCATCCAGGTGATGACCGGCGCCCAGCGACCACATACCTGCCGTTTTATCGGTCGTGTTATAGGCGGTGTAACGGCCCTGAGTATCGGAGCCCCAGGGTTTGTAGCGGAAAACTTTAGTCGCGCGCAGGAAGTCTTCGCCCTGACCATATTCCATATCCACAGCCTGATAAATGATCGGGGTGATACGCCAGTCATAGTTGCCCAGGAAAGGTAAATCCAGCTGCTGGTTACCGCCGGTTATGCGGAAATCATCCCCTTTCCACTGTAACCAGGCTTCACCGATATTGGTCTGGTTTTCTCCCAGTTCGCTAACGGTCTGGTCCGCACTGCCGTGATCAATACCACGGACAAACAGACCACTGACACCCATGTTAAAACCGTCATAAGGCGCGGTTTCATATTTCAGGAAACCCCCGTAGCTGACGGTATCCTGGTTATAGTGAGAGACAAAATAGGCATTATGTGTGGAATAGTAGAGAGAACGGATACTGCCACTGACCTTGCCTTTGGTGAAAATTTCACTGAAATCGTTGGCCGTTTGCGGATTGCTATCATCGGCGACGGCCTGTGCCATCATCGGTAACAGACAGGCGGCCAGTAATCCGCCACCTATCACTTTTTGCCAGCCGGCACGGCGCAGTGTATTGCTATCATTAGTTATTTTTTTCATCAGTCGTTCCCGTTTATTTGCCACATTACTTTTATGCGGGAGCAGTCAATGCCGCTCCGCTGTATTATAGTGTTATGCCATGATCAGTTGCTTTGCCGCCTGACGGTGACGGGCAATCAATGCATCGGTATCCAGTCCGACAATCCTGCCGTCGGTGACCCGCCATGTACCGCCAATCATCACCCGGTCAGCCTGTTCCGCACCGCACAGCAGTAAAGCTGCCAGTGGGTCATGACTGCCGCTAAACCGCAAATCATCCAGCCGGTACAGGGCAATATCTGCCTGTTTACCGACCGACAACTGTCCGATATCGCTGCGCCCCAGGGCTTTCGCTCCCCCGAGGGTAGCCCAGCGCAGGATCAGTTCCGGGGTGATGTCTCTGGCCCCGTAGCGTAAACGCTGCAGATACAGCGTCTGCCGGGCTTCGTACATCATGTTGGAGGCATCGTTAGAAGCAGAACCATCAACGCCCAGGCTTATCACCGCACCGGCCTGTTCCAGTTCCAGCGTTCTGCAGATACCGGAGGCGAGGCGCATATTAGAGACCGGACAATGGCATATCGCGCAGCCGGCAGCTCCCAGACGTTCAATTTCCTGTTGATTGAAGTGAATACCGTGAGCAAGCCAGGTCCGGTGACTTAACCAGCCCACCGAATCCAGATAATCAACGGTACGCAAACCGAAGCGTTTCAGACAAAACTCTTCTTCATCCAGTGTTTCGGCCAGATGGGTATGTAAACGGACGTCCAGAGCTTCAGCCATTTCTGCGCTGGCGCGCATGATATCAGTGGTGACCGAAAAAGGAGAGCATGGCGCTAAGGCAATTTGAATCTGTGCGCCGTCACCACGCTGATGATAACGTTTAATCAGGCGTTCACTGTCCGCCAGAATATCTTCCGCAGTCTGAACCGTATGCTCCGGAGGCAGGCCACCGGAGGCCTGTCCGAGGCTCATCGAACCCCGGGTCAGCATGGCCCGCATTCCCATACGGCTGACCACTTCAGCTTCAATATCGATGGCATCTTCCATTCCCTGAGGGAACAGATAATGGTGGTCGCTGGTGGTGGTACAACCCGAGAGTAACAACTCTGCCATCGCCACTTCGGTCGCCAGAGCCAGTGCCTCTGGCGTCAGTTTTGCCCAGACCGGATATAACTGTTGCAGCCAGGGAAACAGCGGCTCACTGACCACCGGTCCCCAGGCCCGGGTCAGGGTCTGATAAAAATGATGGTGAGTATTTACTAACCCGGGAAGCACCACGTGTTCACGGGCATCAAACACTTCATCACAGGGTTGCGACGGCTGCTGTCCAGCGGCCAGCACTTCACTGATAGTATTTCCGGTGATCACCAGGCCACCGCTGGCCTGTTGGTCGCTGGCAGTAAAGCAGGCCAGTGGCTGTTTAATCCAAATCCTGCGCCCGGAGGTGCCGGAAACCGGGTGCTGTTCAGACATGCGTTTCTCCTGAAATTGAACTGCTGCTTTCATTTTGAATGTGAGTATTTACTTCGGGTTTATGCTTTGAGCGTGGAAGTACCAGGTTCAGCAGAATCGCAAGGATACCGCCGCTGGTGACCGCGCTTTGTAGCAGGGTGCGGATAAAGGCAGGCAGCTCTTTGATCACATCCGGCTGGGCCTCAATTCCCAGACCGACACCAAAAGAGATGGCAATAATCAGCATGCCGCGGTTATCAATGGTCTCGCGGGTCATAATCCGAATCCCTGCGGCGACGACGTTGCCAAACATTACCAGTGTGGCACCGCCAAGTACCGGAGGTGGCAACTGCTCCAGCACATGGCTGAACATCGGGAACAAGCCGAGAAGCACAAAGATGCCGCCAATCCAGAAGCCCGCATAACGGCTGGCAACCTGCGTCATCTGAATCACGCCGTTGTTCTGGGCAAATGTGGTATTCGGGAAGGAGGAAAAAGCGGCGGCCAGGATACAACTGACACCGTCACCCAGGATCCCGCCCTTGATACGTTTTTCAAATTCAGGGCCTTCAACCGGTTGTTTCGACAGCATACAGTTGGCTGTCAGGTCGCCTACGGCTTCAATTATCGAAATCAGTGAGACCAGGGCGATCGGAATAAACACACTCAGGTTAAACGCCACACCGAAACGGAACGGGACCGGCACGGTCAGTAACTGCCCGCCGGAGGAAAACTGCGGATGGAAAGAACCGGTCAGCCAGGCGGCCACACTACCCACGACAATCCCGGTCACAATTCCGGACAGTCTGAGCCAGGGGGAACGGCTGCAGTTCATCAGCACAATCACAATCAGAGTCAGCGCACCCAGCCCCAGGTTACGCGGAGAACCGAAATCTGCTGCACCGAAACCGCCGCCCCAGTCACTGATGCTGACTTTAATCAGACTGATACCGATCAGCACAATCACGCTGCCGGTCACCAGCGGAGTCAGCAGTCGTGAAAAGGTATGGATAAAGCGGCTGACGATCAGCGGGATAATCGCTGCCACCAGGTTGCAACCGAAGATCATGGCCAGAATCTGCTCCGGAGTTCCGCCCTGGCCTTTGATCATCATCCCGCCGGAAATAATCACTCCCAGAAATGCAAAGCTGGTGCCCTGCAGACAAATCATCCCCGCCCCGATGGAAAAGAAACGTCCGGCCTGCAGGATGGTCCCCAGACCGGAGGCAAATAATGACATGCTAATCAGATAGGGCATGTAGGCATTCAGCCCCAGCGTGGAACCAATGATCAATGGCGGGGTGATAATACCGACGATACTGGCCAGCATGTGCTGAATAGCGGTAAAAATCGCGGGGACGGTCGGTATCTTCTCATTCAGGCCATATAACAGCCCGGTTTCATGGGTTTTATTCATCGGGTTCGCTCCGGGGGAGAAACTAAAGTTTCCTATCCAAAGCAATAATCAGGCCATCCCGGGCCCACTGTGGTGCTGATATCTACCCGTGCTGGCTAAGCTACGACGAATTAAGGAAAATTTTTTACAAACAACCTTTATGAAACAACAGACTCATAATTCCCTGATTTGTCGTTTTTTGGTTCAGGGTGTTTTGTGGGGGCACTAATATGATGCTTTTGCACCGTGATTTAGCGTAAGGGGATGACGATAAAACCGCAGACGACAGACCGGTAAGCGAGTTGCCCGGTACGTAATCTGTTTATAGTTATAGAAATAATGATTTTTATCTGCGTCCTGATAACAGAATAGTGGCGTTTACGCTTACGTGGAGATGAAACTACAGGCTGCATACCTGCAGTAAAATGATCTGAATGTTTCAGGTGCGCAGCCATTCTGCTACCTGAAAGCCTCCGGCTGTGGCGAGCTGAAGACCAGACAAACCGGCCATTACCCGATGTCAGAAGGTGACGGGGGTATTAACCTACAGTACCTGTGCCTCTTCATCTCCGTGGTTGTGATAGCTGTGAGGAATAGGGCTGGGAAAATGGAATGAATCGCCGGCAGACAGCGAATAGCTTTTGTCACCCAGAATCAGTTCAATACTCCCTGTTAGTACATAGCCCATCTCTCACCCTGATATTCAATCAACAAGGGAGTGGATCAGCAGAGTGCAGAGAGACAGGAGAGTCAGCAGGAAAACGCGGGTAATCCAGAAATCCCCCTCCGCAGAGGGGGGAACCACATCAGAAATTAATCACCGTACGGATGGATTTGCCTTCGTGCATCAGATCAAAGGCATCGTTAATTTTATCCAGAGTCATGGTATGAGTGACAAACGGAGCCAGCTCAATTTTACCGTTCATTGAATCTTCTACCATGCCCGGCAGTTGCGAACGGCCTTTGACGCCCCCAAATGCAGTCCCTTTCCAGACACGTCCGGTTACCAGCTGGAACGGACGGGTTGAAATTTCCTGACCCGCACCGGCGACACCGATAATCACCGATTGCCCCCAGCCACGGTGCGCGCTTTCCAGCGCGGCGCGCATAACATTGACATTACCGATACATTCAAAGGTATGGTCAACACCCCATTTAGTCATTTCGACAATCACCTGCTGAATCGGCTTATCGTAGTCATTGGGATTGATAAAGTCGGTGGCACCAAACTGTTTGGCCAGTGCAAATTTTTCCGGGTTGGTATCAATGGCAAAAATACGGCCAGCTTTGGCCTGACGGGCCCCCTGAACGGCAGCCAGACCAATTCCGCCAAGGCCGAAAATCGCCACGGAATCGCCTTCCTGAACTTTAGCCGTGTTATGCACCGCTCCGATACCGGTGGTGACGCCGCAACCCAGCAGGCAGACATGTTCATGGTTGGCTTCAGGGTTAATTTTTGCCAGTGACACTTCAGCCACTACGGTGTATTCACTGAATGTTGAACAGCCCATATAGTGGTACAGCGGCTGACCATTGTAAGAAAAACGTGAGGTTCCGTCTGGCATCACTCCTTTCCCCTGGGTTTCACGCACGGCAACACAGAGGTTAGTTTTACCTGACTTACAGAAATCGCATTCACCACATTCAGCGGTATACAACGGAATAACATGGTCGCCGACGCTGACACTGGTCACACCTTCTCCCAGTTCAACGACCACACCGGCGCCTTCGTGTCCCAGAACGACCGGGAACAATCCTTCCGGATCACTGCCGGACAGAGTAAACGCATCGGTATGGCAGACACCACTGTGGGTAATTTTGATCAGCACTTCCCCTTTTTTAGGCGGAGCAACATCAATTTCAACAATTTCCAGCGGTTTTCCGGGGCCGAAAGCGACCGCAGCACGTGATTTCATAATGGGTATCCTTAATTCATGGTAAAGGGTCGCTATTTCAGATAAGCGCGAACCAGATCGATAGTATCGTTTACCGAGGTATTGAGTTGCCGGCTGTCTGTATCAGAACCGTCAAACGTTTCTCTGATATGACTCTCCAGCACTTCGGCCATCAGGCCATTGACAGCGCCGCGCACCGCAGCAATCTGTTGCAGTATGGCCCGGCATTCTGCACCTTCATCCAGCGCACGTTCCAGAGCATCAATTTGCCCCCGGATACGTCTGACACGGGTCAGAGTCTTCTTTTTTGCTTCAGGAGTTGACGGCATAGGTCATTTTCTCAGTCGGGTGACTCAGTCAATATACTATATGGGAGTATAGTATGTTAAGTCCTGATATCATCGTTTTTTGTGATGACCCTGAATCTCAGGTTACTCAAAATCCCGGGGAAGGCTCTGGTACCGCGCCAGGAATGGATCCCCAGGGTGGTGATAATGCGCGCGCGGACGCTTCGGGAAATACCTGGTGTCACTGGTTGTCATGTCGGACGATTTTGTTGCTAATCAGGAAGAAATGAAGCTGCGATAAACACCACCAAACGAAGCTTTTTCCTTTTTGTTAGTTGGATCAATTTTTATATCTGAAGAACTAGTGTTTAATTGATGGATAATTTTTATTATGAATTAACAATTTCATTTAAATAATTAAACAATTAATACATATCTGATCCCGATGTAAATAAAGAATATCGGAGTAAATAAATCAGCAATAATTAAATATTTTTCTAAAGATAAAAAAAGCATATCGATAGATAAATTGGTTGTATAACGGCGGATTGCGGCTAACTTTTAATGCTGATATTTTTAAAAAAGGAAAATTAATAATGAATTAAATTATGGTTTGGTTATGTCTTTAGTCAGCAAAAAAAAACAGTTAGGTTTTCTCACCCGTCTGCTGGATGATACTTCCGCACAGCAACGCTACCAGATTGCATTAGATCAAATTATTCTCGCGGAAAAGTTGGGATACGATAATGCCTGGATAGCACAACACCATTTTGATCGTGAAGAGGGTGGCTTACCTTCCCCCTTTGTCCTGCTGTCAGCGGCCGGTCAGGTCACCAATAACATCACTCTCGGTACCGCAGTGATTACCCTGTCATTTGAAAACCCGTTGCGGGTGATTGAAGACGCCACCGTTCTGAATTTACTGCATAACCAGCGGCTCGAACTGGGGTTGGGTAGCGGAGCAACGGATGCCACGTTTAAAGGGTTCGGCTTGCAGGCCGCGAATCGTCGAAAAATCTTTGGCGATAACTTTACACGGTTTCAGGAGATATTGCGTAACAAACAGCAACTCTATCCGGCACCAGACAATTTACAGCCGAAAACCTGGCTGGCGACGTTTTCTGAGCAGGGGGCGGCGCAGGCAGGGGCCGCTGGGTTCGGCCTGATGCTATCCCGCACCCAGCCACGGGCCGTTGGAGGAGAGACCTCGTTACTGGCTATTCAGCACCGGATTATTGACAGTTACCTGGCTGCATTGCCGGCAGGAACGGAACCCCGAATTATGGTATCCCGCACTGTCCTGGTGGTCGATGAGCACAGCGAGGGCCAGCAATGGCTGGATGGATTTATCAAAAGGTTCGATGAGAAATATGCCGATCCGGCCAGTCAGGATTACTGTGCTCTGAATGAATTTGCCACCATCAAAGATGCTTATTATGGCACCCCGCAGCAGGTCGGGCGCTTGCTGGCGGAAGACAGTGTGCTGGAGCGTGCGACCCATATCGCCTTCCAGTCGCATACTATTGAACCTGATTACCGGTTGAGCAATCGTTCACTGGAACTGTTGATTGATGTGGTGGCTAAAGATCTTGGCTGGAGAGACGAATAATGTCGCAGAAAACAATTTTTTCTGCCCGTAACCTCTCGAAAAAAATAGGTCATGCAGAGATTCTCAGCCAGGTCTCGCTGGAAGCAACGCGGGGCGAAATTATTACCCTGATTGGTCCGAGTGGTTCCGGGAAAACAACCCTGCTGAGAACCCTGAATTTATTATCTCCCGCTGACAGCGGTACACTGGATATTTCAGGAACGGCTATTGATTTTGGTCGTTATAACAAAAAACAGGAAAGTGATATCAGAAAGAAAACCGGTATGGTTTTTCAAAACTATAATCTTTTTAATAATCTGACAGCTTTGCAAAACGTGACTGAAGGCATTATCTACGGTAAGAAAATAGCGGCGGCTGAGGCAAAAGATATCGCGGTTAAGTATTTAACCGAAGTCGGGCTGGCGGATAAAGCCGGCGAATATCCGCGTAATTTATCCGGGGGTCAGAAGCAGAGGGTAGGCATTGCCAGGGCGCTGGCTTTGCAACCGGAGATTTTGCTACTTGATGAACCCACATCGGCACTTGACCCTGAAAATATTGGTGGCGTTTTACAGCTTATCCGCAAAATTGCAGCTGCGGGGCAGACCATGATTATCTCTACCCATGAATTCTCCTTTGCCGAAAAAATCTCCGGCAAGGTGGTGTTTATGGAGGGTGGGAAAATTATTGAATCTGACACGCCACAAGTGATCTTCCATGCGGCGAATAATGAACGCACCCGCAATTTTGTCGATAAAGTCACACATTACTAATATGAACAGCTTCAGCGACGTTTTTATCAAGTTATTGTCCGGGATGGGGACCACGCTTGAAATCATCCTGTTTTCAGTGCTGACAGGTGCGGTTCTCGGACTGGTATTGCTGGCACTGAGATCCAGTGGTACGGCGGGA
Source organism: Tatumella sp. UBA2305 (assembly GCF_002345795.1). NCBI lineage: Bacteria > Pseudomonadati > Pseudomonadota > Gammaproteobacteria > Enterobacterales > Erwiniaceae > Tatumella > Tatumella sp. UBA2305. Next base: position 75,105 of record NZ_DDVT01000025.1, read on the forward strand.
TGTTGGCTATATGGCCTGTATACCGGAGTGATGAGAGCCTCACCTATTCCCATCGTGATTCTGTTATTTTATTTTGGCGGTAAATTCCTGTTGCAGAAAGCCGGAGCCGATGTCACGGCTATCCGGGACATCTGGTATGCCATCGGGGCAATTGCAGCGATTGCCGGAGCTTATTTTGCCGAAATAATCCGCTCGGGAATTCAGTCAGTTGACAGCGGGCAGGCCGAAGCCATTGCTGCCAGTAATATTCCGCCACTGGCGGGGTTCCTCAGAATCATTTTACCGCAGGCTTGTGTGATCTCAGTGGGAAGCTTTGCCAACCTTTTGATCACCATTGTAAAAATGACTTCAGTCGTGAATCTGGTGGGGATTAATGATGTATTCGGTCTGGCGAAGAGAATTTCGAATGCCAGTTATGGAATGCTGCAAATTCAGTCTTTTATAAGCACGTTACTGATTTACTGGTTGCTTAGTATGATCATTTCTGGTGTGCTTAAAATTCTGGAAAATAAATACCAGATTATTACGGGTAAATAGCATGGATAAGACATTTTTATTCACCTCCACGCCATTTATCCTCAGCGGATTAGGCGAAACGCTGCAAATCATTCTGTTGTCATTGTTATTTTCGCTGATTGCCGGCGGAGTGGTCTGTCTGATTAGCCTGAAGGTAAAACACCGTGCCTTACAGCAGCTGATTTTCCTTTATCTGTCACTGACCCGTTCCATACCGGTCATTGTTCTGATGTACATGATGTTTTACACCCTGCCTTACCTGTTGGTGGCGGTATTTAATTGGGTGGGTATTCACGGAATATCGGCCTGGAAACTGAAACTGCCTCAGAATGTTGCCGCTATTGCTTCACTGGTATTTGTTTATTCAGGTTATTTTTCAGAATTCTTTCGCTCTGCCTGGTACTCAGTGGATAGCGGACAATCGGAAGCCGCCAGGACCGTTAATCTGCCACCGTTCAGCAGTTTCCGGCGAATTATTTTTCCGCAGATGATGGCCGCCAACAGTCCGGCATTCTGTAACGTGGTGATGGATCTGATTAAAGACTCGGCATTAGCTTCCACGATCGGGGTCATTGATGTGGTGGCTAAATCAAATATTGTCTCAGCCCGGACATTTAATTATGTCGAGTCTTACCTGATTGTTTATATCGTCTTTGTCGGCCTGGGATTGTTATTTTCGAAAGTTATCGATCTTATTATTAAAAAAACACTAGTGTAATATTAAAAGGAATACTCATGTCATTTAAAAAATCACTGGCAGGTGCCCTGATAGTTTCCGGGCTGGCATTATCATCGTTTGCATCTCTGGCTCAGGCAGCTGTGCAACAGGTCAATGTCGCGCTGGACAGCAATAACTATCCATTCTCTTATGTGGATGAGAACGGAGCCATTTCCGGCTATGATGGCGAGCTGCTAAAAATTATTCAGAAGAAATTGCCGGAATATAAATTTAGCTACAGCACGGTGTCTCAGGATGCAATTCTGACCGGACTGAAAACCGGGGCTTACGATCTTTCAGCAAACCATTTTTATCTGAATAAAGATCGTGCGAAAAGCTTTGATTATTCGCATCAGCCTACAGGGATCAGCGATTTAAGGCTGATCGTCAGAAAAGACGATAACAGTATTAACTCTCTGGACGATATTGCCACTAAGCATAAAAAACTGAACCCAATTAATGTCAATGATGCCCGTTATACAGTGATTGAACAGTACAACAAGTCACATGCGGCCACCCCGATTACGCTAACACCTTCCGGAGAAGAGTCGGCCCTGGATATGTTCCGTTCGGTAGATTCGGGGGAATATGATGCTGCTATTTATCCTATCGGCGGGTATCTGTCACTGATCAAGAAAGTGCCGTTGAATATCAAAGCATCTGCCAGCGTTGGATTGTTCCCGACGGTGGTGCTGTACAAGAAAGGGGAAGACCCGGCTCTGATCAGCAAGATTGATAATATCCTCACCTCGCTGAAACAAGACGGTACGCTGGCAAAACTGTCTGAGAAGTGGTATCAGGAGAATGTTTATACTTTACCGGGTGCGGATAAAGTCGTCGTGAAAAACGATCTTTAAGTTGCGATAAAGATGTCAGGGCACCGCTGGTGCCCTGATAACCACAATTAACTTTCCTGTTCGCTGTGGTTTACCGAAATTTCCAGATCCTGAATAACGGATTCTGTCTCATCCAGCAATCTCCCTTGCTGATTCAGTAAGGTATTAATCCGCTCTGCCAGTTCTTTATCTTCATATTCACCGGTATCAAAAGCCAGCCAGTGTGCTGATAAAGTTTCGGTATTGGTCTGTGCATAATGGCGTATTTCTTTTAGCTGTGAAATAACATCACGAAGAAAATCAACTTTAGTTTTTGTGTTTTCTGAATCACTCATTATTCACCTCGGTTAATGTGATTTTTCACTATTAAGCCTGGCATAAGTTATATATATCTCCTTAAGAAAATTCTAATAATTATATTTATTGTTTTCCGGGAGGGTTATTTAACGGTAACTGGCTGACGATAAAAGAGTATTTTTTTATAGTGTTACGGGTTGAATTTGAAAATAATTCAGCGATAAAAATTAAGGCATGGCAGGATAATCAGGCTGAATGGCCAATTAACCGGCCATTCAGCACAGGGTCAATGGAATAGTTTTAACGCTGCCATTCTCTTCAGTGCCTCATCGAGTATGCTGTCATCGGTGGTAAGGCTCAGTCGGATAAAGCCTTCTCCGGCCGGGCCAAATGCCTGGCCTGGTGCCACCAGAACCTGAGCTTCGCGCAGTAAATATTCGGCAAATTGCTGGCTCTGGTAGCCTGCCGGAACCGGCAACCACAGAAAGAACGTTCCCTGGTCAGGGGCGACCGGCCAGTGCATGGCATCCAGACTACGGATGACCAGTTCACGGCGGCGATGGTAGGTTTCTGCGAACTGGCTGACGGCCTCCGGGGGCAGTGACAGTGCAGTGATGGCTGCATCCTGTATCGCTCCGAATACCGTGCTGTAACTCTGCGTGTGCAGTTTTTTAAAGGCACTAATTACCGAGGCATTTCCGACCGCAAATCCCAGCCGCCAGCCTGCCATCAGGAAGGTTTTCGACATGGTATAAATTTCCACGCCCCATTCTGCGCCCTCAGGACGAGACATCAGGCTCAGTGGAGCAGGGTGAGGTTGGCTGCCCACTGAGGCATAGGCGAAATCATGCAACAATGGAATATTCTGCTGTCGCACAAAGTCCAGAGCCTCATCAAATAACTGTTCAGTGGCAGTCGCTCCGGTCGGATTATGCGGGTAATTCAGCATCAGCAAACCGGCATGCTGTTGGACCTCTGAGGGTACCTGGCTAAAGTCCGGCAGAAACTGCCGTTCAGCCTGCAACGGAATACCATAAAATCGGGCCTGAGCCTGCGCGGCGGCAGAACGATAGATGGGGTAGCAGGGATCGGTAGATATCAGGTACTCGTCAGGACTCAGAATAGCGCGGGGAATTCCTGAAACGCCGATATGTGCTCCCTGAAATATCGCAATTTCGTTTTCCGGGTCCGGATGATAGCCGTAGCTGGCCTCGCAATAGCGGGCAATGGCCTGGCGTAACTCTGCTTTTCCCCAGAAAGAGGGATAATCATGATTATCTGGCCGGGCGGCGGCCAGCTGCAGGGCTGCGACCACCGCCGGCGGTGTCGGCTGTCGTGGGCTGCCGGATGACAGGTCTATGACGGGTCGCTGCGAAGCATCGGTTTGTGCTGCCATTTTTTCCAGCACACTAAAGATATTGTCTTCTAACTGGCTTATCAGCGGTGACGAGCGAAATACCGGCATAGTTTTCTCATTTTCAGTTCAAACAGACAAACTATCTCACAGCTTACTGCTGCCCGGCAGTAATATCCGCTGAGCGCACAAGCAATAATTAAGATAAAGATAGCGATAAAAGGTAATAACAAATTAACGCTAAACCTTAGCAAATAAAAGCCATAAGCAGAGTCTGGTACTGTCCGAAAGTTTCGGGTAGATATGTGATTTATCAATAGTTACCGGAATTTTTGGGAGATCTTTTTCTTATGCATCGTTCACTGACGAACAGGCTTATTGTTTCTTTGCTGGCCTCTTCGGCCCTTTTCTCTGTGGCTCACGCAGATACAAAGCTTATCAGGGTAGGATTTAACCCCGGGCCTTATAAAGATGAGTTCCGTGAAGGCGTGGCGCCTTATTTAATTAAGAAAGGCTATAAGATTGAATATCTGGATTTCAGCGACGGAATTCAGGTGAATGATGCTGTTGCCCGGGGGAAAATCGAAGCTAATATTATGCAGCATCCGGTGTATCTGAAATCAGTCAATGACCGGCTGGGCATTGATAATGTCGGGATTGTCCAGGTACCCACGCCCCCTATGGGATTGTATGCCGGGAAGCTGAAGACCCTGAACACTCCGGCGCCAGGCACGGTGATTTCGGTGCCTAACCAGGCACCGAATGAGTATCGTGCCGCGCTGGTACTGCAAAGTTTAGGCTGGCTGAAGATAAGCCCGGACAGTGACCCTGCGACTTTCTCGCAGCGTAATATCAGTGAAAATCCCTACAAACTGGTGCTGAAAGAGATGGATAATGCTCAGCAGGTACGGGCATTACCGGATGTCGATTACGGGTTAATTCAGGGGAATTTTGCGGTTTCCAGTGGGATTAAACTGGCATCGGCGCTGAAACTCGAAACCCCGGTCAGCCAGTTTATTAACGTGGTGACGGTTGTCGGAAAAAATAAACAGGCACCGTTCGCCAAAGATATTGTCGCCGGATATCATTCTGCCGAATTTAAATCCTATATTCTTTCTCACCATCAGTATGATGGCTATTTGTTGCCTGACTATTTCAAATGAATTCTCCAATCATTACTTTTAACGCCGTCAGTAAAGTCTTTTCCCGTAAAGGCGAAAGTGTGACTGCATTAGATAATATTGATCTGACCATTCAGCGCGGTGAGATTTTCGGGGTTATTGGTGCCAGCGGGGCAGGCAAAAGTACCCTGTTGCGGCTGATTAATAGCCTGGAAACTGCCGACCGTGGTGAAGTTCTGATTAATGGTGTGTCGTTGCAGGGCCTTTCGGGGCGGGAGCGTAGCCAGGCTAAAAAAGATATCGGTATGATTTTTCAGCACTTTAATCTGCTGAACTCGCGGACGGTATTTCATAATGTGGCTATTCCGCTGATTCTGCAAAGGCGCAGTAAACAGGAGATTCGTGAGCGGGTCAGTGAATTACTGGCATTTGTGAATCTCAGTGACAAGGCACAGAGTTATCCGGATGAACTGTCCGGAGGGCAAAAACAGCGGGTGGGTATTGCCAGAGCTCTGGCTACCAACCCGTCGGTGCTGTTGTGTGACGAAGCGACCTCGGCACTCGACCCGCATACCACGGTTCAGATTTTACTGTTATTACAGGAAATTAACCGCCGCTATGGGATCACGATTGTGCTGATCACTCATGAAATGTCGGTGGTACAAAAAATTTGCCATAAAGTCGCCGTGATGTCCAAAGGGCGAATCGTCGAGCAGGGAAAAGTGCTCGATCTGTTCAGCCAGCCACAGCAGGCGGTGACCGCCGGGCTGGTGGAGACGGTTATTCATGACCGGCTGCCGGAACAGACGCTGGCGGCTATTCGTGAGCAGCCAGGGGGAAGGGCGCTGCGGCTGGAGTTTGTCGGGCAGACGGCACAGCAACCGATTATTAATCAGCTGATCCGTGACTATCCGGTCCAGGTGAATATCCTGTTTGCCAGTATGTCGGAGGTGAGTCAGACCATCCTTGGTTTTATGATTCTGCGGATCAGTGGTCAGGCGGCTGATATTGATTCTGCGGTCGGGTATTTAGTCAATGCAGGGGTGAAAATCAGCGATGTTTGATTTCTTTAATACCGCCGTCACCGGCGATCAATTCCTGGGGGCAGCACAGGATACGTTGCTGATGGTCAGTATTTCTTTGGGGTTTGGTGCGCTGGCGGGAATTCCGCTGGGGATCATTCTGGTGATTTGCCGGCCTGGCGGGATACTGCCCAACAATCTGGTGCATCAGTTACTGAATCCCGTTATCAATATTCTGCGCTCACTGCCGTTTATCATTCTGTTAATTACCATCCTGCCTCTGACCCGCTGGTTGGTAGGCACGACGATTGGGACGGCAGGAGCGATTGTCCCGTTGGTGGTGTTTATCGCCCCCTATATTGCCAGGTTAATTGAGAGCTCTTTGCTGGAGGTGAATGACGGAATACTGGAGTCTGCCGATGCGATGGGCGCCAGTACATTCCAGACCATCTGGCACTTTATGTTACCGGAAGCGGCCGCTTCTTTGGTTCTGGCGCTCACCACGGCGACTATCGGTTTACTTGGGGCCACGGCTATGGCCGGTACCGTTGGCGGAGGGGGGATTGGCGATCTGGCGATTACTTACGGTTATCAGCGCTTTGATGTGTTTGCTACTGTTTCTACGGCGCTGGTACTGATTGTGGTGGTACAGCTGTTACAGACGGTAGGTACCCGGCTGGCACGCCGGATTCGCCGTGATTAAGCGCCTTAACGGTATTGACTGAAATTGCGGGAGCGCGATGAGCCGTCCGAAAAATGCCAGACATTCACTGATTGTGACGCACTGGGGAACCTATCAGGCACAGGTAGAGCAAGGTCGCCTGACTGCGGTTATCCCGTTTGCGGCCGACCGCCAGCCATCACCGATTGGTTATTCGTTGCCGGATAGTGTTCAGGGAAACAGCAGGGTACGACGCCCGGCAGTTCGCCTTGGTTTTTTACAGGGCAATAATAATCCGCAACAGCGTGGCCGGGAACCCTTTGTTGAAGTGAGCTGGGAAGAAGCACTCAGTCTGACCGCCGGTGAATTGCAACGGGTGGCGACAACCCACGGTCATCAGGCGATTTACGGGGGGTCTTACGGCTGGGCCAGCGCCGGCCGTTTTCATCATGCTCAGAGTCAGCTCCACCGTTTTTTCAACTGTTTCGGCGGCTACACCGGCAGTACCAACACCTACAGCATCGCCGCCGGCGAGCGTGTGCTGCCCCACATTCTGGGTGATCTGGACGAACTTCAGCGTCAGCATACTCACTGGCCGGTACTGGCCGAACATTGCCAGTTATTTGTGGCTATTGGCGGACTACCTTCGCGAAACTCTCAGGTAAACGGCGGTGGTGCCAATGATCATGCGCTGGACCACTGGCTGCAAACCCTGCAGAACAATGGTTGCCGGTTTATCAATGTCAGTCCGGTTCGTCATGATCTCACCAGTGGCATTTCCTCTGACTGGCTGGCGATAAAACCGGGGACCGATACCGCATTACTTCTGGCTATCTGCCAGGTTCTGAGCGAAGAGCAGTTAGTTAACGAAGATTTTATTCGGCGCTGCACAGTGGGTTTTGACCGCTTTAATGACTACCTGCAAGGCGTGACTGACGGTCAGATAAAAAATCCGCAATGGGCTGCAGAGATAACAGGGCTGGAAGCTGAGACCATTCGCTCACTGGCCCGTCTGATGGCGGCACGGCGAACGATGGTCAATATGGCCTGGTCTGTACAGCGAGCCAGGCAGGGAGAGCAGGCATTCTGGGCACTGGTTGCCGTGACCTCACTATTAGGGCAAATCGGAACCCCGGGCGGAGGGATCGGTTTTGGCTACGCGTCGACCAATCTGTCGGGGGCGCACCGACGTCGTTTTTCCGGGCCGAGGATGCCGGCCGGTATCAATCCGGTGAAGGCGCGGATTCCGGTTGCACGAATTACCGATATGTTGCTGGCCCCGGGAAAACCGTTTCAGTTTGATGGTCAGACCCTGATCTATCCGGATATCCGTCTTATTTACTGGGCCGGGGGAAACGCCTTTCATCATCAGCAGGATCTTAACCGGTTGATTCGTGGCTGGCGTCGGCCAGAGACGGTGATTGTTCATGAGCAATACTGGACTGCACAGGCAAAATTTGCCGATATTGTTCTGCCAGCGACCACCTCGCTGGAACGGGAAGATATTGGCAGCGCTTCTAATGATGGTTTTATGATAGCCATGCATCCACAGTTGTCGCCACACGCCGAAGCCCGGGATGATTATACTATTTTTAGCCAGCTTGCCGACAAACTGGGATTTAAGGAGCGTTTTACCGAAGGCCGCAATGAACAGCAGTGGCTTGAATACCTGTATCAGCAGTCGCGGCCACGGGCTGCTGCGGAGGGCATTGAATTACCCTGTTACGCCGAATTTCAGCAAGACGGTGTTATCGAATATCCGCGGCCGGTGAAGCCACAGATCTTACTGCAAGACTTCCGTGAAGATCCGCAGGCTGCGCCACTGTCCACCCCGTCGGGGAAAATTGAATTATTCTCCGCGACCGTAGCCGGGTTTGGCTATCCGGAGGCTCCGGGCTATGCCTGCTGGTACGTCCCCGAACAGGCCGCCCGGCAACAGGATCAGCGGCAATGGCCGTTGCATTTACTCTCCAGCCAGCCCCGGACACGGTTACACAGCCAGTATGATCAAGGGTCAGTCAGCCGCAAGACCAAGATTCAGGGCCGTGAACCTCTCTGGATGCATCCCCGGGATGCCGCAACGCGGGGGATCGCTGACCAGTCAGTGGTCAGGGTATTCAATCAACGCGGTTCCCTGCTGGCCGGGGTGCAGTTAAGTGAAGATATATTGCCAGGAGTGATCCAAATGTCGACCGGCGCCTGGTATGATCCGTTGGATCCTCTGGCAGAAGGATCGCTGGATAAGCACGGTAATCCGAATATATTAACGCCGGATACCGGCAGCTCACGACTCGGTCAGGGTTGCAGTGCCCAGACCTGTTTTGTTGAGGTTGAAATATACACCGGACCATTGCCGGAAATAACGGCCTGGCAGCCCCCTGAGTTTATTATTCACGGTACAGAGGCTGGAAAATAAAGCGTTTTTTCTGTGTATCTGGCTGATAAACCAATGAATCGCGATATTCATTTTTTTGCTTAAGCACAGAACTTTATGTTGGTAGTGAATAATAAACTGCAATGGCATGATGAAATTATTCATCAGTCAGGAGCAGATTTTCATGGCAGCAGATAATATAGCGTTACCGGTGATAGATTTCTCCGAATTACAGGGTAGCCCGCAACAACGTGCGGCACTGCTGGAAAAACTGGGGAAAGCCGCCCGCGATATCGGTTTCTTTTATCTGACCGGCCATGGTATTTCTTCTGAATTACTCTCCCATGTTCAGCATATATCAAGGCGTTTCTTTGCGTTGCCGGAAGCCGATAAGCTGAGCGTCAGAATGGCAAACTCACCGCATTTTCGTGGCTATAACCGCGCAGGGGTGGAAATTACCCGCAGCCAGCCGGACTACCGCGAACAGTTTGATATTGGTGCAGAACGACCAGCGATAAATGACCCACAGGCCCCCGTCTGGCAGCGAATGCAGGGGCCCAACCAGTGGCCGGAAACTCTGCCGGAACTGCGCATTGTGCTGACCCGCTGGCAACAGGAGATGACCTCAGTGGCACTGGAGTTATTACGTGCCTTTGCTGAATCGCTGTCTCTGCCTCGTCATGCGTTTGACAGCCTGTATGGTGAATATCCTAACGAACATATCAAGGTCATCCGTTACCCCGGGCGTAGCGACGACCAGTCGCGTCAGGGCGTGGGTGCGCACAAGGATTCAGGGTTCTTAACCCTGTTGTTGCAGGACGAGCAGGGAGGATTACAGGTCGAAGTTTCGCCAGATGTTTGGGTGGATGCGGTACCGGTGCCAGATGCTTTTGTGGTGAATATCGGCGAGTTACTGGAACTGGCGACTAATGGCTATTTACGGGCGACTATCCATCGGGTTATTTCGCCGCAGGCCGGGCATGAACGGTTGTCTGTGGCTTTCTTTCTCGGTGCGCAGCTCGATGCCACAGTGCCATTATACCAGTTACCGGATCATCTGGCGAAATTAGCCAACGGACCGGCCAGTGATCCGTTAAATCCATTGCTGCGTGATGTGGGCTGGAATTATTTAAAAGGCCGCCTGCGTTCCCATCCGCAGGTTGCCGAACGTTTTTACCACGAGTATCTCAATAATAAATAACAATTCATTCGGAAAATAAGGAACAGTGAGATGATGAAATCAGCATATTATGGTCTGGCAGGGCTGGCGTTAATTATTTCCCAGGCGGTACATGCCGCGCCATTAAGGGTGGCTGCTGATCCCGTACCTCATTCAGAAATACTGGAATATGTTCAGAAAATAGATCCGAAATTAGATCTGAAAATTATCCAGATGAATGGTGGTGTGAATCCGAATGCATTATTAGCTTCCGGCGATGTCGATGCTAACTATTTTCAGCATCTGCCCTATCTGAAAGATCAGGAAAAAGAGCTGGGTAAGACCTTTAGCGTCGTGGCCTCGGTGCATATCGAGCCATTAGGCATCTATTCTCATAAAGTGAAATCGCTGGCCGATCTGCCGCAGGGCGCCAGTATCGCGGTACCGAATAATTCCACCAACCTGAGTCGTGCGCTCTATTTACTCCAGGACAAAGGGGTGATTAAGCTTAAATCTGTCGGCGATGCAACCTCTGTGCTGGTGACCCCGAAAGACATCGTGGATAACCCTAAAAAGATTAAAATTATCGAAATTGAATCACCGCAGATCCCGCGTTCTCTGGATGATGTCGATGCCGCGATTATTAACGGCAATTATGCACTGGAAGCCGGGCTGGTTCCGGCCAAAGATGCACTGGGACTGGAATCAGCCAAAAATAACCCTTATGCCAACCTGTTGGTGACCCGGCCTGAGCTTAAAAATGATCCACGGATCATTGAACTGGCAAAAGATCTGGAATCTCAGCAGGTCGCTGACTTCATTCGTAAGAAGTATAACGGGTCGGTGATCCCTGTCAGGGATGCCGGGCAATGATTCGGCTGGAACAGGTCAGCAAACTCTATCCCGGAGCAGTTGAACCCGCGATCCGCGATGTGACACTGACCATAGAGCAGGGGACCATTTTTGGCATCCTCGGACACAGTGGGGCGGGGAAAAGTACGTTGCTGCGCTGCCTGAACCGCCTGGAACAACCCACTTCGGGGCGGGTGTTGATTGATGGTCAGGATATTGCGCAGTTACCGGTCAGTGGTCTGCGTCAGCAACGACAGCAGATGGGGATGATTTTTCAGCATTTTAATCTGCTGCATTCACGCACTGTCAGCAGGAACATCGATCTGGCGCTGGAGATTGCCGGGGTGGCCAAACCATTGCGCCGGCAACGGGTGACAGAGTTATTACAACTGGTCGGGCTGGAAGCCTTTGCGGATGCCTGGCCGGGGCGCCTGTCTGGCGGACAGAAGCAGCGGGTCGGTATTGCCCGCGCACTGGCGGCCAATCCCCGTTATTTGCTGTGCGATGAAGCCACCAGTGCGCTGGATCAGGAAACCACCTGTTCGGTGCTGGATTTGCTGGCCGATATTCAGCAAAAGCTGAAGATAACGGTGGTGCTGATCACCCATGAAATGATGGTAGTTAAACGTATCTGCCATGGTGCGGCATTGCTGGAAAAAGGCCAACTGGTGGAGAGCGGGACGCTGCAACAAATTATGGCCCGCCCTGACGGCGAACTCCGGCAACTATTGTTGCAGGATGGCGATACCGATCGTGCGTTCAGGGCGAAATATCTGAAGGAGGCAGCTCAGAGATGCGTAGCGTAGACTGGGGACAGTTTCGGGATCTGATGATCAGCGGAACCACGGACACTCTGTATATGGTGTTGTTATCAGCAGTCTTTACGCTGCTGATTGGCCTGCCGGTGGGTGTGTTACTTTTCCTGACCCGTAAGGGCGGCTTATTGCCAAATCCACTGATTTCTCACCTGTTGAACTGGGTGGTAAACATTGGCCGGGCATTACCCTTTGTGATCATGTTGATCGCGGTGATCCCTTTCACTCGTCTGATTGTCGGGACCACTCTGGGCAGTACAGCTGCCGTGGTACCTATTACTCTCGGGGCATTTCCGTTCTTTTCACGGATTGTGGAAAGTGCACTCAATGAAGTGGATTACGGTCGTATTGAAGCGGTGCAGTCACTGGGCGGTAATCTCTGGTATATCGTCAGCCGGGTGTTGCTGCCGGAAGCGTTACCTGCGCTGGTGTCCGGGGTTACGTTAACTATCGTTATGCTGATTGGTTTCTCTGCCATGGCCGGTGTAGTGGGCGGTGGCGGGTTGGGAGATTTGGCCATTCGTTATGGTTATCAGCGTTTTGATAACACGCTGATGGCAGGAACAGTGATTATGCTGCTGTTTCTGGTACTGGCGATTCAGAAAACCGGCGATATTGTCGTCCGTTCGCTGGCTCATCGTCGTTAACTTCCTAAGGAATTCAGATGTTTAGCGTGAAATCTCCGCAAAATTATTTGCAAGGACCAGGTCTGTTGGGCCGGGCTGGTGAACTGATTCGCCCGCTGGCCAGCCATCTGCGGATACTGACTTCTCCCCGGGCCTGGCAGGCGGTCAACCCGCAACTGATTCATAGCCTGGAACAGGCAGGAATTCGTTGGGAGAGTGAATATTTGCAGGGCGAATGTACCGCGCAGGCGGTGGCGGGTTTCCGTGACAATGTTCAGCAGCAGGGAGCCGAAGGCATTCTGGCGGTTGGCGGTGGCCGTGTGCTGGATACCGCCAAAGCGGCGAATGAAGCCTTAGGCGATCGTCGGCTGATTACCGTACCCACTCTGGCCGCGACCTGTGCTGCCTGGTCACCATTAGCGATTATCTATAATTCGCAGGGCGGGCATCTGAGCAGCAACGAACTGTCACAGATGCCGGCGTTGATTCTGGTGGACAGTGCCATCATTGCGGCGTCGGACCCGCGTTATCTGCGATCCGGTATCGTTGATGCACTGGCGAAATGGTATGAGTTTGAACCTTTTCAGCGGAAAAATCCTCATCTGCTGGCGCTGGATTTAAAAGTAGCGGCAGCCCGGCAGGCCACTGACATTTTTCTGCGTCAGGGAGATGCGGCCGTTGTCGCTAATCAGTCACAGCAGGTGACCGCAGATCTTGAGAAGGTGATCGAAGCGAATATTGCCCTGGCCGGGCTGGCAAACAGTGTTCGTGGCTCACTGGCGACTCCCGGAGTAGCCCATGTGATTCATGATACGCTGACCCATCAGCCGGAGCTTCATGACTGGCTGCACGGGGAAAAGGTTGGCTTTAGTCTGCTACTTCAGTCATTACTGGACAACGGGCTGCAACAGCCGGATCCGCAGTTGCTCAGCCTGTTACGACAGTTTGGTACACCACTGCGCCTGCCGGGATTGCTGGGCGACAGGGCGGCCAGACTGTATCAGATTGCCCATCAGATTCGTTTCCCGGCTGACAGCCTGAATGATTTGCCGTTCGCCGTCACGCCCGTAACTCTGTTGCAGGCCTTACAGCTGACCGAAACTACGGACTTTTCTGCCTGAATTCGCGGGGTGAATGAGACAATCACCGGCAATCAGTTTTACTCACCCGAGGCCGTTATGGGCGGGTGAGTCGCATTTTTTCCCGCAATAAGGGTTCCAGCCAGTCGATAAACAGCTGCAGTGGTCGTGACAGATGGCGACGATGTGGGTAGATGATATTGACCGGCAGTGGGGGTGGCAGGTAATCCGGTAGCACCTGATGCAAGGTGCCGGCAGCGAGCAGTTCTGCGACATCATATTCCGGAATCTGAATCATCCCCATCCCTGCGACGCAGCCGGTTATCCAGGCTTCTGCATTATTCACACTCAGCATGGCATTCACCTGTGCTGAAAAAGTTTCACCCCCTGAGATCCATTGCCAGTTTTCCCGACGACCGGAGGTGGGAGAAGCATAACCGACCACGTAGTGATTCTGTAGTTGGTCCGGGGCCGTAGGTTTACCATAGCGTTCCAGGTAACCTTCTGAGGCCACATTAATCAGCTTCAGCATTCCGGTAGGGCGGGCAATCAACCCGGAGTCGCTGAGCCTGCCAACCCGTACCGCACAGTCGATAGCCTCTTCCGTCAGATTGACACTGCGATCGGTCACCCCGAGTTCGAGGGTGATTAGCGGATAGCGGGCAAAGAAATCTGGCAGCGCGGGGATAATTATCTGGTTACCGACTCTTCCCGGTACATCAACCCTAAGTTTACCGGTCACCCTGCCGTCCTGCTGACGAAACAGGTTCTCGGTTTCTTCCATATCCTGTAGCAACTGCTGACTGCGTGCATACAGGGTTTCTCCGTCAGAAGTCAGAGAAACGTGGCGGGTGGTACGGTGGAACAGCCGGGTTCCGAGCCGGCTCTCCAGCTCACGGATGGCTGCCGAGACGGTAGAGGCTGGCCGGTCAAGGGTTTCCGCCGTGCGGATAAAGCTGCCAATCTCTGCGACACGGATGAATATACGAAACTGTTCAATGGAATCCATAAGCACTTATTAATCGTATTTTCTGCATAGTGAATACAAATCATCCACCTTTATACAATAAAAATCTGTACTAATCTGCTTATCAGCGGGATCGCCGCATTATCTTTCACTCAGAGGGCTGGTTATGTCAGAACATACACTTAAAGGTAAAGTCGTGATTATCGCAGGAGGGGCAAAAAACCTCGGGGGGCTGATTGCCCGTGATTTTGCGCAACAGGGCGCGGCGGCCGTTGCCGTACATTACAACAGTGCGGCGACCCGACAGCAGGCCGACGATACCGTGGCAGAGATTATTGCTGCCGGTGCCAAAGCAGCGGCATTTCAGGCGGACCTCAGTTCAGCGGCGGCGATGGAGAAATTGTTTGCCGATGTAGTGGCACAGTTTGGTCGCCCGGATATTGCCATTAATACGGTCGGCAAGGTACTGAAAAAGCCGATGGCTGATATCAGTGAAACAGAATTTGACGAGATGAGTACGGTGAATGCCAAGACCGCTTTCTTTTTTCTTAAAGAAGCCGGTAAACACCTGAACGATAATGGCCGGATCTGTACGCTGGTCACTTCACTGCTGGGCGCCTATACCCCGTATTATGCCGCCTATGCGGGTATGAAAGCCCCGGTGGAACATTTCACCCGTGCTGCATCGAAAGAGCTGGGCGAACGTGGGATTTCGGTAACGGCCATCGGGCCGGGGCCGATGGATACTCCGTTCTTCTACCCTGCTGAAGGGGCGGATGCGGTGGCTTATCACAAAACCGCCGCAGCTCTGTCACCGTTTAGTAAAACCGGCCTGACCGATATCAACGATATTGTGCCGTGGGTACGTTTTCTGGTCACCGAAGGCTGGTGGATGACCGGACAAACCATCCTGGTCAATGGTGGCTATACTACAAAATAACTGCCGTACCCTGTTGCCTAAAGTTTCCGGCAGCACCCGGGCAGGATCATTACCCGGTGCTTTTGGTCTGATAACGGAAGGTGCCGGGTTGGTTGCATTTAAAAGCGGGCGGCAGCCGACGAGCAGGAAGCCCCAACCGACGATAAAGAGACGATGTATGGCTGATAATAATCTGGCATCGACGTTATTACGCCAGCGTGATGGCCACCATGCGCGGGTGACATGGGAGGAGCTATTTTTTGACCTGGTGTATGTGTTTGCGGTGACGCAACTCAGCCACAGTTTATTGCATGACCTGAGCGTTTCAGGGGTACTGCACACCTTAATCCTCTGGTTCGCTGTCTGGCTGGGCTGGCAATATACCTGCTGGGTAACCAACTGGTTTAGTCCGGAAACCCCGGCCATTCGCGGACTGTTATTTTTTGTGATGGCGGCCGCACTGGTGATGTCTGCCGCGATACCCGAAGCATTCACTGAGCGGGCGTGGATTTTTGCCCTGGCTTATGTGGTGATACAGGCCGGACGTACCCTGGTGATAGTGATAGTGCTGGGTCGTGAACATGCGCTGAGTCCTAATTACCGACGGATGCTGGCATGGCTGCTGGTTTCGGCGGTATTCTGGTTTGGCGGGGCGCTGGCCGGGGGAGATCTGCGCACCCTGTTGTGGGTGATTGCGGTGTTATGTGAATACCTGTCACCGATGAGCGGTTTTGCCTTCCCGGGGATGGGGCGATCTTCCACCCGTGACTGGACGATTGAGGGTGGACACCTGACGGAACGCTGTCAGTTATTTGTGATTGTCGCTCTGGGAGAAACCTTACTGGCGACCGGAGGCTCACTGTCGGCAGAATCTCACTGGAGTTTCTCTGAGATTTCCGCGATGGCAGCGACTTTCCTGTCGGTACTGGCGGTGTGGTGGCTTTATTTCGGAACCTCCGGCAAAGAGGCGACACTGGCGATCAGCCGCTCTGATGATCAGGGCAGGATGGGGGCCCGGTTCCACTATCTGCATGTCATCCTGATAGGCGGCATCATCGTGATGGCGGTCGGGAATGACCTGACCATGGAATCTCCGGAACAAGCCACCGGACTGTTACACAGCCTGGTGTTGTGTGCAGGTCCGGTGATCTTTCTGGCAGGCAGTGCGTTTTATAAAAAAACCGTTTACGGAGAAATTCCTGCGCCCCATCTGGCGGGGGCAGTCGTGCTCTGTCTTATCCCATGGATCATTGCGTCGCTAAGACTGGAATGCGCCAGTTGGGTGACTACCGTGGTGTTACTGCTTACCGCGTTGGCTGAAGGGCGGGTTCATCGTCATCGTCAGGGACTGAGTGGCGGGGA
Source organism: Tatumella sp. UBA2305 (assembly GCF_002345795.1). Classification (NCBI taxonomy): domain Bacteria; kingdom Pseudomonadati; phylum Pseudomonadota; class Gammaproteobacteria; order Enterobacterales; family Erwiniaceae; genus Tatumella; species Tatumella sp. UBA2305. The sequence goes on from NZ_DDVT01000025.1 coordinate 91,783, forward strand.
ATAACAACACGGGGTGGAATGTCAGGTTGTCAGAGGTACCGCCACTACGCTGACAACACCGTCGCATGCCCCCTGTCCGCAGGTCAGGCCGGAAGGTGTCGTTTTTTTCGGTCCTTATGTCGGTGTTTAAGCCATAATCCGCTGATTCCGGCAGCGAACAACAGCAGTCCGGCTGAAATCGCCAGGGCAGTATGCATTCCGTGAGTGAACTGTATTGGGTTGTGGCTGTTAATCAGTGTGCCAAACAGCGCCACCCCAAATACCCCGCCAGCCTGCCGTGCCGCATTCAGCAGCCCGCCCGCAATACCCGTCTGCCCCGGAGCCACAGAGTCCAGCGCTGCGCTGGTGATTGCCGGAATCGCCAGGGCAATCCCGCTACCGGCCAGTAGCATCGCCAGAGGCGTTGTCAGAGGGCCAGCGCCGATCAGCCACCCGTAGCCGCCGGCAGAGATCAGTAACCCGTACACAGCCAGTCGTTTTACCCCGACCTTCGGCATGATTCTTCCTGCCAGGATATTCATGACCACCAGGATTGCCATCATCGGCAAAAATGCACTTCCGGCTTGTGGCGGAGAGTAGTGCAGTACCGTCTGGAAATAGAGACTCAGCACAAAGATCATGCCGTAAAATGCCAGGTTAGCGATAAAACCGACCAGGGTACTGGTGCGTAAAGTGACCTGGCGGAGCAGGCTGAGTGGCAGCATCGGGTCAGGATGGCGGCGTTCGACGACGATAAACAGCGCCGCGCAGACCACGGAAACGGTCAGTGAGCTGAGTACACTGTGGCTGGCCCAACCATTATGCCCCGCAGTAATCAGCCCGTAAGCCAGTGAACCTGCCGTGATGATTACTGTCAACTGACCGGCAATATCCGGATGCTTACCAGGCCGTGGCACGGAAGGCGGAGCATAGCGGGCGACGATGAGCAGCCCGATAATCCCGGCAGGGACGTTTAACAGAAATACCGATGGCCAGCCCTGCCATGTCACCAGCCAGCCTCCGGCGACGGGGCCAGCGGCCAGGGCAATCCCTCCGGCGGCTCCCCACCAGCCGATGGCTTTTCCGCGCTCGGCATCATCCCGGAACAAAATGTGGATCAGCGACAGTGAGGCCGGGACCAGCAAGGCAGCACCGGCTCCCTGGATGACCCGTGAAGCAATTAATGTTCCGGCAGTCTGGGACAGCCCGCAGCACAATGACCCGAAAGTAAACAGGGCAAACCCGGCAAGAAACACCGGTTTACAACCAAACCTGTCCCCCAAAACGCCGGCGGTCAGTAACAGCGCGGAGAAGGTCAGGGAATAACTATTAATGATCCACTGTATGCCACGCATATCGGTGTGCAGACTGAGGCGTATTGCGGCGATAGCCACATTCACCACACTGGTGTCCAGCAGGACAATCGCGAAGGCCAGGCAGGTGGCAATCTGTGTGATTCGGGTACGATAATTCATGACGGCATCACTCCTTTCTTCAGAGGATGCAGCATAGAGAATTGTGAGCTGTGCGTTAATTCCCTATAGTTACACAACACTCCGGGGAAAAATGCACAGATGCTAAACTGGGAAGATTTGCGTTATTTGCTGGCTGTAGCCGAAGCCGGTAGTTTGTCGGGGGCTGCCCGCCTCTTAGCGGTTGATCATGCCACCGTCAGTCGGCGGCTTAACAGCCTGGAAATAAGCCTTAACAGTACGCTGGTTCGGCGTTCCACCCGCAGCTGTTCTGTGACCCCGTTTGGACAGCAGATTATTGGTATGGCCAGACGGATGGAAGAGGCGGCATTTGCCATTGAACGGAGTGCCCTTGCTGAACAGGAACAGGTAGCGGGCAAGGTCACCCTCAGTGCGCCCCCGGTGCTGGCGACTCATCTGCTGGCGGGCAACCTGCAACTTTTCCGGCAGCGCTATCCTCAGATTCAACTCAGCATTGTCAGCCAGGCGGCACGGATCTCCCTGAGTCGCCGGGAAGCCGATATCGCTCTGCGGCTGGCTCGCCCTGTAGACGATAACGATGTGGCTCGTAAACTGGGAGTCATGCCGTTTTCACTCTACACACACAGGGATTACCCACAGAAAAACCAGCCTGCTGACTGGGCATTTATTGGCTACGATAACCAGTATGCCGCTATGCCACATGCGAAATGGATTGTAGCCGCAGCGAACGGGCGACCGCTTAGCTGTGCCGTCAGTGATATTACCAGCCAGTTGATGGCAGCGAAAAGTGGTGCCGGAGTGGCGTCTCTGCCACAATTTATCGGTGATGCCGAATCTGATCTACAACGTCTGCCATTCAGCGGTGAACTGTTCGCGCCGGAGATTTGGCTGGTGGTCCATGCCGATTTACGGGGTTCCCCGTTATTGCGCAGAGTGCTGGATTTTATCAGCGAAGTGGTGACTGCTAAAGGGCTGACCTGACAGCCGATAAATCATCTCGATTTTTCTTCTGGCCGGGTGAATGGGGAGTGAATCAGATGAACAACTGCAAAATTATCACCCAGTCAGGTGCCAAAAACATAGTCTGTGCGGGCATTGTATTCTACACTGCGCGCTGCAAAAATTGAGCAGATAAACGAGTTAACAGGCGGTAACAGCGATGAACGGAACAATCACAACCTGGTTTAAAGATAAAGGTTTTGGATTTATCAAAGATGAAAACGGCGACAACCGCTATTTTCATGTGATTAAAGTCGCCCACCCTGAGCTGATAAAGAAAGATGCGGCGGTCACTTTTGAACCCGGTACTAACAACAAAGGGCTTTCTGCGTTCTCGGTTAAAGTCATTCCGGACAGCAAGTATATTTTTATTGCCGGTGAGCGGCTGAAACTGACCGCGATAAAATCCTTTGTGGTTTACAGCGAAGAAGTGCCCGCAGATGCCGGGATTGATAAAGAAAACACCGTACTGTCAGTCGGCGCGCTGATGAACAGTATCCGGCCAAAATCTGAAGTGGCCCCCGGGGCCATGCGATCACTGAAAAAACTGGCGATTACCACTTTCCAGGGCTCGACGTCGATTTTCACCGAAGATGAAATTGATATCGATGCCACGGTGAAAATGCTGAAGATCTGATCACCCGGGTTACGTTTCTGCCGTAATACATGGAGACCTTGTCCAGTATTGCGGTCTGAAACTTAATTCTTTCACTGAATTTTCTGATTCAGTCGTTTCTGCCTTGCATCTTCAACAGATGCAATTTCAAAGGCTGAAACGGTATTACAGCGTCTGTTGTTTTCTCAGTAGACTGCAATACCTCACAGGGATCCAGATATTCTCTTCTGATGACACAGATGCACTTATCTACATTTCAAACTCATATTCCTCCCGCAAGTTTCCGGAAAAATCATGAAGTGATGATATCTGCATCAGAGCATTTCTGCGCGCCCGGAAATGTGTAGATAGCAAACTGAGGTCACAATCCACGTATTGAGCTGCCCAGATGGCTCGGTTCCCTGCTAAACAAAGCTTTTTTTCTTATTTCTTCCCACTCCGTAAACTCCTTAGACTGGCCTTATTAAGCACCTTATAACGCTCCTGTGAGCATCTCACAGAGTGGCTGAGAGAGTCTTTTATGCTGCCATCCCGTCCAACACCAACATTATCACTAGCTGACGCGGCTTATAACCAAATCCGCCATGACATCCTGAGCTGTCGTCTGATGCCCGGGGCGATGATTACTGAGTCTGAATTGATGGATAGCTATCAGATCGGTAAAAGCAGCTGCCGTGTTGCACTGGCCCGACTTTGCCATGAGTATCTGGTGGTTTCACGTCCCCGTAAAGGCTACTACATTGCACCGATCACCGTGCAGGATGTTGAAGAGATTTTTACGCTGCGTACTCAACTTGAGCCTTTAGCTGCCCGGCTGGCGGTAGGGCGGGTTGATATTGAATTGCTGCGTGAGTTGGAAGCGGCCTGTCGTGTAGAACTTATTGCACCTTTACCGGAACAAATTGATGTCTTTATGAATGCTAATAAACGCTTTCATCTGGCGATTGCTCAGGCATCGGGTAACACGCATCTGATCCGCACGCTATCTGGATTGATGGATGAAATGTCCAGGTTAGTGGCATTGGGTTTTAACGTGCAAAAGACTAAACCAGAAATCAAAAATGACCATAACGCAATGATTCAGGCTTTCACAGACAGAGATGCAAAACGGGTTGAACTGATTGCACGCCGCCATATTGAAACATTTCAGGCTATGACGTTGGAAAAAGTCTACGCGACTCTTAGCAAAGGGGATGTTTTGCTGCCGATTCTCGAAAGGAGGCCCTTCTGATGAGTGAGGTTTTGCTTGATGACTACGTTCCGGATGATGCAGTGATACGGCTCTCCGGCATCGGGAAGCATTTTGGCAATCTGCAAGTGCTCAACGATATTTCTCTTTCGGTTTCTCAGGGAGAAACTGTGGCATTACTGGGAGCTTCCGGATGTGGCAAAAGTACCCTGCTGAATATTATCTCGGGATTAATGGTGCCGGAGCGTGGTGAGATTATGCTCCAGGGCCAGCCGCTCAGTGAATTTAACCGCTGGTATAAGCTGGGGTATTTGTTCCAGGAAGACCGCTTATTGCCCTGGCGTACAGTACGGCAGAATGTCAATTTCGGACTGGAAACCAGCCGGTTAAGCAAGGATGAAAGACATTCACGTGTTGCTGAAGTGCTGAAGTTAGTCGGCCTGCAGACATTTGCTGATGCCTGGCCGCATCAGCTTTCGGGAGGAATGCGCAGTCGTGTGGCTCTGGCTCGAAGTCTGGTGGCTGAACCGGAAATTCTGCTGATGGATGAACCGTTTTCAAAACTCGATCCGCAAATACGCAGTGCAATGCACGATGAATTGCTGCGCATCCGCAAACTGAAAAACATGACGATTGTTATTGTTACGCATGATGTTGAGGAGGCAGTAGTGCTGGCCGATCGCGTAATTATTCTCAAACCTCACCCGGGACGGATCCATCAGATTGTTCCTGTCAGTTTGCCCAGACCACGTGTCCCGACGGCAAAAAATGTGACCGAACAAGTCCGTTTACTGCGACTGGAGGTCTGAAATGCATCGGTATAATCAATGGTTTTCGCTGCTGGTTCAGCGCCTTATGTTACTGGGTATTTTTATTGTTGTGTGGTGGGTTGCCTCACGACATATGCCTTCGTTTGTCTTTCCTGGACCGATAAGTACCTGGTATGCAGTGAAAATGCTCTGGCACAGTGCGAGTTTTTCCCATGATGTCGGTATTACTTTTTCCCGGGTACTGTCAGGCTTTCTGCTGGCAACAGTGATCGGAACACCGCTTGGTCTGGCTCTGGGGGCAAGCCGACGTTTAGCGCAGTTTTTTGAGCCGTTACTGGCGGTATTTAACTCTGTTTCTTCAGCGATATGGGCAATATTTGCGATTATCTGGTTCGGAATTTCGGATCTCACGACTGTATTTGTGGTGCTTATGACTGCACTGCCACTAATACTCACCAATGTCTGGCAGGGAGCGAAAACCGTCGAGCCACAATATGTTGAACTCGCGCGCAGCTTCCGGATGAGCAGAATGCAGACTCTGCAAAAAATCTACCTGCCGACTATTTTGCCTTACTTCTTTTCAGGGGCCAGGCTGGCGTTTGGCTTTGGCTGGCGGGTCTCGCTGGTGGCTGAAAGTCTGGGGGCCTCGGATGGCATTGGCTATCGCCTGCGCCAGGCTGGAGATTTGGTACAAACGGATCAGGTCTTCGGCTGGACGTTGTTATTAATCACACTGATGCTGCTGCTGGAAGGCGGCCTGATAAAACCCATGGAACGCTATTTGTTCCGCTGGAAAAACCTTAACCAGAGATAATCCCATGAGAAAAATATTAATGGCGGTCGCGCTGGCTGCCGGGGCTTTCTTTGCCCTGAATTCGGCTTCCGCCGCAGAGAAGGTACGTATTGGCTACTGGACCAGTGGTGTCAGTCTTGGATACGGCACTGTCCTGGAAAGTAAAAACTTTTTAGCAAAACACGGGATTGATGCGCAGTTTGTTCATTTTCCGGGAGTCAATGGACCACTGAGCGCACTGGCTTCAGGCTCGATTGACCTGGCTTTCGGGGCACCACTGGCCGGGGTATTTAGTGCCTCTTCCGAAGGTGTTCCGGTTAAAATTTTTGCCGCGACACAACCTGCTGATGTGCAGTTTGTGGTGCCAGCCGATTCACCTATCACCCGTTTGTCCGAACTAAAAGGCAGGAAAATCGGTATGTCCCCTGCAGGGTCATCTGTGGCGGTGATCGCAGGGACAATTTTGCAGGAAAGTGCAGGTATCGGACCACAGGACTTCTCCCTGGTTGGGGGGAATGAGTCTCGCCTCGCGCAGTTTTTGGCGCAAAAACAGATCGATGCCGCAGCGCTCCGTTCAGTCACGATTAGTCAACTAACGGGTTTACATGTCAGATCTCTCGGTACTTTTGCTGATGAGTGGAAGGCTCTGACCCATTCTGATGCCGTACCCTATATCGGTGTCGGTGCAGTCAACAGCAAACTGGCTGAACAGCATCCTCAGACAGTTGCTAATGTGATTGCAGCACTCCGCGATACTCTGGAGTGGGGTCATTCACATCCCGAAGAGGTCGTTGAGTTACTGCAAAAGCAGGCAAATTTGCCGTTACATGATGCACAGGTGTATGTCAGTCACTGGGATAGCATGAACCGTATCACCTTTGAACCCGCGGATATCCGCACCTTGAAGCGTCAGCATAGCGTATTTGTCAGCAGCGGTGCAATCAAAGGTCAGCTCGACAATTCGCTGTTTGATACCGCTCCGTATCAGTCTGCTAAATCAATTAAATAATCAGGAGATTTCTGTGAGCAGAATAATGAAAGCGCTGGTGCTGAATCAGCATGGTCAACTGGATCAACTGCAGGTCATTACCGATAAGCCCCGTCCTGAACCTGCCAGAGGGCATGTGGTGATTCGTGTCGGGGCCTCCTCGTTTAATTATCACGATGTTTTTACCGTAAAAGGTATGCCCGGGATAAAAGTGCCTTTCCCTGTGGTCATTGGGCTGGATCTGGCCGGAACCATTGTCGCGATTGCTGACGATGTGACGGGGTGGAGCATCGGTGATCGGGTGTTAGTTAATCCTCTTAAACCCGGCGTAGGTCTGATGGGAGAAATGACCGATGGGGGGATGGCGGAGTATGCACATGTTGATACAACACAGCTGATTGCCCTGCCGGATTCGGTCAGCACTGCACAGGCGGCAGCACTTCCGGTCGCTTATGGAACCGCGCATCGTATGTTGGTGACGCACAATACTGTGAAAAAAGGCGATAAGGTCCTGATTTTGGGGGCCAGCGGGGGGGTAGGTACAGCCTGTGTCATTCTGGCAAAACAACTAGGGGCTGAAGTGATTGCCTGTGCCGGCAGTGAACAGAAAGCCGCGGCGCTGAAAGCTCTGGGGGCAGATCATGTGGTGAATTATCACGAGACCGATTTTTCTAAATGGGCTATCGCGCACTATGGCAAACCCCAGCGTCGCAGTTTTGAGGGAGGAGTCGATGTGGTGATTAATTTTACCGGGGGGGATACCTGGCGACCTTCACTCAAATGCCTGAAACGTGGCGGAACTTTACTGGTCTGTGGCGCGACAGCCGGTTATGACCCACAGGAAGATTTGCGCTATGTCTGGAGTTTTGAGCTGAATATTAAAGGCTCTAACAGTTTCTATCAGGATGATTTGCAAGCGCTGGTTACGATGGTTGCCGATGGGCAGATAGACCCACTGATTGACCGTATATTACCCATTGAAGAGGCTGCTGAAGGTCTGCGCCTGATTCAGGATCGGGAAGTGTTGGGCAAAGTTATTGTGACGCCGTAGCGGCATGCTCTTGTCTCCCGGTGGGGGAACCCCGTTTAACCTTGCAAAGGAAGTTGATCATGAGCGGAATTTCTTTAACGACGGCAGCAGAAATACAGGAAAAATTACTCAAAGGGCCTTTTCACCAGTGGCTGGGGCTTGAAGTTATCTCTGTCACTGAGGGTGAAATAACCCTTAAAGCACATTTTCGTGATGAATGGGTGGTGAATCCGGCAGGTGGTTATATCCACGGTGGCATTCTGGCCGCATTAGTCGATTTAACTGCCGACTGGGCACTGTTTGCCTGGACAGGTAAAGGTGTCCCTACGCTGGATTTACGTGTCGATTATCACCGGCCGGCAAAAGGCGATTTAATTGCTGAAGGGAAAGTGATTAAGTCTGGAAAACAATTCTCCAGTGCAGAGGCCAGAATTTTTGACAGTGAAGGACGTCTGGTCGCCAGTGGCCGTGGCCTCTATTCCACGGCAACGGTTTAAGGAGCAAATGTGGAACATGCACTGGACCACCTGGTAATCAACAGTCATTTCGATATTGAAGCACTCGCAGAGGTCTTTCAGGAACTGGGATTCAGGCTGACACCACGTGGTTATCATTCTCTTGGGTCATTGAATCATCTGATGATGTTTGACAGCCACTATCTGGAGATTATCGGTTTACCGGGCGAAGGGAAACTTCGTCAGGAAATTCTCAATAGTCCGCAAGGCATCGATGGCCTGGTTTTTTCCAGCCAGGATGCTGCGGTGACCCGGCAGTTTCTGGAAGAAGCTGGATTCAGCCTGCAACCTTTACAGCATTTCTCGCGTGAAGTGGTTGACGGAACGGTGTCCGGGACTGCGCGTTTCACTACCCTCAGGCTGCAGGGGGATGAATTTAGTGCCGGTCGCGTGTACTTTTGCCAGCACCATACCCCGGAATGGGTCTGGCGCCCGGGGTGGCCCGGGCATGCCAACGGGGTGACCGGCATTTGTGCCTTAAGTGTGGTGACGAAAGATCCGCAGGCTGAAAAACGTCATTATCAGCGGCTGGGGAAAATTAAGGGAGATTTTGAACTGAGGTTTATCACCCGGTCAGACGCTCTGGCTTCATACACCAATTTGCTGCATCTTCCGGCGGAACGAGAGAATTTTTTTTCGGTGATCCATCTCCGCGGTGGTGATCCTGATTTGCTTACCCGTGCCGCCGCGCGTCTGTCTTTACCTTTTACCCGCTCGCCGGGATGCGTGCGTATTGCATTGCCTGTCGCGGCTACATTACTTGAGTTTCTATCATGAGCATTATAAGCAATCTTGGCGATCTGATTGATCTTAGCAAAGGCGGTGATGTACCGGCGTTTATTACGCCGGAAGATGAGAATCATCAATCTGAAATTACGTTCCGGCAGCTGACCTGCAGGGCTGATGCTGTGGGACGGGGATTGTTATCGCAGGGGATAGTTTCCGGTCAGCGGGTGGCAATAATCGGGAGGAATTCCATTGATTTTATTGTCAGTCTGCTGGGCATTTTGCGATGTGGTGCGGTTGCGGTCCCGGTGAACTATAAATTTCCGGTTGAGACTATTGATAAAATACTGACGGACAGTGATGCAAAGATACTTTTAGGTGACCGTGATCAGCTGGAAAGAACGGCTTATCCGTTACCCAGGATATATTTCAATGATCAGACGGAACAGGGAATAGAGCAGTTCCTGGAGCCGGGGGAGTTACCGGTCTGGCAACCTGAAGCTGATAGCCTTGCCTTGCTGCTCTATACCTCCGGTTCGACGGGAATGCCTAAAGGGGTACGCCTGACCCATGCGAGTCATCTTTGGGTACTGGAAACCCGTTTACAAAACCGTGAGCTGGAAGGCGAACGGATACTCATTGCAGCCCCGCTTTATCATATGAACGCACTGGCACTTTCTCTGCTGACACTGGCCAGTCATGTGACCACTGTGCTGTTGCCTCAGTTTACTGCACCGGACTATATTCGGGCGATAGACCGCTATCAATGTAGCTGGCTGACGGCCGTTCCGCCGATGGTTGCGATGATGTTACAGCACCCGGAGTTACTGGCGAATAGCAATCTGAGCAGTGTACGTGCTATCCGTATGGGGTCTGCACCAGTCAATCAGAGCCTTTATCAGCAAATCAGGCAACTTCTCCCGGGAGCGAAGATTATCAATGCTTACGGCACAACAGAAGGCGGTCCGGTGGTTTTTGGTCCGCATCCGCAAGGACTGGCCGCGCCGCTGGAATCTCCGGGATATCCGCATGCTGCAGTGTCTGTCCGTCTGAGGGATGAGGCAGGTAATATAGACAGTGATCGGGGAATGCTAGAACTGAAAAGCCCGGGACTGATGCAGGGATATCATCAGCGTCCGGATCTTAAATCTCCTTTCACTGATGACGGGTACTACGTTACAGGGGATATTTTTTCCCGCGACAACCAGGGTTTTTACGTATTTGTCGGACGTCGGGACGATATGTTTGTCAGTGGCGCTGAAAACATCTACCCCAGTGAGGTGGAGCAATTACTGGAACGACACCCGGCCGTACAGCAGGCTTGTGTGGTGGCGGTGGCTGATAAAATTAAAGGGACAAAACCGGTGGCCTGGGTGAAGTTACATAAGGGCTGTGAGCTAAGCGAACACCAGCTTAAAGCCTTTAGTCTTGAACATGGTCCGGCCTATCTGCATCCGCGGCATATCTGGTTCGTTGAAACATTCATGTTGGCCAGTACCAATAAAATTGACCGTAATGCCCTGGCCCTCGAGGCAGCAAAGCGGATAGTAAAAGTATCTGTCTAAAGGGTTCTCGTAAAATTCAGGAGTGAGTGATGACATTTGACTGGAGCAATCCTTATCCAACCCTCAGAGCCCCGGTGTTTTCCAGAAATGTAGTTGCAACATCCCATCCGTTGGCTGCACATGCAGGTAACCGTGTATTGCTTGAAGGGGGAAATGCGGTTGATGCCGCGATTGCCACCGCAGCAACCTTAACTGTCGTTGAGCCGGTATCAAACGGGCTGGGGAGTGATGCTTTTGTCATGGTTTGGGACGGAAAAGAACTACATGGACTGAATGCTTCCGGTAGCGCGCCTGCATACTGGAATCTTGAATTTTTTCGTCAAAAATACGGCGAGAACGGGCGCGGTCATGCCCTGACGCCAGAAAGAGGCTGGGATTCTGTGACGGTGCCTGGCGCAATTGCCGGATGGACAGCTCTGCATGAGCGTTTTGGTCAGTTACCGTTTGAGCATCTGATGCAAACTGCGATTGATATTGCCTTACGGGGTGTCACGATTGCACCGATTGTTTCACGCAAATGGCAGGCAGCTGTGCCGGTGCTGGCCGGACAACCCGGGTTTGCGGAGGCTTTTATGCCAGGGGGGCGAGCTCCGCAAGTGGGTGAAAAGTTTGTATTTAAGGATGCGGCAAAGACCTTACGGATTCTCGCGAAGCAGGGAGGGCGGGCATTTTATGAAGGAGAGATTGCAGAAAAAATTGTTCAGTGGTCAAAGGCCACCGGCGGGCAGCTGACATTAAAAGATCTACAGACTTGTCAGGCTGAATGGGTTACACCTGTGAGTAAACGTTATCGGGGCTTCGATGTGCATGAAATTCCACCAAATGGTCAGGGTATCGCAGCGTTGATTGCGTTAGGTCTTCTGGAACAGTTCGATGTGGATTCATTACCACGGGACGGTGTGCTTTCACAGCATTTGCAGATAGAAGCGATGAAACTGGCCTTTGCTGATGTTTATCGCTATGTCGCCGACCCCGCCAGCATGGAGGTGACACCGGAGCAAATGCTGGATGATGCCTATCTTGCCAGTCGGGCGAAACTCATCAGCCTTGATCAGGCTGCGTTGCCCCAGCCTGGAATGCCTGCGACCGGGGGAACAGTTTATCTGACGACGGCGGATGAGAAAGGCATGATGGTGTCATTTATTCAGTCAAATTACATGGGATTTGGATCGGGTATTGTTGTGCCGGGTTACGGTGTCAGCTTGCAAAATCGTGGTGCCGGATTCTCCACTGATCCCTGTTCGGCCAATGTATTGGCTGCCGGTAAGCGACCTTTCCATACCATTATTCCGGCGTTCCTGACGAAAAACGGCCAGGCACAGATGAGTTTTGGTGTGATGGGAGGCGATATGCAACCGCAAGGGCATGTACAGACTCTGGTAAGAATGCTCGACTACCATCAGCAACCTCAGGCTGCCTGTGATGCACCACGCTGGAAGGTTAATTATGATTACTCTCTGGATACAGAATCCACTTTCAGTCAGACCGTCAGAGAGCAACTGAAGCAAAAAGGGCATTTGCTAAAATCGGTGAATGATCCTTACATGGATTTTGGATCCGGCCAGTTCATCTGGCGATTATCTGAAGACCCCCTCCACGGGTATGTTGCTGCCAGCGACAGTCGTCGTGATGGGCAGGCTATCGGTTTTTAGGACAGGACAGGACAGGCAGCGATTGGCTGCCTTTTTACAGCAATGCGGGGTGATATTAAATTTTTTGCCCGTTTTCTTCGGAGCTTTTGTTTTGTTGCCACGGGCTGAATTCCGGTAACGGGTATTATTGACTGCCAATCCGCACTACTGGTAACGACTGACTGACAACCATCCATACCGCAAGACAAATAATGACGGCTCCCGGAAAAAAGCCCCGGTTTATGGTTTCGCCCAGGATCAGGTATCCCCACAGTACGGCAAATGGCGGGATTAAGAAGGTTACCGTTAATGAACGTAACGGGCCGATATCGGTAATCAGCCGAAAATAGAGAATATAAGCCAGAGCAGTACAAAGCAAACCAACGGCTACCACGCTGAACCAGGCCCCAGTGTCTGACCAGTTGGCAGCGGCATCAATGTTGAGACTGCCGGCGAAAAAGGGCAACAGAATCAGCGACGCCCCAAGCTGGCTGCCGAAGGCCACTAGTTTCGGGTCCGGACTACCTTTTGCAGTGATCCAGCGGCGGGTCAGGAAGCCTGCTAATCCGTAGCATCCGGTCGCCACCAGGCAGGCAATAATACCCGCGAGGGTTCCGCTGGCCGTCTGAATTTCTCCGGCACGGATAATCATCAGGATACCGACAACACCTAGGATGACACCTGCCCACTTACGCCGATTCAGAGGTTCGTTAAACAGTAATAATCCGATTACAGCACCCATCAATGGAGTGGTGGCATTCAGTATTGCGGAATACCCGTGGGAAGCCATCTTGCGGCCAGGCAATACATCAGAAACGGGATCCCTGAGTTAATTGCTCCGAGCAATAGTGCGGCGAGTAATTTACCCCGGAAGTTAAATGACGATTTACTGAGCAGCAGTATTACCGTCAGACCTGCCAGCCCAAATAGCACCCGCAAAAAAGCGGTATTAATGGCACCGAACTGAGGTACCGCGATCCGCATAAACAGAAAACTGGCTCCCCACAATGCGGCCAACAGGAATAAGCGGCAATAATCAGTAATACGCATAGCAGCACCTCGTTATGTCATATAAATAGCCGAGACTCTGATACAGAGTGGAGCCGGTACTGCACTTTATCGTCTGAGTGGTGACGGCGACAAACCAGAATTTCTTTTATGATTAAGTTTTTCTAATTCATTATCGGTGAGTGAATAATGAAACTACCTCCTATGAATGCATTGGTGTGTTTTGAAGCGGCTGCGCGACATCTGAGTATCACTAAAGCTGCCGAAGAGTTATTTGTGACGGCCAGCGCGGTCAGCCAGCAGGTGACAAAACTGGAAGCGATCACCGGCGTTCGCTTGTTTATTCGTAGTCCACGACGGCTGGAACTGACCACGGAAGGACGTGTGTATTTGCGTGCCATCCGTCCGGCATTTTTACAGATAGAAGAGGCCACCCAACGTTTGACCAAAGAGTCCGGGCAGCAACGAATCAGTCTTAGCTGTACCAGTGGATTTGCGGTTCAGTGGTTACTGCCGCGTCTGCCGAAATTTGAAGCGGCAAATCCGGGGGTGGAAATAGTGATTAATACCACTCACCGCAAGGTCGATTTGCTCTCTGAAGGTTTTGATTTTGCGGTCCGTCATGGCATCGGAAATTATCCGGGGTTGGTCAGTGAATGCCTGATTCATGATCCGTTATGGCCGGTATGTAGCCCGCAACTGCTCTCTTCACAGGATTTACTGATCAGTCCTGAGCAACTTACCGGTTATCCGTTGTTGCATGATGAACACCGGGCCGACTGGGCCCTGTGGTTTGAAGCCTGTGGTCTTGGCAGAGATCAGGCTGAACGTGGGCCGGTATTTATCGACTCTAACGGGGTAATTGAGGCTGCTAAAGCGAGTAAAGGCATCGCTCTGGTCCGCCGAACGTTGATCGCTGAGGAACTGAGTGCCGGGACACTGATTTGCCCGTTACTCAGGCCGGTTGATTCTCCACTGGCTTATTTCCTGGTCTGTGATGAGTCAGCACTGTTACTGCCGGTCAATCGCCGTTTTCGCGACTGGATCTCTACGCGCGCCGCAGCAGACAGAGCACTGTGTAATGCCGTTCCTTTCCCGGAGGATGCTCTGGAACAGGCCCGGGATAAATTCTGAGAAAATGGTGACAATCGACTGGCGGATACGTCAGCCAGGCAAATACAACAATCGGACACGGGTGACAAAACTGCGTAATCCACTACAGTGATAGTTGATTACCAGAAGAAGAGGGTTGTCCGGAATAATGTCCAAAATCAGTACGTTTCCGTTATCTACACTACTATCACCCGTCGTACGCCAACGTTTACCTTTCGCGGTACGTGTCGGTGTCTGCTGTGGTTTACCGGTAATGATTGGCTATTTTGCGGGGAATATTCACCTGGGGTTACTGGCCACTTTGGGGTCGTTCACGGCACTCTATGGCAGTGATCGCCCGTATATCAACCGTGGCTGGTATCTGGCCGTGGTGGCTCTGCTACTGGCGGTGGTAGTGATGCTGGGGATGTTACCCGGGAATTCGCCCTGGGCCGCGGTAATGGTCGTGTCAGCGATTTCGACCATCGCTACTTTCGTGTGCAATGCTACCCGTGTAGGGGCTCCCGGGGCTTATATGTTTGCTCTGGCCTGTGCCAGCGGTACCGGAATATCGGCCGTGTCGTCAAATCCCTGGCAAAGTGGTTTATGGGTGCTGTTAGGTGGGGGGATATCCTGGGGCGTTCACATGTCAGGTGCCCTGTTTCACCGTTACAAACCGGAGCAAACTGCAGTGGCCGGGGCCGCAAATGCCGTCAGTCAGTTTGCTGCCTGTCGGGATGTTCAGCGGCGTATACAGTTGAGACTGGATGCCTCTCAGAAGATAGACAATGCCTGGATGGCATTGCTAAACCGGCAGTCCGGTAAGACCAGACAAACTCCCTGTATTCAGTATTTAATATCTCTGACTCAGCAACTTAGCCCGATTATCGCCAGGGCTGAAATGACTGCTGTTGCAGACAAAACCGGTGATGATGTTTTGGCACAACAGGCAAAACAGATTGCTCAGTCTGCGACGACAGCTTCCAAAACATGCCCGCAGATGGATACCCCGGTAGTATTGCCTGAGGCTCAGTCTGGCTTGCGTTTTTGTCAGGAGAATCTGTTCCTTTGGTCTGTTCCCTTCCAGATGGCATTACGTGTCTGTCTGGCAACACTGGTTGCCGGGGCAGCAGGAGCCTGGCTCGGGCTAAATCATGCTTACTGGATAATGGCAGCCGTGGTGGTGGTGCTTAATCAGCCTTATGGCTGGCCCGGTACTACCCGGCGTGCAATTTATCGGGTGGTCGGCACTCTGGCAGGAATTTTGCTGGCCTGGGGAGTTCTGTCACTACATCCTGAGGGATTATGGATAGCCCTGGCTGTTGGGGTATTGCAATTTATTATCCAGATATTTGTGGTGGTCCAGTATGCGATAGCCGCCATTTTTATTACAACGTTTAGTATGTTGATAACGCTCGGTGGGGGTGGCTTGCAGCAACTCAACGAGCTGCTGGGTGCCAGGGCACTGGATACGGTCATCGGTTGTGGTGTAGCGATTGCAGTCTTTATGCTGATGCTGCCGTGTACTGCTCTTTACCAGGTTTTTGCTGAAATGCGCGCGACACTGATGGCCGCTCAGCGTTTAGCCGAAAGTCTGTCGCAGGAAAACCACTTAACCTCATCGGTGCTTAGTCGCAGGATTAGCTTGCGGCGCCGGTTGCTTTCACTGCAGCAGACCGCCGATGACGATGTTGATGCCGCGAAATTACGTCATCCCAAAATAGAGCCGCTGGTAAAGGCGGTAAGTGTCAGCAAAACGCTGTCATGGAAGTTATTAGCTGCCGCCAGCTATACCACTGATCAACACACGCCAGATGACTATGGAGCTCCGTTAAATGAGGCTCAGTACCAGCAAATTTCCTGTCGTATTGAGGATCTGCTGCAGTCTGAAAATCCAAAGAAAAGGTTGGATAGTCACGCGGATTACGGTTTTTTACAGCAAGAGCTTGATAACCTCGAACAGGCGTATCGGCAGCTTCAACCCTGGCGACGGTGGGGGGATAAGGGCGCACGGCCTGTGGTTTAACTGATGTATTCTTTAAAACTTTCTTCCACCGGGCAGGTGCCCGCAGGGGGCCATAGCAATGACAGAAAAATCGATAATCGATGAACTGGCGCCAAAAGGTCGCCTGCGGGTGGCCATTAATTACGGAAACCCTGTGCTGGCACAGCAGGGCGATGCCGGGCAGCCGAAGGGTATTTCGGTAAAGCTTGCCATTGAACTGGCGCAGGAACTGGGCCTGTCTGTTGAATGGGTAGCATTTGATGCTGCCGGCCGGGTCTTTGCCACTGTGGATGATGATTGCTGGGACATTGCCTTTCTGGCTATCGATCCGCTGCGTTCAGAAAAAATAGCCTTCAGCCAGCCCTATGTCACCATTTCAGGGACTTATCTGGTGCCAGCCGGTTCAGATTTTAAGCAGGTGGCCGATCTGGACCAGCAGGGAGTGACCATTTCTATCGAACGTGGCGCTGCCTATGATTTGTTTCTTAGCCGCCAGTTGCAGCATGCGAAAATAAACAGGGTTGATACTGCGTCGTTAGCGATTGAGGCATTTATGGCTCACGAGGCAGATGCAGTGGCGGGATTACGCTATCAGCTACAGGCTTATGCGCAGCAAAATAGTGACTTTCGGTTAACGTTAGATGATTTTACCCATATCCATCAGGCGATGGCGGTCCCCCGACAGCGTGTTGCGGCGGCAGGGTATGTCAGTGATTTTATCCTGCGTAAAAAACAGAGCGGATTTGTGAAGGCAGCACTGGTCGCCAACGGGCAGCCAGAGGTGCTGGCGGCGGAATAAACCAGCTTGTATCTCCGGGGCTGTCTCTGAAAGGGGAGTTGGCGGTATTATCCTGCACTGAATACTCCCAGCGGTAAGTGCCGGGTCACTGCTAAAAAACTTAAAATATGGTCTGTGTGTCAAAGAAGCCTGTATTTTAAGTTTATCCTTTGAACGTACGGCTAACATGCAGTTAAACGCGGTATCTGCCGGGCAAATTAAACCGAGCAATCCTGAACCAGTGCCGGAAGCCCGAGGTTGCCTGATCTGCCCCAGCGGCATAGCGCCGCATCATTCGTGCAGAACCCTTAAAAATCATGAGGGGCTTCTTTGAGGCAGGGTAGTGGGTGCGGGGACTGGGGCTTATAGATTAGGGGATATTTCCCCCTGGTATATCTGCGATTTTACTATGAGGGAGTTAAGAGTTCGGACCACTCAACATACTCAAAAGTAACAAAACGGGCAGCGGTCGGCTTTTATTCAGAGGTAGCTTCCTTACCCCGAAGGCACTGCAGTATATCCTGAGAGCTCTGTGGTTATAATTTGGCCAGCTTCGTGGTTTGTCTGGTAATCAGGTACTCTATCTCACTAATCATTGTACTGTTGAGTGCAGGACCGGGCCGCCTAAGGGCAGCATGAGCTATCACTCCACGCCGTGCCAGAATATGTTTTCTGATAGCCAGCCCCAGACCGGGTTGTTGCTCATAACGCATCAATGGCAGATAAATGTCAAAAAGATCCTGTGCCAGTTCACGTCTGCCTTGCTTAATCAGGTCCACCACTTTTACCATCATTTCCGGATAGCCAAATCCTGTCATTGCCCCATCTGCTCCCCGCACCATCTCTTCAGGTAAAAACATGCCAGCGTTGCCACAGAGAATAGAAACCCGGGGGGTGCCATGGGCTTCTGCGGCACGTATATCACTGATTTTTTCCAGACCGGGCCAGTCTTCATGTTTCAGCATCACGATACTTTTATGTGTGTTGAATAGCCTGATAAGCACCGATGAAGAAATCTGAACCCCTGTAGCCAGAGGAAAATCCTGCAATGCGACGGGGATATTTGGCCCAAGTGTTTCAATGACATTGTCAAAGTACTGAATAATTTGCTCATCAGTTCTTAGCGTGGATGGAGGCGCAACCATCACTCCTGCCGCGCCTGCATCCATAACCCGTGCTGATAATTCTCCAACAGCTGCAAGTCCCGGAGCAGAGACGCCAACAATGACCGGCTTACCTGACGCTCTTTTCAATGTCTGAAGGGTAACGCTGACAGATTCCTGTAATGTTAGTTTTGGTGCCTCGCCCATCATTCCCAGGATGGTCAGCCCATTAGCTCCCTGTTCAAAATAAAAATCAGTCAGTCTGTCTGTACTGCTTTCATCTATAGTTCCATTGGGTAAAAACGGTGTGACAGTAATGATATAAACACCATTTTCCTGGTTATTTATCAGAGGCATGTGAATGTCCTTCTTAATCAGCATCGGGCAATAACTGCCGGCTGATTGCCTCGCAGGTATTGCTTAACATTGTTTGGCGACCGCGCCAGATCTCTTCTGCTTTTTCTACAGAAATAGCCTCGAACTGAATAGCATCACCAGGTTTCAACTGCCCAAGCCGGGCAAGATCAGCACGGATTACTGTGGCTATCTTTGGATATCCGCCGGTTGTTTGACGGTCATTCATAGCAATGATAGGCAGACCATCTCCCGGAATCTGGATACTGCCATGTGCGATGGCATCCGAAATGATGTTAAAGCCCAGAGTATGCATAAGCGGAGTACCTTTCAGGCGATAGCCCATGCGGTCACATTCTGTTGACAGCGTATAATTCTGTGACAGGAAATGCCTGCGGGCCGAATCATCGAAATAATTATCCTGCGGACCCCATATGATGCGGAAAGGGCGTTTCTCCATCTGGGGGTAAATTCGGTCCGCACGTCGTCCGTGTGGGACTTGCGGTGCTTTCTGCGGAAGGGGCAGGTGATCATTCTTTTGTAGCGGGCTGCCAGCGAAACCTCCTAACCTTGCTCTGATCAATGTAGAGACACTACCAAGCTGAGGTTTGACGGAAAAACCATCCGCGACCGCAAGATACCCCCGAACTCCGGTACGCAATCGTTGTATAGTAAGTACATCTCCCGGCAACATTTGATGGGACTGATAAATAGCGCAGGGAACATCATTCAGCATCACCAGGGCATCACCGGTGACAGCAATAACACAGGGAGAATTACCGTGGAGTTTTAGTTTGGGTCCGGTAAG
The DNA here is from genome assembly GCF_002345795.1 of Tatumella sp. UBA2305. NCBI lineage: Bacteria > Pseudomonadati > Pseudomonadota > Gammaproteobacteria > Enterobacterales > Erwiniaceae > Tatumella > Tatumella sp. UBA2305. The sequence continues at coordinate 111,186 of NZ_DDVT01000025.1, forward strand.
AGTGAATTCTATCGCTCCCGAATTGGTGGGATTGCCCACCAGAGCATTGGCAAGCGAGAAACTTAATTCGTCCATGGTACCGGAAGGGGGGACACCGCGGTCTTCATAACCGAAACGACCTTTATCCTGTAACGTTGACATAACTCCGGGGGAAATGACCTCGAAATATTTCATAATACCAGGCTCCATTCAGGAAAATAGTTGTTATCTGAAAGTAATAACTGGTAGTCATATTTACTTACCGGGACAAAACGAATTTCCTCCCCTGCATTAAATAAAAAAGGCTGCTCACGTTGAGGATCAAAGCTTTTGACGGGAGTTTGTGCCAGCAAATGCCAGCCGCTCGGGGCTGCAACCGACCCTATAGCTGACTGAATGCCGCCGATACTGATACTACCTGCCGGGACTTCCAGGCGGGGAGAATTGCGCCGTGGTATATGCAATCGTGCGTCCAGTCCCCCCAGGTAGGCAAAGCCTGGCATAAAACCAATCATATATATCCGGTAGGGCTGTGCACTATGAATCTCAATTAACTCATTCACAGAAAGTCCTAACATGTCCGCTGAAGCTGAAAGATCGATACCGTGCTCGCCGCCATAACAGGCAGGGATTAACCAGCATTTGCGCGGATGGTTTAGCCGGATATCTGTGTTGAGCAGCTCTTCGAGTATTTGTACCAGCATCTTTTGCCGGATGAGTACCGAATCATAAGTGACAGTTAGCGAACGGTAGGTGGGAATACAGCCAATGACTCCCGGAATATCCTGTTGCCGAATAATAGCCGCGAGCGAAGTGACATGCTGATTAATACGTTCATCAATTTTTTCACCAAAATCGATATTAACAGCCTGATCGGCAATTTTCTGAATCACCCAGCTCAGTGGATTATCGACATCATTCACGTTTTTACCTGATATAGTTTTTCGCTATTTGCATAATGGAATACTTTTGGCATACCATTAAAAACTTGTCAATAAAAGCTGTCAGATTAAATACTTATCTGATGGTAAATTACATTAATAATCAGTTACCTGGAGTAAGTCTGGAATGTTGATTGACCTGAACTGTGACATGGGCGAAAGTTTTGGGGCATGGACGATGGGAGCAGATGACTCAATGCTTTCGATAGTCACCTCTGCGAATATCGCCTGCGGTTTTCATGCCGGTGACCCGGATGTGATGTTCACAACATTACAAAATGCCCGCGAGAAAAATGTTGCGGTAGGCGCCCATCCGGGGTTCCAGGATCTGGCAGGCTTTGGGCGCAGACCAATTCTGGGATATACGCCTCAGCAGATCCGTAATATGGTGATTTACCAGATTGGTGCACTCAAGGCTCTGGCCGAAAGTCAGGGGGCTAAGTTGCAACATGTAAAAACGCATGGTGCGTTTGGTAATATAGCGGCAGAAAATAGTGAGTGGGCAAAGGCTGTCGCTGAGTCCATTTATCAGATAGATAAAGATCTGATTATGGTGGTGATGCCCGGAATGTGCACCGAGGATGCTGCGTTAAAGCGAGGTCTTCGGGTCATAAGAGAAATCTATGCAGACCGGGCGTATGCTGAAAATGGCAGTTTGCTCTCAAGAAAATTACCCGGGGCTGTGTTACATGACCCTGTTGTAGCGAGCCAGCGAATTCTTAAAATGCTCGAAAAATCAGCCATCATCACCGAAAACGGTACCTGTATCCCGGTAGAAATCGAGTCGATATGTGTGCATGGAGATACATTTGGCGCGGTAGAAATGGCCCGCGCCGTAAGGGGATTACTCGAAGAACAGGGCGTCCGTTTTGCCCCGATGGCTCAGATACTGGCCGCAAAGCATTAAAAAATTACTGACGCCTGACCGCCCAGACTGCCGGATTAATCAGGGAATCCGGTTTCTGATTATTTAATACGGCGAGGATTCCCTGTGCGACACCCATGGCCATATTACGCATTGCACTTTCCGAAGAAGCCGCGGTATGAGGGGTTAGTATCAGATTGGGGGAGGTGAGCAAGGGAGAGTCCGGAGTCAGGGGCTCATGCTCGAAAACATCCAATCCTGCGCCAGCTAATTTCCCTGTGATCAATGCATCTGCCAGAGCTGCTTCGTCGATAAGCGAGCCGCGACTGGTATTTATCAGGCAAGCTCCGGGTTTCATCAGTGCCAGCCGCTGCCGGTCGATCAAATGATAAGTTTCCGCTGTGGCAGGTGCATTCAGAGACAGGTAGTCACTTTCACTAAGCAGGTCTGCCAGGTCATTTGCTTTAGCACATCCGTAATGAGCAATAATTTCGGTGGACTGTCGGGTATGTACCAGCACCTTCATCCCCAGAGCTACAGCCATCTTAGCAAGATGCTGACCTATTGAACCAAAACCGATAATTCCGAGTGTACGACCATAAATCTCCTGAAACCCACCGGTATATTTGATTTCCATATATTTATTTTCACGTACTGCACGATCGCACACTGTCAGACGTTTAGATAAATCAAACAACAAAGCCAGGGCATGTTCTGCAACTGAACGGCTATTCAAACCCGGAGTATTGAGTACCACGATACCTTTTCTGGTCGCTGCTTCTAAATCAATTCCATCGGTTCCGACACCATGCACCGCAATGACTCTCAGATTCGGGAAGTGCTCCATCATCGTGCATGTGAATTTTCCGGTACGGAAAATAGCCGAGACAACCTTATCATGATGAACAATGCTATCGAATGATTCAGACGTCGATATTTCTAGTTTATTTTCTTCTAAGATGTTGATTCCATGATTGTTTATGGGGTGTGGTATCCAGCATGTTCGTTTCATTTTGTGATCCTGATGATGTTTTTTATTCTTGGCATTCTCTTTGCATTTACTTGGAATGCCAAGAAAAAACTTTCTGAATGATGAGAAATTTTCAACGTTGATATGCCCACTATTGCCTTCATCCCTGGAGTCAGTAACGGGAGTTAGTGGCGGTGGTGAAGTGACGCCATCTGAGGTGCCAGGCAGACGAACATAAGTTGTTACCGCTTTCGAATAAACAGGAGCACCCGTATGACCGAGGCTATAAAACCTCTGCTGAAAATCCGCGAGCTAAACAAAAGTTTTGGCGATCTTCATGTGCTGAAAAATGTGGCGCTTGAGATCCATCAAGGTGAAGTTGTTTCGATCATTGGCGCAAGCGGTTCAGGTAAAAGCACGTTTTTACGTTGCCTGAACGTGATGGAAATGCCACAGAGCGGTTTTATGGATTTTGGAGATTTTTCATTTGATTTTAGGGAAGGTGCCCGGGATCAGCCTGATCAGCAACAATTGCAATTGCTACGTCAGCAGATAGGGATGGTATTCCAGAATTACCACCTGTGGCCACATATGACAGTTCTTGAGAACGTTATTGAGGCACCAATGCGGGTCAAAAACACGACGCGTCAGGAAGCGGTAAAGGATGCTGAGGAATTACTTAATCGCGTAGGGATGTTCGAAAAAAGATTCCAGTACCCTGCCAGATTATCAGGCGGTCAGCAGCAGCGTGTTGCTATCGCAAGAGCTTTGGCCATGAAGCCCAAAATGATGCTTTTCGATGAGGCAACTTCTGCACTCGATCCTGAGTTGGTTGGTGAAGTGTTGGAGCTGATTGCATCACTGGCTGCCGACGGAATGACCATGTTGCTGGTCACCCATGAAATTGCTTTTGCGAGAGAAGTTTCATCGCGGGTACTTTTTTTCGATCAGGGAGTTATGGCGGTTGATGGCCCACCGGAAAGAGTGCTGGTCGAACCCGAAAGCCCGCGTTTACGTCAGTTTTTGAGACGTATTTTACACAATGAATTTAATGCTATTAAAGGAAGTGAAGCATGATGCAGCTCTATCAGGATTTACAGGATTATGGCAGCGGATTTCTCACTTCTGCTGTGATTGTGCTGGGAATTACCGTGCTTACCATCCTCTTAAGCTGGGTATTTGGTTTACTTGCTGCACTGGCTAAACGATCACAGGTGACATTACTGAGAAAAATTGCTGAATTTTATATCTGGTTTATGCGCGGTACGCCGGCATTAATTCAGGTTTTTATTATCTACTTTGGTTTACCCCAGTTTGGGCTAAGTTTTTCGCCTTTTTTTGCCGGAGTATTTGCACTGGCATTGAATGGTGGGGGCTATGTTGCTGAAATTATTCGCACAGGGCTCAATGCGATACCAAAAAGTCAGACTGAGACCTCCTACGCATTAGGTATGTCGAAAAATGATGTTATGCGACGCATTATTCTTCCCCAGGTATTTCGCATTATTCTGCCGTCACTTACCAATGAGGCTATTTCGGCGCTGAAAAATACCTCTTTGCTTTCGACTATTACCGTAATGGATGTGACGTTATATGCACAAACTATTATCTCCAGTACCTTCCGCCCGTTCGAATTTTATATCGCAGCATCAGTCATTTACCTTGTTATGACCACCATGTTGACCAAACTGGCAGGCTGGTTGGAACGGCGTCAGGAAAGATACATTTAATGGTTTGAATTGTCTGTTATTTTATTTCTGATTGGGAGTGCTTTGTATGAAATTGAAGTCTTTTGTTTGTGGTCTTTTACTCACTTCACTGCTGAGTTCCGCCGCGGCTTTTGCTGATGGTGATAAAAAACTGGAGTTACTGACACCGGGAGAATTAAGAGTTGCTACCGAGGGTACAGCTCCTCCATACAGTATGCGAGGTCCAGGAGGAAAAATTACCGGACTCGAGATCGCTGTTATGACAGAAGTTGCAAAACGTCTACACCTGAAACTGGTTCCGGTTGTCACCAAATGGGATTCTATTCTGATTGGCTTGCAGGCAAACAAATTTGATATGAGCATGGCTGCTATTGATATTACACCAGAGCGTCAGAAGTCTGTCGTATTTGCTGATGCGTGGATTGAATCAGGTGGTCGAATTCTTGCACCTAAAAACACCAGTATTAAAACGCCAGCCGACCTGAAAGGCAAAAAAATCGGTGCGCAGGTTTCTTCTACTTATGCTCAACTTGCCACTGAACACGGTGCTCAGCTAAAAAACTATAGTGATATCACCTCAGCGGTACAGGATATGATTAACGGTAATCTGGATGGTGTGATTAATGATTCTATTGGTAATGCTTATTTGATTCAGCATAATCATCTGCCATTCGTTCAGGTTCCTGGTTATCTAAGTCAGGTACAGAAAGGATTCACTTTCGCGAAAGGTAAACCTAACCTGGTCGCTGCTGTAGATAAGGCACTGGCTGATATGAAAAAAGACGGAACATTTGCCCGTCTGACCATTCCTATTGTTGGTGTTGATCCTGCCCCTAAAAGCCCAATTTTGACCTTGCCCCAATAATCCGATCTAGCCCTGAGCACAACCTGATTATGCCAGGGCTTCTGTATTAAGCTAAAAACTTTTATCATCCTGCTAACGGTAAGACGATGGTTACTGAAAGATGGGGGATGGAATATTATGTGGGTGAAAAATCATGGTACTAACTGACCCGTTAGTAAAAGAGGCTGATGATGGTGAACAAAACTTAAGCCAAAAAGCCTATGAAACCATTTTAAATAAAATCATCAGCCGGGAATTTGCCGTTAATACGGTGTTACAGGAACGGCGGCTGGCAGAAATGCTGAATATCTCGCGGACTCCGGTGCGTAATGCATTAAACCGGCTGGAGAACGAAGGTTTTATTTCCCGCAATGGTGGCAGAACGCCTGTTGTAAAAGAGTTTTCGATAAAAGAATTGATTGAAACGCTACATATCAGACGTGTACTTGAATCAGAAGCTACGCGACTTGCAACAGGAAAAATACCCGTCAGTGAGCTGGACGTACTTCAGACACTGATCGAAGGATTATTAATAAAAAAAATCCCTGATACAGAAGAGGACTGGGCAGCTGATTCCCGTATCCATGAGATTATCTCTTTCTATTGTGGTAATAAAACCATGGCGGATTACATCAAGACACTGAGGCTAAAAACGCATATGTTCAATCTTAGTGAAGTGCCTGAGAGATTTGAGGCTGGTCATCGCGAACATTTACAAATCATCCAGGCATTGCGCGACAACCAGCCTGATCTTGCTCAGAGTCTGGTTGCCGCGCATATCGATAATATCCGTAAGGGGATAATTAAACGCCTGAGTCAGTACTAGTTTTGTACATCATAGTGATCAGGGTCTGATTTAGCACACGAACGGCAAGCGCAAAATCTGAAAACTCCATAGCCTCATCAGGATTGTGGCTACCGTTCTGGTTACGAACAAAAAGCATCGCTCCGGGGACTCCGCAGTTCACGAATTGTGCACAGTCATGACCAGCACCGCTAGGCATCACCTGTGACTGGATGTTCAGACTACTGGCTGAATTTTGCAGTTCAAGTATCAGCCCCTCGTCCATCAGGGCAGGGGTACTTCGACTTTGCTCACCAAAATCAAATCGTACATTATGTCGTTGAGTAATTTCCTTGGCGGTCTGCTGTAGATACTTTTCTATTGCCTGTAATGTCTCAGGGCTCCTGGAGCGAAAATCTATTGAAAAATCTACCAGTCCACTGACTTTACTCATATCGGCGTCGGTGGCATCAGTAAAAAAACGTCCAAAGGTCACAGTGAGTTCGTGGCCGGATTTTTCCATCTCATGCCAGTAGTTATGTACCTTTGAAACCAACTCTGCCGTGGCAATCACTGCATCCTGGCGGCACCAGGATGGACAGGCGCCCGAATGAGCGTACTGCCCGTAGGTTCGGGCAAACCGGTACCTTAAACTGCCGCATATTCCACTGACAATACCTACAGGGATTTTAGCATTTTCGAGCACAGGCCCTTGTTCAATATGAATTTCAAGAAATGCTCTGAACTGTTCAGAAGAAAATAACGGAGGTTCATTGACTACCCTATCCGGATCCCCTCCGCAGTTACTCATATGCTGTGCAATTGAAACCTGGTTATCTTTGCGCAATATTTCCAGGTCAGGGCGGGTAAGTTTCCCCAGTACCGTTTTGCTCCCAAGATAAGAAATTGGAAACCAGGCACTTTCTTCTGCACGGATTGCAATGACCATCAGGTCTGCGGGAGGAACAAGGCCTGCAGCCTTCCATCCGGCCAGTATTGCCAGACCCGCCAATACCCCTGCAGCACCATCATAATTTCCCCCCGCCGGAACTGAGTCGAGGTGAGAGCCCACAACGATTTTTGGTGCATCCCGGTCTTCGCCAGGCAGAATCATATAGAGATTAACGGCAGCATCAGTGAGTACTTCAAGTTGAAGTGTGGTCGCAATTTGTCTGATCAGGTCGTGCGCTCGTTGCTCACCGGGTCCGTAAGCATCCCGGGTGATCCCCCTTCCGTCAAAACTCATTTCCTGTAATTGTGCAAACAGAGTTTCAGCAAGAGCCAGATCGGGGGCTGGCAGGATCTCAGGTCTCATTGTAATTTCTCCATGGTATCAACAATTGCCCGACAGGCTGCGGTAACATCGTCACTGGCAATACTAAATGCTAGCCTGAGGTGCCCTGGCATACCAAAAGCACTGCCGGGAACGACAGCGACGCCAGCTTGCTCTATCAGATAACGAGAAATATCGAGGTCATCTGTCAGAGAACGGCCATCAGGAGTGGCTTTGTTCAGAGCAGCACGACAATCTACAAACAGATAAAATGCACCTTGTGGTTTTAGAACACTCAGTAACGGTGATATGGCAAGAATCTCGCAGGCCTGGTCCCTGCGTTTGACCAGGGTGTCACGCCAGCCTTTAAGGAATGAAGAGTCGCCGGTCAATGCAGTGGTAGCCGCCACCTGGCTCACTGAACTGGGATTAGAAGTACTCTGTGCCTGGATTCTCTCCATGGCTTTTATCAGCCATTCCGGACCTGCACAGTATCCAAGTCGCCAGCCTGTCATTGCATAACCCTTAGAGACGCCATTCAGTGTCAGGGTGCAATCTTTCATGTCGGGAACCGCCGAGGCAAAAGAAATGAAAGGAGTGTCGTAGGTGAGTGGTTCATAAATATCATCTGAGAGTATTAATACTCGTGGATAGTCAGCCAGTATTTGTGCCAGAGCTAGCAACTCTTCTCTGGAGTATATTGCCCCTGTAGGGTTGCCTGGAGAATTAATGATCAGCCATTTTGTACGTGGTGTCAGGGCTGTGCGGAGCTGCTGTGCGGTAATTTTGTAGCCACTTTCCCTGGTGGTTGTGACAGCCATCGGGACTCCGCCAGCAAGCCTCACCATATCGGGGTAGGATACCCAATAAGGGGCAGGGATGATAACCTCATCCATTTCATCAATGGTTGCCTGAAATGCATTGAATATCAGTTGTTTAGCTCCTGTTCCTGCAATAATCTGGTTCAGGCCATAGCTTAGATTATTTTCACGGGTAAATTTACCCTGAATGGCACGGATGAGATCAGGGGTTCCACCGACATTGGTGTAACGGGTCACTCCCTCGATAATGCCTTTGATAGCCCCTAATTTGATATATTCGGGAGTTTCAAAATCGAGTTCACCGGCACCCATATTAATAATTTTTTTACCCTGGGCCTGCAATTCACGGGCACGCTGTGCAATTTTGACTGTCATGGACAGACTTATCGAAGAAACCCTTTTCGCCAGTCGGCTATCAGTATTTTGCTGAGACATTACGATCCTTACATGGTGGTCATCTGTTTCACAGAACGTACTTTCCTGGTATACCAATAAAATGCAATAATAATGCCAGTGAGTACCAAATAATGAATTTACACAGGCGATTCGCAAAAAAACTGAAGATTATTTGGAAAATATCCGACTCCAATCAGAAAAACCTTTAATTTCAATTGGATTTCCTGAAGGATCTTTCATAAACATAATTGCCTGCTCGCCAGGTTCGCCAACGAAGCGTTTTTGTGGTGATAATATGAACTCAATCTTCGCTTGTTGTAGTCTGGCAGCAAGGTGTTCCCATTGTGCCATTTCCAGTACCAGGCCAAGATGTGGCATAGGGACCATGTGATCACCGACCTTCCCTGTATTTGTCACAGCAAAAGGCTGACCGAGGTGTAGTGATATCTGATGGCCAAAAAAATCGAAGTCTACCCAGGTGTCCGTGCTACGACCTTCTGTACAGCCGAGTAAATCACCGTAAAAGCGGCGGCTTTCATTAAGATCGGTCACATGGTAGGCAAGGTGAAATGCAGATTTCATATTCTGTCTCCGTGCAAATAAGCTGTGAGAATCTCAAATCACATACAAAACTGTTAGCATGTTTTTATGCATTCAATCGTAAGGAAAAGCTTTGGATAGTAAGTATCTTTCCAGCCTGATTGCCGCTATTGAGTATGGGTCAATTGCAAAAGCCGCTCGTAATCAAGGGATTACTGCAGCTGCAGTGAGTCAGCGGATACAGGTTTTGGAGCGGGAACTGAATACCATTCTGCTGAATCGGGTTGGACATACGGCTAAACCAACCGATGCAGCAATGGCTATGTTGGGCAGGGCAAGACGCATTGTTCGGGAAGTGGAACTCTTAAAAAACGATATTCATGCAGACAGTTTAAGTGGGACTATCAGGATTGGGACTATCTCAACGGCACTCACGGGAATTTTACCGGGTGCTTTGATGGAGTTACATCGCTTGGCTCCGGAGATCAGACCCCAGATTGTACCCGGTACCTCCAGCGCGTTATTCGACGCTATGTCACGTGAAACCATTGATGCCGCGATTATGGTGATCCCACCGTTTGAAATACCAAAGCGTTATCAGTGGCACTCATTACATAGCGAAGAACTTATTTTACTGACAGGTGAGCCTCTCAGGTGGGATGTTGCTCAGACCCTCGCTACCAGTCCTTATATCAGCTATGATCCGAACTCCTGGGGCGGCCGCTTAGCGCAGCAGTATCTGAATGACAATCACCTTACTCCCCGTTTACTCCTTGAATTAGATGGTATAGAAGCGATTTCATTGTTAGTAAAAGAAAAAATGGGTATCAGTTTGCTCCCGCGCTGGCCTGGCCTGACCAGAATTTCACCGAAACTGGTGCAGACACCGGTTGGTGGAGAATATGATCGAAGAATTATTCTGTTGGTCCGCCCGGAATCAGTTAATGGAAGATTATTGTCTTTGCTGGTCTCCTCACTCCGGGAAGCTGGAGAGACATAGATATCAGAGATAACTTGAGCTTATTCTACGATCATTAGATGTGCATCTGTTGTTAAATAATGGTGCATTTAAGATCGAAAAGCTAAACAGTTTTTCCTGTCTAAAAGGGATGAGGCGAGTACATCGAACGTTGTTCGATGAAGAGTTCGGCGTTCTGAAAGCAAAAAACCCGCC
>NZ_DDVT01000024.1:0-60042 GCF_002345795.1 Tatumella sp. UBA2305
TAACCTGATTACGCCAGTTATAAAGGGTAGCTTCGGATATTCCCTCCATCTGTGCAACAGCGGCCACAGTCATATTGTAGGGGGGCAACAGTTTTGCCAGTGTTGCAGCCTTACGCTCCGGTGAAATACGTTTCATGTGTCACTCTCCATGCCCTCAGATTGATTTATCAGGAGGTGTGACAACTATGCTGACACTGAGGGAACATCAGCGACCCCAGCGCCACACCCATAAGTAACTTTGAAGATTTCATTCTGCTTATCGCTCCTGACAATTCGCTGCCGGCTGGTACCCCATGCGCCAGCCCCTGCAGACAACCTGGAGCACGCCACAATACATGTAAGTGCAAATAATTCTCACATTAATATTTATTTACGAATGGATGTCGGCAGAGGTACCGAGAGAGGATTGGTAATATTTAATGGTGATAAAACATCCACCCAGCCAGGATAATAACAATTCCCGGCAAAGAAATTAGCGTAAACGACCCGCGTAATGTTTTGACTGTTTCACAACCATTATCCACTCCTCAGGTGAATTAATCATATAACAGTATCAGTTATTAACTAATTACCTAGAATTTTGAGTGACAGTGTCCCAGGGTGTGCATAGTAAATCAATAACTAGAGCTGTTAGAGTCTGGTGACTATATAGTCTGTCAGAGCTGCGGCATTCACCACAGCTATTTAATCAATATAAAAATCAATCACCTATTTCATTAACACTGAATAGATTTATTTATCTATTTTGGGAGGTTTTTTTATGAAAAAAAGGAATTAGCTTGACCTTTTCAGTTAGTGGTAATTCTATTTTCTTATGGATAAAAAAACCCACAGCCATGGAAAGGATAATACCAACAATTATCATTAGATAGTACATTTTATTTTGCATCCCAACTTCTTTGAAAGCAAGATACACTGCATTTATAGTTAGTATATGAGTCAAATAAACCGAATATGAAGCATCGCCCAGGGATGATAAGAAACTAATTTTTTTTGTGAATAAATCATCTGACAAAAAACCTATAAAAATCAATGCCGAAGGAATTCCGTAATGAAACACTCGGGCGAAACCATCACCTCCAACCTCAACACTGGAAGAAAAACAAATCCAGCCCAGACCAGTTAAAATCAGAAAAATGGCCATCTTTTTACCAATTGATATTTTTTTATAAATGAAAGAGAAGATAAGCATTCCAAAAACAAACTCGAGAGAGATCGTTGCACCTATAAACTTCACGTTAAAAGCGTTACCAACGCTCATTATTACCAATAGTATTGCTGTTGATGTTAAAATAGCATCCTTACGCAAAATAAGTGCAGCAGAAAAAATCAAATAGAAGTAAAATTCATAGCTAAGCGTCCATGCTACCATATTCAGGCTACCGCCATTTAGAAATGGAAGAAGTGTAATTGATTTCAATATTGAGGGTGTTTCGCTGTGAGTATTGACTATTTCAGGAAATAGTAGGAAGACAAATAAAAAAGGAATCAAGGTTACTAAGTAGATTGGGTAAATCCTTAGCACTCTATTCTTGAAAAATTCGACAGGTCCTAACTCTTTCTTTTCAGAAATATAGCTCATAATAAAACCCGAAATGACAAAAAACAAATCAACACCAGAAGCGCCGAAAAATAAATACCCCCCTCCTCCGTCATTTAGTGATGCTTTATTAGTCAGATGTAGTGTTACAACCATTAAGCAGGCAAAAAAACGAAGATATTGAATGGACCAGATCATACTTTTATAACCAAAAAAATTGTGTTTGTAATTTAGAATTATACCTGAAAGCTAGGGATTTTCCTAAAGTTTTGTGATTAATATATTTTTTTACTAATTCTGAGTGTAAGGTTATTCAGAAACTCAGGAGACTTTTCTCTGTTATATTCCGCCTGCCACCAGTCTGTGATATCCGGTACTTCATTCATTGTTCTAAACAGATAAAAATTTAGTAATTCAGTACTGCATGCCCAGTTAAATCATTCAATAAAAGCATTCTAAGTAGTTTTTCATGCCGTATAAAATTTAACCATACATTATGATCTTTGGTCTACTGGACCAGTGACAGTGGAATAAATTACAGTCCGATATCCATCCTGAGTTTCAGCGGATAACCACGGTGAGCAACGATTTTATCTAATCCCCTGATGCCCCACGATCAGTGCAATCTCCATGACAAGTGCCTCACGGTTAAAATCATCCTCCATATTGAATGTCAGGAAACATCTTACACAAACCAGAAAATCATTCATAAATTAAACTGCCAGCACTGATTTATTGCCTCTGGTAGAGTCAGCCGCACCGGAATACTTACCGGTGAACCCGCTTATGGTTCCCTGAATGACCATGTTGGATAATTACTTTAAAAAAGCTTTGTAAGAGCGTATTGAAGATAGCGCACAGCGAGTTTAGTGGAAGCTTCAATAACAGCGTCATTAAGCCATATATCCGGCTGGTAAGAAAATACCGTCCTGCTCAGTGATAATGTCCTGCATGCCTGACGTGTGCTCATGGTATACTGCGAGATCAGATAATGGGCGAGCTCACGCTTTATCACTGGTTTTAAGGATTTTTTCGATAACGTATTACAGTGTATGGTACTCAAAACTCAGATCAGCGAACATCTGTATTAGAAGCCGGTTTTCATATTCGAGGTTTTTCATTTTCCTGATATCAGAAGCTTCCATCCCGCCATAATTCGTTTTCCGGTTGAAATAGCTGCCTTCTGAAATTGTGGGTTCGCGGCAGGACCCCCCTCACTCTTCGAACGGCTTCAACAAACTAAAGAACGACGATAATCTGGTGTTCAGTAAACCAGGCTTGACGCATAGGGATCTCTATCCGGGAACCTAATCAATATGTCCGAAGGCCTCAAAAAGTGAATGGTCCTTTCTGCAAGGATACTTAGAATTGGAGATTGTAAGATACTATTAAGAGACATATGTATCGGAATAGGATTTTGTAGAAAATTAATTTAACGGAGTTATATGGGTGAAACCATCGGGACGACAAGGCTAAAGTTAATGTACAATAAAATTAATAAAATTGAGACGAGTGATAAATGATTTTCATGAAGTAGCAAATGCAAATATTTTCTGGAAATAACGCGTGTTAATTCTCGCTATATATTCCCAGGAGAATATTTTCAAACCTTAATTAAACTGGGTTTTAAATTTATACCAATACACTCAGATGCCAGCCCGTGAAAAATCAATAGGACAGTAACACTCCTAGATATTATCGTCACAGAGCACCCGAACATTGCATAGTATATAGTGTATACGTGGTCTTATATAAGGGTAATGTCATTGACTACACTATCACCGGTGACATTTTGATGAGAATATATTGATATCATCCAATGTGACTGATTATCTGTGATGAATAGATTGTATCAACTAACTGTCCATTATCGGAAGAGACTATTCCTGCTTCATTAACATTCTTTCCGACGATAGCAATTTTTGATTGGGCATTAGATAACATCCATTCGTATTCTATATCAATATGGCCAGTATCGATACATCTAATCCCAGCTTTACTGAGTTCAAAAGATAAGACAGTAGCAGTAGGTCCTAAAGATATAAGAGCAACATCAAACAAGTCTTTATTATCAATAACTTCCTGATAAATTTCACCATAAAAATTAAATGCATTTCTATTAACAGTGGTTATCCTGATGACATTCGATGCAATGTTAAGGAGATCATTGCCAACACCTAGTTTTGTTCCTGCCCCCTCAACAATTAGAACCCTTGAACCTGCTAATAAATCTTTGAATTTCTGGAACGCGATAACGGAACTCCCTTTGTCTTTATAATCATTATAAGGCCTAGTCAAAGACGTATTTCCGTAAATATACTCTTTTGAGAGCAAATGGTTGTATTTATGAAAAAAGAATGCTTTGTGGAAAAACCAAAAAAGTGCAGGGCCTCTTTTAAAGGATTTAGTGTTAAAAAAACCATCAGGCATACAGACAAGACAATTTTTATTGTCATTCACTTCTTTTAAAATATTTATTAACCTCGTAGATAGATCCGCATTAAAACTTTGGAAACCAATGTTTTTATAATTAAGCATCTCTAATTCACCATCACCGTACCTAGCGACAGATAAATGAGGGTTTTTTATCAAAATATCAAAAGTTTCATTAATTGATAATACCTTAATATTTTTAACCTTATGGTATGAAAAAAAATACATTATTAGAGCCAAAGAGAATTTAAATGGGAATCTAATTTTTTTGTAAATGTTGTTTAGTGAAGTCATTTTTACCTCCTATGTCAGTATTTTCTTTCTGAAACAACTGGATATTATCATCGGTTATGGAGTTAGAAATCTTTCTGGCGAAGAAACAGCCACTATTAATTACCTTATCTGCATCATCTATTGTTAAAACCCTCGGGAAATCAGGCCCAGAAGTCCAATCTGTGTACTTAAGAGAGCTGGACTTAACTTCATCACTATCAAAAAAAATAACTTCAGGCCAGGTTTTTATAATAGAATGAAAAAAAACTTCATCACAACAATATGAATGAATGAATGCTTTATAGTACCACGGATTTCCATCTATAAAATCAATAGTATATTGGACTGCTTTATTTGATATACCAAACCAGTTACTCCCTTTATATAACTGAGGGAATTTTTTTGAGTGTATATTGAAAGAGTTATTTCTATAAAATAAAAATCTTGAATACTTATATAATTTAGATAAGACTTTATCTGCAAAATTTTTATTTCTCTTAAAATACCAGCATGGATATCTAAACCTTACTCTATCAAGGGGATTAACATAATTATCCCGGTCTCCTTGAAACTCAAAAAATTCACAGCCAGCGTTAATACTTATAAATTTATGAAACTCCTTCTGACCAGTTAATGGGATATCGTTTCCTGATAACAGGAAAAAATAGTCGAAGTCAAAGTGTTGTGAAAACTTCAAAAGTTTATGGGTAACCTCTATTTGACTAAAAGTCCCCCAGACTATATCAATCCGTTCTTCAAAAAGGAGAACATTTACAGATTTCAAAAAATAAAAATCTTCTATATTTGATTTTTTATCCACATGGATAATAATCAAGTTAGACTCGCAAGCTGAAAGTGTCTTAACTGTGTATAATAGAGGGTTGGTGACTTCATGGCATATTATTGCATAAATAAACTTCATTATCTTACCCTGAAATGTTAAAGAAATACGGTAAAATAAATAAACACTTTTACTAAACCAAGAATGAAAAATATTAATTACCATTATAAATCTAAATTAAAAATTTATTTAGAGCGGCAGCTTATGTTAATTAGAAGTAACCTGTACAATAAGAATTAATTAACTTACTCACAAAAGCATGGAGTTCATTAAAACATGAAAAACGCTATAAATTAAAATGTCAACGATCGAAAAATTACCTAATATGTATAAATTAAAATACACATTTACATTTTAGTCTATAAAGCAATTAAACCTGATAAAATCATAATACGAATAAAAACCTTTTCAAAGTTTAATCATAGCTACTCTTAGCTCAAATTAAATGAAATAGAAATCAATTAAACAAAGGGTTAGAATATAAAAAATAGATCAGAATCATAGAATGACTTAGTGAAAATCAATTAGAAGAATAATTTTTGAGTACAGATTTTAATATGGAAATATTTTTTGGAATGTTAAATATATTCGCATGAATATGAAAAATTTCAGCTTTTCTGTAAAAATAGTTGATTACGGTGAGAGACAATATTTCACACAACAATGCACTCCATGCCGCACCGTATATACCAAACTTCATGATTAACAACCAGGAAAAAAAGATAGTGAAGATGGCAGTAATAACTGCTTTCTTAGCTTCAAATTTATACCCCCCCTGTGAGATGATGTATCTTGCAGCTACTACTCCCAACGAGGAAAGTATACTGACTGGGATCAAAATTAAAGATATTGAATATACCTGACTATAATCCTCACCATAAAGAGTTGTTACTATGTACCTTCCTGTTAGCACAAAGAAAATAAAATACAGCGCTCCTACAGTAATCAGAGCAAGAGATAGAAATGAAGTAATTTCTGAACTAGTTTTTTTTTGCGATCCATATAGCATAGGAGTTAATGAAGCGATAATAGCACTGTTTACAAAACTCCATGCTGTACCTAACACTATAGCAACTGAATAGATTCCCAGTGCAAACATAGAGTCATATTTGATTAAAAATACCCGACCTACATTCAGATAAATCATAACTGACACTGTAGATATGACAAGACCAAAACCAGCTGACAATCCATACTTAATATGTTTCAGCCTTGGTTTATAAAAAAAAGAGTATTTTGTATGATTACGTTTAAAAATAAAAAATCTAATTAAAAATGGTATTAATCCCTGAGCTATAATCGACAAAGAAAGAAACTCTGGTGTCAGTTTCATAGCTACAATAGAATACCGAATTGCGAGAGAAATAAAAAGACCAATAACATTAGCAATAACGTTTAAGTTAGACTTTAGCGTTGCTTCATTAAAAATATTAAAGTAATCAATTACTGCAAAAAAAGATGATAAACCTACTGCCAAAGAAAATATAAATGTTAACCTGTCATACTCAAAGTAAAAGTATAAAAAAATAAAAACACTTGATACAAAAAAAGCGATAAGTTTCAATACTCCAAATGACCTAAGAAAGTTAACACCATACACAGGAAATTTGGAGATTAACTTAACTCCAATAGCATCACTCCCCCAAAAGACCAAAGCCTGAAGAACGGAAAAGTAAAGGATTGCAGTATTAACTTTACCGAAATTTGTTGGGCCAATATACTTCGCAACTGCAGATGTAACTAAAAACAAACCTGTTATCGAAAGTATTCTTTCTGAGAGAAGCCAGATGGTATTTGATACAACCCTATTTTTCATGAATTTCATATTGATAACATAACCTGTTAGATATGAAGTCAACTAGTGACGATCTAATGAATATAAAATTTTAAGTAAACTGACAGGTAGTAACCTGGGTATAACTCGCATAATGAAAAAAATAAGAGCTTTAGGTCCTGTGGAAATTTTTAATTTACGCTTTAATTTATATAACTGAATTTCGCTATGTATATATTTAAAACCCCGTCTTTTCAACATGGTACTACTGTCTACTCGAGCTTTAACCAGAACAGCATCAATATTTATAATATTTTTATTTTCAGCAATTAGACGAAGCCACAGATTATAATCCTCCATATAGTAATGATGAATATAACTTCCTGACCTGATTATGTCTTCTTTCCTGAACATAACACTCATATGGTTGAAAGGGTTTTTTTTCTCAGAGAACTTCCTGATGGCAGAAAATTCCAGAGGTAATTTTTTTAACCTTTCCTCACCTTTATCATCAAACTCAATAATCCCGGAACCAACCATCACAAGTGACGGGTCTTTATCAAATTCTGCTATCTGACATTCGAACCTGTGAGGTTCACAAATATCATCTGTGTCCATTCTGGCGATAACGTCATAGGAACAATGTTGTAACCCGTGATTAAGAGCACGCCC
The DNA here is from genome assembly GCF_002345795.1 of Tatumella sp. UBA2305. Taxonomy (NCBI): domain Bacteria; kingdom Pseudomonadati; phylum Pseudomonadota; class Gammaproteobacteria; order Enterobacterales; family Erwiniaceae; genus Tatumella; species Tatumella sp. UBA2305. Next base: position 7,534 of record NZ_DDVT01000024.1, read on the forward strand.
TAAACCAACGTTTTTTTCAAGTGGTATTATTTTTAGATTAAGAGATGTAACATATTTTTGATAAACATTTACGAGATCTTGAAATACAGGACCATCAAGTACCAACACCACTTCATCTGCTTTTAGTGTCTGACATACTAGGCTGTCCAGACACTGAATGAGATTATTAGCAGTTTCTCTATGGTACAAAGACATTAATACAGAAAAATTATTTTTTTTCATCATTCAGTATTTCACACCAGGAAGAATATATTTTATTTTCGCTGAAACGCTCTGCATTCTCCAGAGCTTTAAAAGCCAGTGCACCCTTGACCTCTGAATCCGAAATTAACAAATTAAGATATTGGATATAAGATTCATCACTATCATAGCTAATTAAATAACCATCTCCATCTATCAGTTCTGAGGGTCCGGAAGGACAATTGAACGCAATCACAGGAAGACCAAAACTCTTTGCTTCTATCAAAACCATTGGAAGTCCTTCATATCTTGATGTCATCAATAAGCACGATGCCTTTCGATAATAATTCTGAATATTTTTAGTTGAGGGAATTATATCAACATTAGTCATTCCATTTTTTGAAATGTACGATTCTAAGGCGGAGCGTTCATCACCATCTCCGATAATTAGTAACCGCCAGTTTTCAGTCAGACTGTTCTTCCAGATTTCCAAAAGCCGGGTGAAGTTCTTCTGGTATGATAAACGACCTACTGCAATCGCTAAGTTTTCTTTTGTTGAAAGCTGAAGACTTGACTTTTCTATGATGGGGAAAGGCGACATGTTTTTTATTGATACTACTTTATCTTTATTAATAAATATTTTTTTTGCAATATAATCTTTATCGCTACCTGTGAGAGTTACTATTTTATCGTACAAAGAGTAGCAAGCTAACTTAAGAATCTTTAAGTGCACTGAAAATGAATTTATGCCAACATGGTCAGAGCAAATCACTTCATTATTAGCCAGCAATAATTTGGATAGAAGTATATATTGAACTGAAAGTTTACCCATAGATATTACGATGATTTTATTATTAGTTTTTCTTTCATCATTAATGATTTTTTTTATAGCTAAAATTCTGCTCAAGGAGCCATAGTTTTTCAGAATGACATTCTCATCCAGACTGTAGTAAGGCTCTCCATTGGACAAAGAATGAACAGTTATTTTGTGACCTCTTGATGAAAACATATTCGATAAAATAGATAATACTCTATCAGTTCCACCACTGTTAGAGACCCCATCAATCACAAATGAAATACCCATAATACCTCAAATAGTTTTTATTTATCCGCTTCTATAATTACTAATAACTTTAAAATTCCTGATAGAAAATGGCACAGATATGAATTAAATCTAAAATAGATTACCCATACCCATACTCATTTATCATTTATCATTTATCATTTATCATTTATCATTTAAGGAATGATGTTCTCTATTAGAGCTATTTTCAACTTCGATTGAAACTTTTTTACGGCATTTACTGGCTTTGTTGAATAAATCAGATTCGGGAGAGAGTTTCCCTATAGCAGGGCAGATTTACAAGCAAGACTCACGCTTTCAGGCATTCCTGCCTTTGTCATCCCGTTCAGCACCTGAACCATGGCCAGAGCCTCTGTCACCTGCCTGTCATAATCACGCAGCTTCAGTGAACACCGAACAGCTATTTTATTCGGTAAATCTCCGTCTATGTTATCAGGCGACGGTCATAATCTATTGTCTACTTCCACTGCGGATTGCTCCCGCTAACAAGCTGATTAGCAACGATACGATTACGGTCTGCATACTCACCGGTCCTGTAGCCCGCTTCATTTAGGACAGGGATAAGAGCGCTGATATTCATAAACCGCAGTTCATCATGACAAAGACGCGAATCGTAAGCTCCGTCGGCTTCCACTGCTCTGATATTTCTGTGAACCATCCGGATAAGACCCAGGAAGGCTTCTGAGTCCGTTACGTTGTTCATTGACAGGTCCGCACAGATGACTTCATGTGTTTTACCATCAACAGCAAGATGCTGCTTTCGCAAGATACGTCGGCTCTCTTTGGCGTGCTTTTTTTACTTTCCATTCGCCTTCACCTAAGACCTTCAGCTCATTAGAATCAATCACCTAATGCACGATTTCATCCCATTTGGACGATTTAAAACTGTTATTCACCGACTTTTTAAACCCTCATCAGGAAAAAATGGAATTGCTAAATCCACTGGCTATCAGGGTCAGCCAGAATACGCGTTTAATCATCAGGAGAGTCGTGATGGTAAGATCTGAATAGTGTTCATGCCGTCCGAGTGATGCAGGCGTTATAGAAATCAGATACATTACCTCTAATTTGATGCTTATTACCAGTCTGGTGATAAAATCATTTATTTTGAATTATAGCGCGTTTGACTACTATTTTCTTAACCAGGTAAACATCTTTTTTGTAAAAAATGAAAGTGGAACTGACAACTTTATCAAAAAAAGAAAAACTTTGGCGGTAGCGCTCAACGATTTTGAGGATAAAATATTGTGGTATGTGAAATATTTCTTGTTGGCGGCTTTTTTTAGTGCTTTTCCATCGATTAATGGCTTATTACTACTATTACATATTACATTAAATGTCACGAAGATAAAGTGAAACAAATAAGAATTAACGTAAGCCCGCCTGGTGTCATCGTTCCAGGAACCGTGAAGTTCATTATGAAGTTCTGTCAGAATCATTTCTTTATCACTGATACGGCGCCTGTCAAAACTTCGCATAATTGACCCGTTTCTTATACGATAGATATATAATTTATCATCTATGAAATCGACTTTCCTTCCTTTAAATAGTTTATAGAAGATAGCATAGTCTTCATATAACACCCCTTTAGGATATTTTATCCCCCTGAACACTTCATTTCTATAAAATTTTCCCCATGGATTTGGTTCAAGCATAATTGCCTCTATGCAAAGGGTCTCAATATTACTCCTCCTCATGCTTTCTGAGTAATAATCATTGTTATTAGATATTGACTTATCATTTAATTTCTTGTAGTTAAATACAACTATATCATTATCGTTAATGGCGTTTATACATGTTGAAAGACAATCTTCCGTTATCATATCATCGCCATCAACGAATATGATGTATTCACCTGAGGATAACTCTAAGGCAGTATTTCTTGCTTCGGAAACCCCCCGATTTTCAGTATTAAACAGTTTAAACCTTGCATCATCACTGATTATTCTGTTAATTGCATTTTCTGAGTTATCATTAGAACCATCATTGATGATTATAACTTCGAAATCAGCTAAACTTTGCTTTTTGATACTTTCAAGACAATCTGAAATGTATGCTTCAAGATTAAACACTGTAACTATAATCGATATCATAGGCATAAATTTATATTTTGTCAGTTAAGAGATGACTAAGAACAGTTTCAGGTGATTGATTTTCAGATAAAGAAGCTTTGTAACTCATTTTGAAAACACCAGGTTTATTATAGTTAATTCTCTCTGAAATTAATGGAGTCATTTCCCTCTCAAGATTTTCCTGTAAGAAGTACATATCACCCGTGTAATTACTGTTGCTTTCAATATCATCCCGCAACTCTGAGTTTGATTTAACTATACTGTCAAATATATAATCAACCAAGAAGTAATCAACGAGCTTATTCTCAGTTATCCAGTAACGATACAAATTATTCATCATTTCTTTAGCTGGTTTATATCCATCCGATACCCCAATAAAAAATATACACCACCTCCCTCTTGAAATGTATTTGTCTTCTTCATCAGCAGGGGTCTTCAGTGTGACTAAATCATTACAGTTTTCCAAGGATAATTTATTAGCCAGATATATGGTTGAATCCATCCACAATCCCCCATAAGTTGCCAGTAACGCCCATCTCAAAATATCACTGAAATGTGTTCTGGTGATTTCACCTGATGCATATTTTTTTTGAATATGTGCCGGTAATTCAATAAATTCGCTGATGTTATTTTCGCTTATTACAGTAACATTATAGTCTTCAGGTACATGCTTTTTAATCGATGCGATACACGCTTTTACCAGAAGTGGGGCATTTTCCTCTCCCTGCAACCATAGTATCCATACATACTTTTCCATAGTAACATTTACGTTTTTTTTGACAGAGAAATTCACTTTCTCTTTTTCAAGAATTTTAGAAACTTTAGTTTCTACTACCCTATGAACTAAGTTGTTTATTTTTCTTTTGAATACTACGTTTTTAATTATCAGGAATGATAGTTTCCTTAGCGCTTTAACAATTATAATCATATATATTTTCCCTTAATTTATTTACCTAACTCATGTCCAATCCAGTTACCATCGGAATTTATATATTTCAACTTACCTTCGAAATCTGCTTCGTTTCGTTCCAGATAAAATACCGGAGGTGTGACCAGTGACTTCCACATTTCACCAAGCATAATTGGCCTCCGTTGTAGGTAAATCGTCGAAAATGACAAGTTTAATAATGAAAAAACAAAAATAAATGTTACATATTTTTCAAGAGATTTTCTTTTTGAAAGAAGAAAAGATATTAAATAGAAATAAATCCCCATCTCTATAAAGTAGCGATTAAATGCGATATAAAAGGAAGAGAAAAGGAAACAACCACTTATATAGAGTGATACGAAGCTATTGTACTTTCTTGTACTTTCATTTTCATGGGTGAAGGAAAAAATAAGACACACTGCAGCTAGCACATAGTTATAATAGTTCACCATATTTTCATGTAGGTTTGTACTGGTATCCGCAAATGAAGCATTATCCACATATCCATTTATAGCATACTGGCTTATACCCCCAAGACTAAAGTTACCTAGAATATAGGGTACTATCAACTTACCTGACATGATTGATGCAGCAACTAAAAGAGGAACATGTTTTTTTTGGATCTTAATGACAAATGAAACTATTAATATCATAAAAGCAAATATCATTGCAAAGTGGACTAAGCAAGCAATAATTAGCAATGATATTGATTTGACCGTATTTTTTCCATTTGAAAAAAAGTATGTTGACACTCCGATTATAACGAATGAGACCCCCCATCCCATTCTTAAACCCAGAGCTATAACAATAATATTAACAAATGAAAGATAAAAGATATAATAATACTTAAGCTTACTGTCGCTAGCATCGTAGTTTTTATTAACAGCCATTTTCAATGCTGACAAATGGTTGAAAACCGAACTGGTAACTATAATAACTGATACATAATAAAATGGCAGCCCTGCTTTTTTTATCAAAAGCGTCAGTAAGTAATATATAACATCTACATGTCCCTGAACTGCCTCACTAAATGTCGTGCTATCTCCATAAATATTATAGGTTTCATAGAATCTGCGCGAAAGATCCTGATATGGAGGGATCATTGTAACCATTATCCCTGAAAACAGAGATATTAAGGCTATACTGACCCCCTGGTTCTTCCTGTTTAAATTCCCTATCACACCTAAGAAACCTAAAAAAGGGCATAACATGATCAGTATAAATGATCTGAAAATTTTAATGTTTATTCTCATGGCATGACTCTGTTCAATATGCTCCGTCTTTACCTAACACAACTGATATCGTTTTGAATAAAATCACAATATCATTCCACATTGACCAGTTTTTAACATACCACGCATCAAAATAGACGCGGGTTTCATAATCAACATCACTGCGGCCACTGACCTGCCAAAGCCCGGTCATACCCGGTTTACTCATCAGATAGTAATCCACCTGGTCGTGATATCGCTCAAGTTCTGCCTGAATTATCGGTCGTGGTCCTACCAGGCTCATCTCACCTTTTAGTACATTAAACAACTGCGGCAGTTCATCCATACTGGTGCGGCGCAGCACATCGCCAATTTTGGTAATTCGTGGATCATTCTTGAGTTTAAAGGTGGCATCCCATTCGGTTTTTGCTTCAGGGTCTGTGACCAGCAGTTGTTCAAGTAACTCTTTTGAGTTCACAGCCATCGATCGGAATTTCAGACATTTAAACGGTTTACCATGTTTACCGATGCGCTCATGTCCATAAATTGCCGGGCCGCCGTCTTTTTTCACTTTACTGCGTATATATAGCAGTAATGGCGACAACAGGATGATGATTGTCAGTGATGCGGTGATATCAAAAACCCGTTTCAGAAACCGTGATGACCATTTTGCCAGGCTCTGATGAACCCTGAAGATCATCACTTCATGGCTGAAGATAAACGACATATCGGTACTGTCCAGCGGCATACCGCGCAGGGTTGGGATCACCGATACATAGCGATAACCTTTAATCATCAGTTCACGCAGCCAGGTATTACGCAGTTCGCTCTGGTGATTTTCAACTGCCACAATAAACTGCAGTCTTTTATCAACCCCGTTACCCAGCCATGAGGTATCGCAGTGCAATAACGGGCCCCCCATTAACTCAGTTGTTTCATCCAGCTGCTGTTCGGTGTTAATAAAGCCGGTAACCCGGAACCCCAGGTTTTTTTCGCTGGTAATCGCCTGATACGCATCTATAGCATTTTTACCGCTACCGATAATAATAGCATCACGCTGCCAGAGACCGGCTCTGTCCAGTAATTTTTTTGTCAGCATACGCAGTACCGGCACCATTATCAGTACCAAAATCCAGGTCAATACCCAGAGATAGCGGGAAAAATACCACTTAGCAAAGGCGACAATCGCAATTTCAAATACCGCAAAGATTAACAGGGTACGCAAAATCTCTTTCAGTTCAAACCAGAAGGTCTTACGGTAGAAATAGTGACGTAACCGCATGGCAAACCAGCCAATACAGACCAGAGCCAGTGTCCAGTGCAGGCTAATCCAGCCTTCGGTGGGTTCCTCAGGAATACGGTCACTAAAATGGCTGAGTGTTAGATGTAATACTCCCATGGCGATATAAATTGCCAGGGTAAAACCGATAAAATCTGAGAGGATCAGCATTACACTGACCCAGAAATTTCGGGTTAAACGCGTCATGGTTTTCCTTACCAGTATCCCAAGTTTTGGTGGTATAAAGTGATATCAGACAGATTGGATTATGCCCGGTTGTATTTTAATTTAACCGCTCAGATATGAATTTAAATTGAGGCCTGCAGCCAGGTAAGCTGCAGGCTGGTTTGTCTTACAATTATTTCTGTTTGTCGTCGTAAGAATAGCCGTAGTGGCTGTAACCATAGCCATAGTAGCTGCTGGCTTTTTTGATTACCCCGTTCAGGATACAGCCTTTAATCTCTACCCCGCTCTGCTCAAAGCGACGAATACTAACCTCAAGTTCTTTCGTGGTATTTTGTTCAAAACGAGCCACCAGCAATGTAGTGCCGGCATAACGACCTATTATTGCTGCATCGGTGACCGCCAGAATTGGTGGAGTATCCACCAGTACCAGATCATAATTGCTGCTGGCCCAGTCGATCAGTTGCTGGAAACGGGAATGCATAAGCAGTTCTGCCGGATTAGGGGGGATTGCCCCGCGGGCGATAAAGTCAAAACCAGAAGATGTTACCGGTTTAATCCCCTGAGCCACAGATGATTTCCCGGACAGAATATCCGACAGGCCATGATCGGTACTATGATTAAAGATCTGATGGGTATAACCTTTACGCATATCCGCATCGATAAACAGCACCCGTTGTCCGCCCTGAGCAATCACCGCCGCCAGGTTACTGGTAATAAAGGTTTTACCGGCGTTTGGGCTGGCACCGGAAATCATTAGTACATTATTACGCGCTTCCATCATGGCAAAATGCAGGCTGGTACGCAGGCTACGTATTGCTTCAATCGCCAGATCGGCCGGATTATCAATCGCCAGAAAGCTGGTATTTTCTTTTCGTCTGCCTTTGACTTTCAGAGAACGTTTAGGTGTCTGCCGCGTCATCCATTCCGAAACAGGTACACTGGCATAAACATTAATCCCCAGCTCTTCTAATTGTTCGGGGGATTCGATACCACGGCGAAGAAATACTCTCAATAATACAAGTCCGACAGAAACAAATAATCCCAGAGTAACACCGATAAGTACAATCAGAACCTTTTGTGGCTTAACAGGTTTAGGCTGGGTAACAGCGTCATCGACAATCCGCACATTACCTATGGCACTATTTTTAGCAATATTCAATTCCTGCTGCCGATTAAGTAACTGCATATACACGGCGCGACCAGATTCAACATCTCTGCTTAACTGTAATACTTGTTGCTGAGCCGCAGGCATTTTAGAAACTTGTTTGTTTAGAATTGATTTTTCTTTCTCCAGAGTAGCTCTTTTTTCCAACAATGCTTTATAAGTAGGATGGTCTTTAGTATATAACTGAGAAATTTCTGCTTCGCGGAAAGTTAATTCATTTAACTGATTATTTACATTCACAATCTGATTTAAAGTAGACTGGGTCTGCATATTCAAATCAACAGAATCGCTTCGTTTACGATAAGCACTCAGTTTATCTTCAGCATTGTCCAGTTGAGTACGTACCTGAGGTAATTGCTGATTCAGGAATTCCAGGCTTTTGCTATCCTGCGCGGCCTGTAAATCGATATTCTGAGCCAGATAATTATCACTGATACTTTGTAGTACTCTTTTCACCTGATCAGGATCACTGCCGGTGAGAGTCAGATTCAGCATCCCGGTATCTTTACCCTGATCAACTGCCGAGAAAGATTGCTTCAGATTATTAATCGCATCCAGCCAGCTGATATACTTTACCGTAAATTCCGTGCCTGGCGCAGCCTGCAGGTCGGTAATCAGTAATGACAATCCCTTAGTTTCAATTAACTGACCGATATGCCCATGCAGGTTATAGCCCCCTCCGGTTAAATGATAATTACCATTCGCTTCGGCCTGCAGGGTAAGAACAGGTACTTTACCTGCCTGAGATTCAACATAGATTCTGCCGACTGTTATCTCCCCTGGCTTCTGACCTGTTAATCTTGCCAAGCCACGACCTATCAGCGGAAAATACTTTTGCTCTACCTGCGCCTGTAAAGTCAGGTCATCGACGGTTTTACCCAGAATCATTCGTGATCCCAGCAGAATAACCTCGGGTGCTGACTCTGGCTGGCTGTCGGGCAGCATCTGACTCAGACTGTTAATCAGTGAATTCCCCTGCTTTTGTTCTACCTGAATTAATGAGTTAGCCTGATAGACCGGCGTGGCAAATAAAGCATAGAAAATAGCCAATACAGTGAACAGCGCGGTGATACTAATAATTAATTTACGATGATCAATTAGCTCACCGAGTAAACGACCCAGATCAATTTCATCAGCATCCGGGCTAGCCGGTTTATTTGTTAAAGTGGGAGACATAAATTAACTTCCTAAGATTAACCGCCCAGTTTACCGGCCCAGCTGTTACATGCCTGGTCCAGTAACTGATAGACAAATTCAAACGCTTCCATACTCTGCCGGTAGGGATCTGGGATTTCTTTATTGCCCAGCCAGTGGCCGATTAACAGGGTTTTACCCCGTGCTTCGGGGGCGATTTTAGTCACCTGTTCGATATGGTGTTTTTCCATCACCAGAATAAGATCATATTGCCGTCCCAAAGTGCCGGTAAACTGCCGCCCTTTATGGTCTTCCAGCGACAGATTATGATTTTCGGCCACCGCGATCGCCGAATTATCGGCGGCATGGTCTACCAGTGCCCCTACCCCGGCCGAATCGATCTTTTTACCGGGCAGTGCCCGGCGCAACATCCGCTCGCCAATCGGTGAACGGCAGATATTACCGGTACAAACTACTAATATTGAATTAAACATTAATTTGGCCATTGTTTAATGTAGCGAACGGTTTCCGTCATATCATGTACCCCAGAAATGGTCGGTACCAGCTGCGAAATTACGCGGTTCCAGCGGACAATCGGAGCCGTGGTGACATAAACAATATCATAGGGCTGTAACTGGAACTCGGTAGACAGCACCATGGTAGAAGCATCTTTGGCATTTAGCTGATAGATATTAGCAATCCGGCCGTCTTTATCTTTGGGTATCTGACGAATAACGAATATTCCGGAAGCATCAGAATATTGCTGATTAATCCCCTGGGCACTGCCCAACGCTTCAGCCAGCGTCATACCACTACGGTCCATCTTCAGGGTGCTCTGTTGGCCTACTTCACCCATCACAAACACTTTCTGATCATCGTTACGTGGAACAAACAGAATATCCCCCGGATACAACAGGTGATTTTCCATTAAATCTCCCTTCTGCATCAGCGCCTGCAGGGAAATTACAATATCCTTACCATTATGGGTCAGCACCACGTTGCGCCAGTCGGCATCTGCCGATAACCCGCCAGCAGCATTAATCGCATCCATAATGGTCAACGGTACATTGGTAATCGGCTGCTGGCCAGATTTCGCTACCTCGCCGGTCACATAGGCTTTCTGCGAACGGAAAGCAGCAACAGCGACATCAACCTGTGGGCTTTCGATATAGGTTGATAAACGGCGAGCTATCTCAACCCGAACTTCATCCATGGTTCTCCCTGCAACATGCACCTTACCGATATACGGATAGAAGATATTACCGTCTGCACCCACCCAGTTACCGGTGTCACTGGCACTGCGGTAGGTACCTGCAGGGTTTGTGAGTTCCGGATGATCATAGACGGTAATCATCAGCACATCACCAGGACCGATACGGTACTGGTAACTGCTGAGCAGGCTGTCCAGTTGCGGATTAGGTTGCGCCAGCACCGGTTTAGACCGTAGCTGTTCGATTAAATCCGGGGTCATCGGGTAAACATTCACCAGTTTATCCCAGTCATAGTCGCTGTCCGGTAATTCAACTACATTTTTACGCAGACTGTTGAGGCTTTGTCCGGGGATGATGGTACAACCACTCAGCAGGGCTGCCAGGGCAGCTGCAGCGGTTAGTTTCAATACGGTTTTTTTCATCAATTTATTTCATCAGTTAATAGTAGACACTGCTGACTTTCACCTTCCCTGGGCCCTGCTGCACTCTGTAGCGGCCATCCCGGCCGCTGACTGCTGTTATGCAGGATGGGTAGTCAGTATTATAAATTAAACGGTACTTCCAGTGAGGCACCGGCACCCAGGTCATTATTATCGTTATGGTTTGCATCGGTGTACCAGCTGCTCAGATTGAGACGCACCGATTTATACACATCGCCTCCCCAACCCAACTGTACCCCTTTCAGGGTATCGGCATGCGGGAAGGCGCGGTTAATCCGCTGATTCTCCGGGTTTACTTTGGCGTAGAACAACCTTGCACTCCAGCGCTGGTTATCTTCAGTTACCAGTTCGGCTTTGGTCGCAAGCAAGCGGCCATCGCCACCCATGCTGTCACCCAGCGCATAACCCTGCTGGTAGTAGCCATCGGTATAAATATGGTGGGTATAGCTGTAGTTAGTGCGCCCCATATCGGTGCGGGTATCGTGACCTTCCACATACCAGTTTAGGGCATTTTTACCGATGCTATAGTGGCCTTCCACCCCGGCCAGATACATATTCGAGGAAGGCAGTTTACCGGCTTCATCTTCACCGATAATCTGCCCATAGATACTGATCGGAATACCGAGGGTCGGTTCCAGTTTTAGTTTGGCATCGAAACCTGCCAGCTGGTTCCCCGGCTCGTTCGGATCGTTGCCAGCAGTATTATCATCGCCGGCAAATCCATCCCAGAAATTACTCAAAGATTCCGGGCGTCCCTGCCCCCCCCACTGCATAATCCGGCTGGCGCCCAGTTCCAGTGACTGCCACGGGGAGACACTGAGCCGCATGCCGATAATCTTGGTATGGGGTACGGCGTTATATTGTGATTCCTGAGCCGCAGAAATCTGATACTGCCACGGGCCAATCCAGTTTAGCCACCAGGTCTCCGGGGCGGTCTGTTTATCACGCTGCAGCATAAACCCGGTCAGCGGACGTGCAGCATCGGAGCGGATCAGGCTGCCTTCATAACCCGGGCCCCACCACTGCGGGGTCTGACCAAAGGAGAGCCACTGGCCCCAGATTTTCACCGCACCATAGCTGTTATTCAGGTTAGCCCGGGAAGGAGATTCAATCTGCTCCCCCGCTTCCAGGTTGCCCTGCAGGTTGACATCCCACCAGTCGCCGCTGTTGCTGGCAATCACCGACAGGCTGTTATCGGCCGGGGTGGACTGAGCAAAAGGTTTAGGCTGTCCGGAACCGTCGGTCGAGGTATAGGCTTTCACCCGAACATCAGATTTCAGTACCCGTAACCGTTCCTGAACCCGCTGAAGCGCCAGTTGTTCAGAGGCATAAGAAGGATGGGCCTTATCCAGCGCCGCTTCGATAGCATCTTCGCTTAACGGCCAGGTACTCAGGCTAAGGTGAATTACCCCGCGATCGGCCAGCCAGCTCAGGTCTGAACGTAAATCACTGTCGGGTAATACCAGTCCGCCGGCAAAACTGCTGGCAGCAGGCAATAATGCAAGACCCACGGCCAGAGCTAACAGGCTCTTTTTTACACCGCGACGCGGCTGGCTGGGCTGCAGGTCATCTGCCCCGGTTAAGGCGTTATGCATCAGTGCTGTCTCCTTTGCTGTCCTCCCGGCCGCACAATCTGTATGGCTGTGGCAACCGGCTGACGTTAACATATAAATAAAGATGAATTTGTGGTTATTCTTAGTATGACTTCGCTTGACTTACCCCGTGTGCTGATGATTTTGCCAGAGCCTGCGGATTCAGGGCAACTGCTGCAGTTTTTTTCATCACAATTGTTCGGGGTTAACCAGATCTTTTAGCGGATGACTAAGAAAATAGCAGAGTTTACTGATTAGACTGTTTTTTTTTGCAGAAAAGTACTAAAAACCGTTTCACAGACACGCTACCGCCCCGGGCTTACAGCTACCCGTACACTTCAGGCAGGGAAGTTCAGCCGGTTTTCCGGTGATACCCGCCCGCGCAGATCTGCAGATTTTCGCCCTTCCGGAACCTGTTCCAAAACGACACCGGATAAAGTCTCAACAAATGATCAACAATTCCAGCAATATCTGCCAATTATTAAGAATTAATCCAGGTAAATATATAGAGAAATTCCTGGTTTTTTACCATTACTGACAGTCTGACTTGCAATTGACTAAAAATACCGCAGCACCGGCTCCCGGTGACGACTACCAATAAGATTTCTCCGCCAAAGAATACATTAGCGACACTACAATATGTACCAATGATGCAGAATTACCAGTATTGAGGCGTGGCAGAGAATAAAGCGCAGGGTCAGGTCTGTTAGATAGTTTGGGGTGAGATGAACGGGGTGAAATGGCTGCGGCCAGGGGCAATATGGCCCGGAACCGCAGGTACCTGAGCTAACCCCGGTCAGCCTTGACTGTCCGGGGACGCGGGCAGGAGTTACTTTGTTTCCGGGCGCAGCGCCGGGAACAGAATCACATCACGAATGGTATGGCTGTTGGTAAACAGCATCACCATCCGGTCAATACCAATCCCCAGCCCGGCGGTTGGCGGCAGGCCATGTTCCAGGGCAGTCACATAGTCTTCGTCGTAGAACATCGCTTCGTCATCACCGGCATCTTTGGCATTCACCTGTTGCTGAAAACGGTCGGCCTGGTCTTCGGCATCATTCAGCTCCGAGAAGCCGTTACCAATCTCACGCCCGCCGATAAAGAATTCAAAGCGGTCAGTGATTTCCGGGTTCTGATCATTACGCCGTGCCAGCGGTGAGACTTCGGCCGGGTATTCGGTAATAAAGGTAGGCTGAATCAGCTGGCTTTCGGCAGTCTCTTCGAAAATCTCGGTGACTACACGTCCCAGCCCCCAGCTTTTCTCCACTTTAATCCCCAGCGACGCGGCAATGGCTGTGGCCTTATCAAAGTCATCCAGGTCACTCAGCTCAGTTTCCGGACGGTATTTTTTAATCGCTTCACGCATGGTCAGGCGGGCAAAGGGTTGACCAAAATCAAACGTCTGGTCGCCGTAGGCCACTTCGGTGTGACCCAGCACTTTCTCTGCCAGCGTGCGGAACAGGCTTTCGGTCAGTTCGATCAGGTCGTTGTAATCCGCATACGCCATATAGAGTTCCATCATGGTGAACTCAGGGTTATGGCGTGGCGAAATCCCTTCATTACGGAAGTTACGGTTGATTTCAAACACCCGGTCAAAACCACCGACCACCAGACGCTTCAGATAGAGTTCCGGCGCAATACGCAGGTACATATCGATGTCCAGCGCATTATGATGTGTGATAAACGGACGGGCAGACGCACCGCCAGGGATTACCTGCATCATCGGGGTTTCCACTTCCATAAACTCGCGCTCTACCATGAACTGACGGATACCCGCCATAATCCTGGAACGCACCTGAAAAGTATGGCGGGATTCTTCGTTAGCAATCAGGTCCAGGTAACGCTGGCGGTAACGGGTTTCCTGGTCGGCCAGACCGTGGAATTTATCCGGTAACGGACGCAGTGCTTTGGTCAACAGACGCAGTTCGCTGCAATGAATCGACAGTTCACCGGTCTTGGTTTTAAACAATTTACCGCGGGCCCCGAGGATATCTCCCAGGTCCCATTTTTTAAATTGTTCGTTATAGTAGCCTTCCGGTAAATCATCCCGGGAGACATACAGCTGAATACGGCCGCCGTTATCCTGCAGGGTGACAAAAGAGGCTTTCCCCATGATACGCCGGGTCATCATACGTCCGGCCACGCTGACTTCGATGCCGAGGTCTTCCAGTTGCTCGCTGTCTTTATCATCAAACTGTTTATGCAGCTTGTCCGACAGGGTATCGCGACGGAAATCGTTCGGAAATGCTACACCATTCTGGCGCAGCGCGGCCAGCTTCTCACGACGACTTTTCAGTTCGTTGTTGAGTTCCTGGCTGTCATCAGCGTGCTGTGGTTGTTGTTCAGACATGGGGGTTCCTTATAAACCTGCTTTTAAACTTGCTTCAATAAAACGGTCGAGGTCGCCATCCAGTACTGCCTGGGTATTACGTGTTTCCACGCCGGTACGCAGATCTTTAATCCGCGAATCATCCAGTACATAAGAACGGATCTGGCTACCCCAGCCGATATCAGATTTGTTGTCTTCCAGCGCCTGTTTTTCGGCATTCTTTTTCTGCATTTCCAGCTCGTACAGCTTAGCCTTCATCTGCTTCATCGCCTGGTCTTTGTTTTTATGCTGGGAGCGGTCATTCTGACACTGGGTGACGGTGTTGGTCGGTATGTGGGTAATACGCACTGCCGATTCGGTCCGGTTAACGTGCTGTCCACCGGCCCCCGAGGCACGGTAAACGTCAATACGTAAATCGGCCGGGTTAATCTCGATATCAATATCGTCTGAAACTTCGGGGTAAACAAACGCCGAGCTGAACGAGGTATGACGGCGGCCGCCGGAGTCGAACGGACTCTTACGCACCAGACGGTGAACACCGGTTTCGGTACGCAGCCAGCCGAATGCATATTCCCCGGAAATACGGATAGTCGCCGATTTAATCCCCGCGACATCGCCATCAGACTCTTCAATCACTTCCGATTTAAAGCCTTTATCTTCAGCCCAGCGCAGATACATGCGCAGCAGCATGCTGGCCCAGTCCTGGGCTTCGGTGCCACCAGACCCGGCCTGCAGATCGATATAGCAGTCCGCACTGTCGTACTCCCCGGAGAACATCCGGCGGAATTCCAGTTCGGCCAGTTTCTTGTCCAGATCATCCAGTTCAGCCACTGCTTCGTTGAATGTCTCTTCGTCGTCCGCTTCTACCGCCAGATCCAGCAGACCGCTGACATCTTCCAGCCCCTGAGCCAGCTGATTCAGGGTGTTAACAATCACTTCCAGTGAGGAACGCTCTTTACCCAGCGCCTGTGCGCGCTCCGGTTCGTTCCACACATCGGACTGTTCCAGCTCAGCATTTACTTCTTCGAGACGTTCATTTTTAGCATCGTAGTCAAAGATACCCCCTAAGCACATTGCTGCGCTCAGTAAGGTCCTGGATACGGTTTCTGACCGGATTAATTTCAAACATGGCGTAATAGTTCTTTTAGTTGGTCGGTTATTGGCTTAATTAAGGCCACACAGTGTACCGCAAAGGTGAAGTTTCGGGTATCCCCTGTGCAGCAGCAAGCTGCTATTTGTTGCACAGAAAACCCCGTTTATTAAGAAAGATCAGCTGACCGGCCAGAGGTGTTCGACTAACAGTTGTACGTTACGCTGGCCGCGAAACTCATTAACATCCAGTTTATAGGCCAGTTCCGCCTGTTGAACGCTGTTATCCGGCCACAGGCTGGTATCGATATTAAACGCGATACCATCCAGTAGCGGGCCGCCGCCCAGTGGCTCCAGCATCAGTTTCAGGTGACGTTCGCCGACCAGCCGTTGCTGTAGAATGCGGAATTTACCGTCGAACACCGGTTCCGGGAAAGCCTGCCCCCAGGGGCCTGCTTCACGCAGAATTTCGGCGGTATGCAGAGTCAGTTCCTGGCCGGAAAGTTCGCCATCGGACCAGACCACTCCCTGTAGCTGCTGTTCATCCAGCCACTGTCCGGCAAGTTCGGCAAATGCCCGCCGGAAGGGGGCAAACTGTTCTTCCCTGATTGACAATCCGGCCGCCATCGCATGGCCGCCAAACTTAAGTATCAGTCCGGGGTTCAGGGTATCCAGCCGTTCCAGCACATCGCGCAGATGCAGACCGCTGATGGAACGCCCCGACCCTTTCAGGGTTCCGTCGCCCGCCGGCGCGAAGGCGAATACCGGGCGATGAAAACGTTCTTTCAGCCGTGAGGCCACAATACCGACCACGCCCTGATGCCATTGCGGATGATAGAAAGCCAGGCCGTTAGGTAACTGTTGCTGCTGTTCCAGTGAGTCGCACAGGCTTAATGCTTCGGCCTGCATCCCCTGCTCAATCTCTTTGCGGGTCTGATTCAGTGCGTCCAGTTCACTGGCCAGCATCCGGGCCTGTTGGGTATCGTTACACAGTAGTAACGCGACACCGACCGACATGTCATCCAGCCGTCCTGCGGCATTCAGCCTCGGCCCCAGGGCGAAACCAAGATCGCTGGCCACCAGCTTTGCCGGCTGGCGGTTTGCCACTTCCAGTAAAGCACGGATACCGGGACGACATTTCCCGGCACGGATACGCTGTAACCCCTGCCAGACCAGGATACGGTTATTAGCATCCAGTGGCACCACATCGGCGACGGTCCCCAGTGCCACCAGGTCGAGGAGTTCGGCCAGGTTGGGTTGAGGTCGTTCACTGAACCACTGTTGTTCGCGTAAATGCGCCCGCAGCGCCAGCATCAGGTAAAACGCCACGCCAACGCCTGCCAGTGAACGCGACAGAAATCCGCAGTCTTCAAGATTGGGATTCACGATAGCAGCGGCAGCCGGCAGGGTGTCGCCCGGCAAGTGATGATCGGTGATCACCACCGGGATGCCATATTCACTGGCCAGCGCCACCCCGGCATGTGAGGAAATACCGTTGTCCACGGTCAGAATAAGTTCCGCACCACGCGCCCGGGCCTGCTCTACCACTTCGGGGCTCAGGCCATAGCCGTCTTCAAAGCGGTTAGGGACCAGAAAATCAACATTCTCTGCCCCCATATTCCGTAATGCCAGCAGTGATAATGCGGTACTGGTGGCGCCGTCGGCGTCGAAATCTCCCACCACCATAATCCGCTGCCCTGTAAGCATCGCCTGGTGCAGTAGTGCCGCCGCCGTTTCAATTCCGTTTAGCCCGTGCCAGGGCAACAGGGCCGCGGCCCCCCGCTCCAGCTCAGTGGCTGAACGAACACCGCGCATTGTATATAACCGGCGCAATAATGCCGGCATGTCGTCAGGTAAAACAACCTCTGCGGTCACCTGACGACGGCGCAGTTGCGAAACATGTTTTCCGGCCAAAAGTTACTTACCTGTATTCAGACTATCGAGATATTGTTTCAGTTCCTGTGGTCCCTGATAGCCCGGGATCAGTGTGCCATTTTCGGTAATGATGGCCGGCGTTCCCTGAATACCATACATCAGTCCCAGCTGGTACTGACGGGCAAGGTCTATATTACAGCTGGCCGTTGACGGGGTCTGGCCATTCATAGCCGCATCAAAGGCTTTATTACGGTCAGCCATACACCATACCGATTGCATCGCTTTTGACACCTGACCGCCCATTCCCTCACGCGGGAATGCCAGATACCGCACGGTAATGCCTAACGCATTATAATCTGCCATCTGCTGATGTAACTTGCGGCAGTAACCACAGGTAATATCGGTAAATACCGTCACCACATATTTCTGTTTCGGTGCCTTATAAATAATCATATCCGGCACCATCTGTTCCATCTTCTTGCCCAGCTGACGGAAAGTGACATTAACCGGACGCGGACCGCTGACATCGTACAGCGGGCCCTGAATCATTTGCTTACCATCATCGCTTATATAGAAAACGCCGCTGTCAGTCAGCACGGTTTTCATGCCCGGTAATGGCGATGGCTGGATATCGGTAACTTTAACACCCAGCCGCTGCAGAGTGCTCTGAATTGCTGAATCGTCTGCATGAGCCAGACCGGAAAGTGCTGACCACAATAAGGTCATTGCTAAAAGCGTTTTTTTCATGAACATCTCGTCCTTTATGTCCACCGGTTCAGCCCCGGGGATGATGCTGTTGATGTAACTGTCGTAGCCGTTCGTTAGCTACATGAGTATAGATCTGAGTCGTTGACAGGTCGCTGTGACCGAGCAACATTTGTACTACCCGCAAATCAGCACCGTGATTTAACAGATGCGTGGCAAAGGCATGGCGCAAAACGTGCGGTGACAACTTTTCGCTGTCGATACCGGCCAGTAACGCGTAGTGTTTTATCCGGTGCCAGAACGTCTGCCGTGTCATTTGCTGTGCGCGGTTACTGGGAAACATCACATCCATTGACTGGCCATTGGTCAGCCAGGGACGGCCATATTCCAGATATTGCTCCAGCCAGTACACCGCCTCTTCCCCCAGAGGTACCAGCCGTTCTTTATCGCCTTTACCAGTCACCCGAACCACGCCCTGACGCAGGCTGATATCGCTGACGGATAACCCCACCAGCTCAGAGACCCGTAATCCGGTCGCATAGAGTAACTCCAGCATGGCTTTATCACGTAATTCCAGAGGAATTTCTGTCGAAGGGGCCTGCAGCAGGCGTTCAATCTGTGATTCGCTCAGGTCTTTGGGCAACCGCTGTGGCAGTTTTGGCGATGAGAGTACCGCGCTGGGGTCATCACCACGCAGCTTTTCCCGGTACAGATACTGAAATAAGCGACGCATTGCGCTGAGCTGCCGGGCCGAGCTGCTGGCTTTATAACCACCTTCAAGGCGTTCAGCAAGGAAACTCTGTAAATCTTCTGCCGTGACATCCAGTAACGAGAGCTGATGCGTTGCCAGCCAGTCGGTGAGCTGATGCAGGTCCTGGCGATAAGAGGAAAGGGTATTTTGTGCCAGGTTACGTTCAATCCACAACGTGTCGAGGAACAGTTCGATTCTGCTGAGATTTTCATCCTGTTGCTGTTGTTCCTGCACCTTTCCTCCTTTATTCGCAACGCAGCTCATGACAATTTAGCCGGCGGATTTATCGCCGCGCCGCCATTATGCCTGAAATGGTCAGGCAATGGCTAAGATAATCTCCGCAAGCTCCGGCGGTACTGGCTGGCCTGGCCTGACCCGGAATAGTCGCAGATTTAGCCTGTGTTAGCCGCAACACGCCAGCGCCTTTAGCGCCATTCTCTGCTACCATACGCGCCAGTTTTCGATCAACTGAGCAACTGATGGTATGAAAATCGGATTATTCTATGGTTCCAGTACCTGCTATACCGAAATAGTGGCGGAAAAAATCCGCGATTTTATCGGCGCGGATTTGGTCACTTTACACAATGTCAAAGACGGTACCACCGAATCCATGCAGCACTATGATCTGCTGATTATGGGAATCCCGACCTGGGATTTCGGTGAGTTACAGGAAGACTGGGAAGCCATCTGGCCGATGCTGCCGGACTTACAGCTGCAGGGAAAAATCGTGGCGTTGTACGGAATGGGCGACCAGATTGGTTACAGCGAATGGTTTCTGGATGCGCTGGGTATGCTGCATGATTTGCTGCAACCGATGGGGGTTCGCTTTATCGGCTACTGGCCTACCGAAGGCTTTGAGTTTATCAGCCAGAAAGCGGTAGTGCCGGGCGGCTCACAGTTTGTCGGGCTGGCGCTGGATGATGTTAATCAGTTTGAACGGACCGATGAACGGATTGAGCAGTGGTGCGAACAGATTCTGACCGAAATGTCAGGTCTGCTGTAACGGCTTTGCGTTAAGAAGCAGTAATACTTCTGGCAGCGACGGGGGGTGCGGTGAATTTTGTGCCTGAAAATTTAAGTAAATATTTGCACTTAATATTCGACCGGGAGTGACGCCCCCTCCTGCAACTGCCAGATTATGTGGCAGAGTGACCGGTTGTGTACCTGATAAATTGCACACTGTGACTATTAACTATGACGACTAAACCACGGTTCCGGTTTAAGCTCCCGCCCCTTCAGTAAACCACTGAGCCCTTAAAATCCCTGTCCGGTCAGGCGCCGTTGTCAGTACAGAACCGATGCGGCACTGCTGAATACCCGCCCCGTCTGCCGGTTAGTCGGGTAACCTGCAACAATAAAACCAGTGCATGCGCAGGCCACGCCAGTCGGTTTCCGGCATGGCATCCTGCATCAGCCAGAATGTGATTCGCTGGCTGTGTTCATTTTCCAGTGTCAGTAATACTCCACAAGGGAGCCAGCCCGGATTTCGCACCGTCCGCCAGCGTTGCTGTTGCCAGTACCAGATGCCCTGATTATCGAGCTGTATTGCCCCGCAACGCTGATAAAATCGCCGCCGGGCCAGCTTGCCTTCCCGCCAGACCAGCAGGAAAGCCAGCAGCTTCAGGGGGGACCACAGTAACGGCCAGGGCGAACAGAGCAGCGCCAGTAACAGCAGAATCTCTGCCCCCCGCTGAATCCGTACTGCCCAGCGTGAGGCAATCAGCTCAGAGTGCCACCGGCCCGCGTTGTGCGTTGCGTTCACGAATCAGGTTCACCATCCGTTTCAGCTCAGGGTCTGCCGGTTCGCCGTGCTCCATCATCCAGTTAAATAAATCAGGATCATCGGCCCGCAGCAGGTTAATAAAGCACTGTTTATCGTGGTCACTGAGCGAATCATATTCATATTTAAAGAACGGCATAATCGCGATATCCAGTTCCAGCATGCCACGGCGGCAGGCCCACTGAACGCGGGATTTATCTTCGATACCCGGGGAGGTCATGTTCGGCATTATTTATCCTGTGCTGTTAACCGACAGGCAGACAGTTTACCCCGGATAACCAGCCCCTTGCGACTCTCCCCGCTGACCGGGAGTTAAAATTGCGCACTGTGCCGCAGGCCGGCAAGGGTGAGCTTAAATTCGTCGTCGGTTTCCGGCAAAACCCTCCTCCTTGCGCATTTGTGGTGTGGTTGTGCCCTTTTCAGTAACGCCGCTTTGGTGAATAATGCACAGATACAGGTCAATTTCGTCACCGGTGCAGGAATACGGTCAACCGCCGACTCCGCCGCACCGGTACTTCAGATTCAGTCACAGGATCTTTTTATGCCCGCAAATACTCTTTCACACCCGGCACCGGCAGACGCCCTGCCACTGACCGTTATCGCACTCGACGACTGGGCACTGGTGACCGCCCGCGGACCGGACAGCACCAGCTATCTGCAGGGTCAGCTTACGCTGGATGTCGCAGCCCTTGAGGAAAATGATCACCGGCTGGCCGCCCATTGTGATGCGAAAGGCAAGATGTGGAGTAGCCTGCGCCTGTTCCATGACCTTGAGGATTACGGCTATCTGCTGCGCCGCCAGGTCCGCGAACAGCAACTGACCGAGCTGAAAAAATATGCGGTATTTTCCAAAGTCACTCTGGCGGCTGACGACAGCCGTCAACTGACCGGCGTGGCGGGCAGCGGTGCCCGCGAGGCACTGGCCGGGCAATTTGCTCAGTTGCCGGACAGTGAGAATCCACGGGTGGTGGCCGGTGAAACCCTGCTACTGTGGTTGCCCTTACCAGAGGAACGTTTTCTGGTGATTGCCGCTGAACCACAAACCACGGCACTACGTCAGGCATTAAACAGCGCACAGACGGCAGACAGTCAGCAATGGCTGGCGCTGAATATCGCCGCCGGAGAGCCGGTGATTGACAGCGCTGTCAGCGACGAATTTATTCCGCAGGCGACCAATCTGCAGGCTCTGAATGCTATCAGTTTTAAGAAGGGTTGCTACACCGGTCAGGAGATGGTGGCGCGGGCAAAATATCGTGGCGCGAATAAACGCGCCCTCTACTGGCTGTCGGGTCACAGTGAAAAAACTCCGGCCGCCGGAGATTCGCTGGAGTTGCAGATGGGCGATAAATGGCGCCGGACCGGTACCGTGCTGGCTGCCGTCAGGCTGAGTAACGGCCAACTGTCACTGCAGGCGGTGCTGAATAATGACCTGGAGAGTGACGCGGTTCTGCGTCCGGAAGGGGATGAAGGCGCGGTACTTAACGTGCAGCCCCTGCCCTATTCCCTGGCAGAAGCCGACTGACCTTCTGCGGCAGTGTCTGAGCTGGCACTGCCGTGAGTCAGAGTTTACTGCAGGTAAAAGTAAATGGCGCAGAAGTGGCAGACTGCGCCCCCCAGCACAAAGCCGTGCCAGATGGCATGGTTAAACGGAATTCGCCGCGAGACATAAAAAATAACCCCCAGCGAATAGACAATCCCACCGATGGCCAGTAACCAGACACAGGCGGGCGACAGCCGGGTCGCCATCTGATAAATCACCACCAGCGATAACCAGCCCATCAGCAAATAGGTGACCAGCGAGACGATTTTAAAGCGGTGAGCAAACCCCAGTTTAAAAATTATCCCCGCCAGCGCCAGTAACCAGATAACCACCATCAGTCCGTAGGCTAACGGAGATTTCAGCCCCACCAGCAAAAACGGGGTGTAGGTGCCGGCAATCAGCAGATAAATAGCACAATGGTCAAATTTCTTCAGCCAGGGTTTCGCCCCCGGAGAGGGAACGGCATGATAGAGCGTGGACGCAAAGAACAGCAGGATCATGCTGCCACCGTACAGGCTGTAACTGGTGATTGCCATTGCACCGGCCTGGGTCTTAATTGCCTTAGTCAGTAACAATACCAACCCGACAATACCGAATACGCATCCCAGGGCGTGACTGACACTGTTGGCAACTTCTTCGGCGACGGAGTATCCCTTCGGAAAAAAACGGTGTTTGGTCATCGAATGCTTCCTGAATTATTCCCAGATTCCTGATAGATCACCCACAGCGTAGCGAAGAATATTTTCAGTGTACAGTTGTAAGCTGAAATAAATTTGTGAACGGCTGTAACCGGATTACCGGACACAGGGACTGGCTCGGCATCCCCCCTTATTTCTGTGCAAAATCAACCTGCGCGGACCGGTTCAGCGACTGCCGCGTCACTGCTTAACCGCGAGTACAACAGGTCATTACACCACTCCCCGTTAAGTCAGAAGCTTTGCCTTAAACAACCTTCGTACTGAAAACCGCATCGTTCCATCAGGCGTATGCAGGGGCTGTTACCCTCAGTCACCCGGCAGAACAACCGGTGGCCGTAGTGGCCGGAAAAAAATGCCCTGGCCAGCGCATTCAGAGACTCGCTGCCATAGCCCTTGCCCTGCCCGTCACGGCTGAGAATAAAACCCGCTTCAGCCATCCCGGGCTCGGTCATACACCAGCCGGTAAGCCCGACCGGCCTGCCTTGCCTGGCTTCGCAAAGTAACAGACAGAGCCAGTGGTTGCTGTGGCGATCCCAGTCAACCAGGCGTTGATTAAAGCGTTCACGGATCTCCGGCTCAGCCAGCGGATCACTGATAAAGCGCATCACCTGCCGGTCCTGGTACAACCCGAAAAAGAACGGCCAGTCCTGTGCGGTTAAGCGGCGACCAGTCAGGCGGGCAGTGTTCAGTTGCTTCATCGATTCTCCCCAATAAAAAACCGCGGTCTGTAAGGAGCCGCGGTATTAACCTTACCCGAACTTTATGACGGTAATAGCCTTACTGTGCCTGATAATCGCTGAGCGGTACACAGGAGCAGAACAGATTACGATCGCCATAAACATCATCCAGCCGTTTGACTGTCGGCCAGTATTTATCCTCACTGCCGGCCGGGAAAACGGCCTGTTCACGGGAGTAACTGTGCTGCCAGTCTTGCGTTATTTCCTGCTGGGTATGTGGGGCATTGACCAGCGGGTTATCGTCCGCCGGCCATTCACCCGCAGCCACTTTGTCAATTTCGCTGCGGATCGCCAGCATGGCGGCGATAAACCGGTCCAGTTCCTGCTGACTTTCCGACTCGGTAGGTTCCACCATCAGTGTGCCGGCTACCGGGAATGACATGGTCGGTGCGTGGAAACCGTAGTCAATCAGCCGTTTGGCAATATCCATCTCACTGATCCCGGTCTGCTCTTTCAGCGGACGGATATCCAGGATACATTCATGCGCCACATGTCCGTGCGCGCCGGTATACAGAATCGGGTAAGCATCGCTTAGCCGGCGGGCAATATAGTTCGCATTCAGAATCGCTACCGAGCTGGCCTGGCGCAAACCTCCCGCGCCCATCATCCGGATATACATCCAGCTGATAGGCAAAATAGAAGCGCTGCCAAAGGGGGCTGCCGAAACCGCCCCTTCGCGGGTCAGAACGCCCTCCAGCTGGACCACACTGTGTCCCGGAACAAACGGTGCCAGGTGCGCTTTAACGCCAATCGGCCCCATTCCCGGCCCGCCGCCGCCATGCGGAATACAGAATGTTTTGTGCAGATTAAGGTGAGATACATCGGCACCGATAAATCCTGGCGAGGTGAGCCCGACCTGCGCATTCATATTGGCGCCATCCAGATAGACCTGGCCACCGTGCTGATGAACAATCTCACAGACTTCGCCGATAGTGGCTTCATAGACGCCGTGGGTCGACGGGTAAGTGACCATAATACAGGAAAGCTGTTCACCCGCCTGTCCGGCTTTCAGGCGAAGATCATCCAGATCTATGTTGCCCTGTTTATCACAGGCCACCACCACCACTTCCATCCCCGCCATTTGTGCCGAGGCAGGATTGGTGCCGTGGGCAGAGGCCGGAATCAGACAGATATTGCGTTCCGGCTGCTGACGGCTTTCATGATAACGGCGGATAGCCAGCAGGCCGGCATATTCCCCCTGGGCACCGGAATTGGGCTGCATACAGAGGGCATCGTAGCCGGTCAGTTGCACCAGCCAGCGTGACAACATATCAATCATCTGCAGGTAACCAGCTGCCTGAGAGGTCGGACAGAAAGGGTGTAACCCTGCAAATTCCGGCCAGGTGATCGGCAACATTTCTGCGGCGGCATTGAGTTTCATGGTGCAGGAACCGAGCGGGATCATCGCCTGATTCAGGGCCAGATCTTTTTTCTCCAGCCGGTGCAGATAACGCATCATTTCCGTTTCACTGTGATAACGGTTAAACACCGGGTGGCTGAGGATGGCATCTGTGCGGTATAACGCCTGCGGGATCGAATGGCTTTCTGCCGCCAGTGACTGATCGAGACTTTCAATATCTGCGGGTGCCGTGTCACCGGTCAGAATGGTTACCAGAGTCTGCAGATCCTGACGCACGGTGGTCTCATCCAGCGTGATCCCTACCGCCTGGTGCAGATCCGTACGCAGGTTAACCTGATGCTCAGCCGCACGTTGCAGTACCGCCGCCTTGTCTTTGACTTCCACCATCAGGGTATCAAACCACTGAAGATTACGAATTTTTATTCCCCGTTGCTGCAACGCGGCCGCCAGAATATCGGTCATCCGGTGAATACGTTCAGCAATGGTTTTCAGCCCTTGTGGCCCGTGCCACACCGCATACATTCCGGCAATATTGGCCAGCAACACCTGCGAGGTACAGATGTTAGAATTGGCTTTTTCACGGCGGATATGTTGCTCACGGGTCTGCATGGCCATACGCAGCGCCTGATTACCGCTGACATCCCGTGATACCCCGATAATCCGGCCCGGCATGGCACGTTTATGTTCGTCACGACTGGCGAAGAACGCCGCATGCGGTCCGCCATAGCCCATAGGCACACCAAAACGCTGTGATGACCCAAAGACAATATCCGCGCCCTGGGCGCCCGGTGAGGTCAGTAATACCAGCGCCATAAAATCGGCGGCAACACTGACAATCACTTTGCGTTGTTTTAGCTGAGCGATGATTTCACGATAGTCATGCAGATGACCGCGGGTACCGCAGTACTGCAACAGGACGCCAAACAGGTCCTGATGGTCAGCCGCCCGTTCAGCCGCATCGATGATCAGTTCAAAACCAAAGGTTTCGGCACGGGTCCGTACCACATCCAGGGTTTGCGGATGGACATCATCGGCCACAAAGAATTTGTTGGCATTTTTCAGTTTACTGACGCGTTTCGCCATGGCCATCGCTTCGGCCGCCGCGGTCGCCTCATCCAGCAGCGAGGCCGAGGCGATATCCATGCCGGTTAAATCCAGGGTCAGTTGCTGGAAGTTAAGCAGTGCTTCCAGCCGGCCCTGAGAAACCTCCGGCTGATAAGGCGTGTAGGCGGTGTACCAGCCCGGATTCTCCAGCAGATTTCGCAGGATCACCGGCGGGGTAATCACCGCGCTGTAACCCATCCCTATCCAGGATTTATAACACTTATTTTTTCCGGCAATTGCCTTAAGCTCAGCCAGAGCCTGTTGCTCAGTGACCGCCTCACCTGTCGCCGGCAGTTCCGGCAGACGGATTGACTGCGGAACAATCGCATTAATCAGTGCCGGTAAGCTGTCCGCACCGATGCTCTGTAGCATGGTTTGTTGCTGCTGTTCGGTCGGGCCAATATGGCGGGAGATAAAGTCATTCTGGTTTTCAAGCTGGCTGAGAGTCCGGGTCATCGCTGTGCATCCTGAATCAGGCTGGAATTAATACGGCAGCATCACTGGCGACTGCCGTTTAAGGTCACTCCGGCCACAGACTGTGCAGCCGGGGTCTGGCAGTTATTCGCCAATGGCGGCCTGATAGGCTGCTGCATCCAGCAGGCCATCTTCACCACCGGCAGGTTGCAGTCTGAACAACCAGCCTTCGCTGTAAGGGTCGCTGTTGACCAGCTCCGGGTTTTCTCCCAGCGCTTCGTTGACAGCAATCACTTCACCGTTAAGCGGTGCATAGATATCGGATGCGGCTTTGACGGATTCGGCCACCGCACAATCATCTCCCTGTTGCAGTTGCGCGCCCACCTCAGGCAGGTCAACAAACACCATGTCACCCAGCAGTTCCTGGGCATGTTCGGTAATGCCAACCGTTACACTGCCATCCTGTTCAAAACGCACCCACTCGTGACTTTCACGGTATTTAAGTTCAGCCGGGACATTGCTCATTAGGGTTATCTCCTGAAATTATTCTTTATACCAAAGGTTTGCCGGCGCGAACGAACACCGGCCGGGTGACGGTGACCGGCATCTCACGCTGGCGAATTTGTACCACCGCAGTATCAGCGATTGAGGCAGGAACCCGTGCCAGGGCAATACCGCAGCCCAGGGTGGGGGAAAATGAACCGCTGGTGATAATCCCCTGCTGCTGTACACCGTCACTGTCAGTAAACAGCACCGGTAGCTCATTTCGCAATACACCTTTTTCTTTCAGCACCAGACCGACCAGTTTTTCGTGGCCCTGCCGGCGTTGCTGTTCCAGTGCCTCACGCCCGATAAACTGGCGATCCTCCGGTTGCCAGGCGATAGTCCAGCCCATATTCGCCGCCAGCGGGGACACTGACTCATCCATTTCCTGACCATACAGATTCATCCCGGCTTCCAGCCGCAGGGTATCGCGGGCACCGAGCCCGGCCGGTTTCACTCCGGCGTGAAGCAACTTCTGCCAGAAGTCAGCGGCCTGGCTGGCGGGCAGCGCAATTTCATAGCCTGCTTCGCCGGTGTAACCGGTGGTGGCAATAAACAAATCACCACTCTGTACCCCGAAAAACGGTGCCAGCCCTTCGGTTTGCTGACGCTGGCTGTCGGTAAACAGGCTGCGGGCTTTCTGCTGTGCCTGTGGCCCCTGCACCGCTATCAGTGCCAGTTCGCTGCGTTCCTGTAATGTCACCCCAAACCCGCGGGCATGCTCAGTTAACCAGCCAAGGTCTTTTTCCCGGGTGGCAGAATTGACCACCAGCCGGAAATACTCTTCGCTCAGGAAATAGACGATTAAATCATCAATCACCCCTCCGGAAGCATTCAGCATCGCGCTGTATAAGGCTTTGCCCGGAACGGTCAGTTTGGCAACATCATTCGCCAGCAGATAGCGCAGGAACTCGCGGCTGCGCGGCCCGGTAATATCCACGATGGTCATATGCGAAACATCGAACATTCCGGCATCGTGGCGGACGGCCTGATGTTCATCAATCTGAGAACCGTAATGCAGAGGCATCATCCAGCCGTGAAAATCCACCATTCTGGCCCCGCAGGCCTGATGCTGTTCAAACAAAGGTGTGTGCTGAGTCATAACTGTCCCGTTGATAAGTAAGGGTTTACCCTGAGCCGTCAGGCCGCCACGATTCTCTGTCGCAACGCAAACGTTATCCTTAGCAAAAACTTACCACTGAAAGGCAAAATTAACTATAAGCAAAATAATGGTGAAACAGGGGCGTGCACTATAATAGTGCACAGATAGTTACAGTTAAAAACATCACAATATAATAAAATGACAGTTTAAAACTCCAGAATACTGAGCTTTACTCAGCATATTCGCAGAGTATCGGTAGGGGTTAATGTTAAGACAGGATGCCATTCCCACCACTTCGGATTAGAAAAAGTAAGGCAAAGCACAGCGTCAAATTAGAATAAATCAAACGAGGATCCATTACGGTGCAATCAAAGCTGAGCAGTGTGAGTCTCCACCCGGCAATCACACTGAGATCATGCAGACAGGAGGTTTTATTAAGGCGCATCTGAGAAAAACAGGTAAATCGGGCCCGATATAATTCTGGCTTAATGAACGGTGGCTTATCGCTGAAGTGATATACAAAACCTGAGAGCCAATAATTAAATATGACCCGGCGTTGTCCGGAATTTTTGTGTATAGTTGCTGCAAAGTGGTATCTGCATTTTAAGGATGGAAGGTGGATTGCTATGAAAGTGAGTGATGCTACGCTACTCAGGTCAGGGTTTAGTCATGCAGACCTGGAAAAACTGAAAAACAATATTGCTCATTACGGCGGATCGCTGGATTCCGTGACCCATGATCTGGCTAACCGCTTTAATGCCTCAAAGTGGATAACTATCGCTGCTTTTATCCTGCTTGCTTTCACACTGATGCTGGCATCTGTAGCTACCAGCATCACGCTTGCGACCACACTGGCGGTTGTATTAACTTTTATATGGTATTTAACGCCAGCGAAACTGGCATATAAGTCATGGCGCTTTCGCAGGGTAATCACTCATTCGAAGCCGTATCATTAATCGACATAAGGTCAAATATGATCTTAGCTTTAACACCATAACCGACAATTTTCATTGTAAGTTTTGGACGGCTTAGGGTGCTGACTTTCCGGTAATAATCGGCGGGCAGATATCGAAATAAACGCCATGTCCCGGGGCGTCTGAACAGACCGAATATGCTACAGGCATTTGCAACCAGCGAGACTGATTTATATAGCCCGAGCCCACTATGACGGCTAAATCCCATAAATTCAGCGGTGGACATAGTTGCATCAGCAACCAAACCCTCTGAGGTTTGATTATCCATTGCATAATGGGCAACTTCTTTACTTATGCCATTCGCCCCTTCGATAACCAGAACAGCACCAGCAAGAACTCCCATAGGTGTCATAGAACCAATCAAGGTTAGACCAACAGCTATTTCAACACCGGATAAAACCACATTTACAGCAGATATCACATACCCAACAATTTTATTATTTTCCCGGATGAACTCCACTTTGGCGTAAAGTTTTGCTGTCTTCATACGTAACATCCGGCCTTGTTCTTCGAGGTTTTCGGTCTCTGCTCTCAGATTTTTAATGCATGCTATGCACTCTTCATCCGATTTCGCGCGCCGGGCTGCAGCAAATTGCTGCGCGACAACCTGTTTTATTTCCCGGACAAAAATACTCCGGGTCAGGCTATCCTGCAGGTGAAAGGCGGAAAGTCTGTTGGCAGTATTAACCAGTTTTCTGGCTTCAAGGTTAACCATTGTTTCTGCCCAGGCTTTATTTCTACCGCCTGAGCGCATCATATCGGTTAAGTTCGCATCCATTCTTGTTCTCCCTGTATATTACATCGCCGATAATACCTCGTTAATTTCAGTAATAAACCATCTTTTAGCCGGAAATATGTCGGTCCCGATATACCTGTTTTCTCCGATACAGTCTAAAGTAAAACTCCCGTTTAATCAGAGTCAGAACTGAAGCTGAAGCCGGATGTATCGACCTTCCGAACCGAACATCTGAGGCCACAGCAGCACCTGTCCATTATTGATTCGCTCCAAAATGCGCTTAAGCCCGTTTTCGGCCACAATAAACAGGCCCCCATAATGCCTTCAATAATGAGGGCATTTTCCAGAAAACAAATGCGGACCCATGAAGGTGCATTCAGCGGCTAAGTAAATCCATCAGTAACCGGAACAGCCGCTGGTCATCGACTCCGGTAATCACTTTCGCGTTGGGCTGACGTCCGGCCAGATGCCGTTCGCTGACAAAACCGACACTTCGCCCGTAGTTAATGCCGGGAGTACAATCGACGCTCACCAGTGCCGGAATCCCCGTAAAACAGTCAGGCTCTAACAGTCCGGCGATCACACAGGGATCATGCAGACAAGGATCGGCTGCGCCGTAATCTGCCAGCATTACGGCTGCCAGCTGACAGGACGGTGAATCCGATTGCCGCAATACTTCGATGCGCGGTGCGGTTAACCGTGCTTTTGAGGTCACATCCAGTCCGAACAGGGTCAGTGGTACTCCGGCCGCCAGTACCACTTCGGCAGCATGAGGATCGCAGGCAAAATTAAACTCAGCCGCCGGGGTGGTATTCCCCGGAGAGAATACCGCCCCGCCCATCACGACTATCTGTTTTATTTGCGGGATAATCTCTGGTGCCTTAATCAGTGCCAGGGCAATGTTGGTCATTGGGCCGAGCACGCAGAGTGATATCTCGCCAGGTGCCGCCAGCACGGTGTCGATAATAAAATCGACGGCATGTTGTTGCGCGGGACGCAACTTCGATTCAGGGAGGCCACTGTTGCCCAGGCCATCTGCGCCGTGTACTGACGACAGGCGGGCGGGTCCCGGAAAAATCGCCCGCGAACATCCGGCAAACACAGGGATATCTTCCCGCTGCAGGAAAGAGAGAATACGTAATGCATTGCGGGTAACCGCCGGCAAAGGCAGATTACCGGCTACCGTAGTAATTCCGCACACCTCAAGCTGCTCACCCGCGGCCAGTGCCATCATTAATGCCACGGCATCATCAACACCGGGGTCACAATCGATAATTATCTTTTCCATACCCTCTCCTGCCCTACGGATATCGTTCCGCAGGGCCTGTCGTGATAAGTCGCTTATTTAAGCAACTGATTGGTGTAGTATTTATCGGCCGGTAACACCGTCTTAATCTGGCCGGTTGCCTGCAACGCTCTGGCAATCGGCAACCAGTTGTCATCACTCTGCATCATGTAACCCTGCGGCCCTTTCATATCCGGTGAGATAATTTTCCAGGCTTTGCTGCTCAGAGCCACTGAACCACTGTCCGGATAGGCTTTATGCAGCAGTTCGGCAGCATCATCCGGATGAGCGGCAGCCCATTCGGTGGCTTTAATCGTGGCCTGCATCCATTTCTTCGCTACATCACCGTGTTGCTGCAGATAGCGGGTCGAGGCGGTATAAGCCCACACCGGGACATCCGGCACTCCGGCATCTTTACCCACCAGCTGTCCCGGTGTCTTGTTTTGTGACAGTTCCACATCCGGAACCAGGAAGTTATTGGTATTGGTGGCAATATCCACTTTACCGGCCAGTAGCAACGGCACATCACTGTCCTGAGCAATAATAAATTTCACATCACTTTCCTGAAGACCTGCCGCTTTCAGCACAAACGGCATCATCGCTTTACTCCAGGAATCGGTAAAAATCGCGATCGATTTACCTTTCAGATCCTTCAGTGACACCGGCACTCCGGGGCGGGTAAACAACCCCCAGTTATTATGCTGGGCATACAGACCTACCGCGATCACCGGCAGCCCCTGATCGGCCGCAAACACCACATCCGAGGTAGCATTCAGGCCGACATCGGCCTGGCCCAGGGCCAGCATCCGGGCGGTGGTTTGTGAATCCGGCGGGAAGATCACTTTCACGTCCAGACCCGCCTGTTGATAGAAACCTTTTTGCTGCCCGACTACAATCGGGATCAGTTGATGATCGGCACCCGCCCAGTCATAAACAAAGCGGATCGGAGTCAGAGTTTCGGCATGCGCAAAGCCCGCCGAAACACCGGACAGTAATGCACTGAGAATGGCGGTACGAATAATAGCTGCTTTCACTGTGTCTACCTCTGTCGGGATAATAGGTTACGGTGAGTTTCACCGGGCTTAACGTAAATAACGCGGGGCTTTGGTCCGGCTACGCCACGGGGTAGCAATCCTTTCCAGGCCCAGTACAATCAGAAACGAACCCACGCCAATTGATGTCAGCAGGATCATCGCCGCATATACCCCGGCGGTATCCATTCGCGCATTGGCGCTGAGCAGATACGTCCCCAGCCCCTGTTGTGCCGAGGCCGTCCATTCACCGATCACCGCGCCCGTCACCGCATAGGTCGCCCCGATTTTAAGACCGGAGAACAACGGACCGACGCAGGCCGGCAGTTTGACCAGCATAAATACCCGCAGCGGTTTGCCCCCCATCAGTCTGGCCAGGTTCAGCATATCGCGGTCGATGCCCGCCAGCCCGTCCAGCACATTGACCACCACCGGGAAAAAGACAATCCAGGCCACAATAATCAGCTTAGGCAGCAGGCCGAAACCAAAAATAATCACCAGCGGTGCGGCAATCGCGACAATCGGGACCGCCTGGGAAACGATTAACGCCGGCATGACCAGCCGCTGAACCAGTGGAATTTGCCCCATCAGCAATGCCAGTACAAATCCCGCCACCGCGCCAAGCAGATAGCCCATGGCGGTTTCAGATAATGTCTGCCAGGTCAGTAACTGCAGGCGCTGTCCATTTTCCACCAGGGTCCGGAAAGCGGTTAGCGGGGAAGGAATCACATACTGTGGCAGCCCGGAAACCCAGATCACCAACTGCCACAGCACGATAATCATCACCAGCGAAATCAGCCAGACCAGCACAGCCCGCCACGGATGTTGCTGAGTATTACTCATGGCGGCCTCCGTTTTGTTTCTCATCGTGATACAGGCGGCTCATGATTTGCCGTTTCAGCTGCACAAACGTCTCTCCGGTCAGATCTTCCAGGGTGCGGGGCCTTGGCAGTTGCACCGTCAGAATTTCGGCAATCCGTCCCGGACGCGGGGTCATCACCACAATCCGGTCCGCAAGAAAAATCGCTTCATCCACATCGTGGGTGACAAACAGCACCGTCCGGTTCAGGTCACGCCAGATTTGTAATAACCACTCCTGCATACTGAATCTGGTCTGGGCATCCAGAGCACCGAAGGGTTCATCCAGCAGCATCACTTCTTTGCCGGCGGCGACGGTACGCATCATCGCTACCCGCTGGCGCATTCCGCCCGATAACGCATGGGGATAATGGTCGAGAAAATCCCCCAGCCCGTAACGGGTTGCCAGTTCCTCAGCCTGATGGCGATCGGCCGCACTCACTCCACAGGTCAACGCGGCGGCCAGGGTGATATTGCCGCGCACGGTACGCCACGGCAGCATCAGGTCTTTTTGCAGCATATAACCGACCTGACCTGGCTTATTCGTGACATCTTTTCCTTCCAGCATAATCCGTCCTTCACTGGACGGCAGCAGCCCGGAGACCACGTTAAACAGGGTGCTTTTGCCGCAGCCTGAAGCGCCTAGTATGCAGATAAACTCGCCTTCCCGGACCTGCAGGCTGACATTACTCAGCGCGGTGACATCCCCGTAACGCACGGTGAGATTATTAATTTCCAGCCGGATCGGTCGTGAATCCCCCGGGTCCAGCGCAGGAGGCAGATCTGTGGTCAGTACAGACATAGAGTCTCCCTGTCAGGATAGTGTTAGTTAAGCGCAGAAGACAGGATGAGTTGTACACCCCGGGAAAGCATCTGTTCGCGGGCGGCAGCCAGTGAACCCTGTATATCGATAGCTTTACAGGCATCCTCAATCACCGAGGTCGTAAAGCCCGCCAGACTGGCATCGATGGCTGTCATAGAGACGCAAAAATCAGTTGCCAGTCCCACGATATACAGTGTGTGGATATCGCGGGCACGTAAGTAAGCGGCGAGTCCGGTGGTGGTTTGCCGGTCAGCTTCAGTAAAGGCTGAATAGCTGTCGATATGAGAGTGGCAGCCTTTGCGGATAATCAGTTGCGCATGAGGGACCTGTAAACCGGCATGCAGAGCAGCATCTTCACTGCCCTGAACCGCATGAACCGGCCAGAGAATTTGCGGACCGTAGGGAGTATCGATAAATTCACCCGGTTGTTTCCCCGGATGATTCGCCGCGAAGGAGATATGGCCGGCCGGATGCCAGTCCTGGGTCAGGATAACGTTGGAGAAGCGGCCTGCCAGCTGGTTGATTAGCGGGATGATGGTTTCACCGCCGTCGACCGCCAGCGTTCCACCGGTTACAAAGCAATTCTGTACATCGACAATAATTAACGCGCTGTGCTGGTCATTCGCCGGCACAGTGGTCGCTGATGACTGCATAACATTATCCCCGTCATTATAATAAGCGCTGTCGCAATACACCGACGCCAGACGAAGGCAACCGGCGTTCAGATTATAACCAGCGCTAACCGCAATGCCCGATTATAGGTTCATATTTCAGAGACTTAAAGCACTATATTCTCTGTGGAATTTTTACCATAACAGGAGTTTCTTATCCGGCGGGGAGACATTTACCGGAAACAAAAACCGGTGAACCGCTTAGCCTCTGTGATGAATCACTGAACAGGGGGGAGATTATCTTATTGTGGCCCGCAGGAATGCGGGCCGGATTGCAAAGTTAACTATTTTTCAGCCAGTCAGGCAGATCATGCAGACCCATCGCCTGTTTCAGTAACTGAGGCTTCACCCCGGGTAAGGTATCCGCCAGCTTCAGGCCAATATCCCGCAGCAGTTTACGGGCCGGGTGGCTACCGGCAAACAGATCGCGAAAGCCCTGCATCGAAGCCAGCATCAGGGCAGCACTGTGTTTCCGGCTGCGCTCATAGCGACGCAGATAGAGGTGCTGACCAATATCTTTCCCTTGTTGCTGCAAGCGGCGAATTTCACCTATCAGTTCAGCCGCATCCATAAAGCCGAGATTCACTCCCTGACCCGCCAGCGGATGTATGGTATGGGCGGCATCGCCCACCAGAGCCAGCCGGTGGGCGGCAAACTGGCGTGCATAGCGGGCAGTCAGCGGAAAGGTTTTACGCTCGCTTTCCAGCTGGCAGCGACCCAGTTTCATGTCAAAGGCTACCGCCAGTTGCTGGTTAAACTGATCTTCGGACATGCCCTCTGCCCGGCTGGCCTGCTGTGGATCACAGGACCAGACAATGGAACTGAGGTGCGGGTCCTGTAATGGCAGGAACGCCAGAATACCTTCTGCATAAAAAATCTGCCGCGCGACCGACCCGTGGGGCTGTTCGGTACGGATATTGGCGACCAGCGCATGATGCTGGTAGTCGCGGAATACCAGGGGGATATCGGCTTTATCACGTAACCAGGAGTTGGCACCGTCGGCAGCCACCAACAATCTGGCGGTTAACATGGTGCCGTCCTGCAGAGTCACAAAGGCTTCGTTATCGCCGAAGGCTACCTGTTGTAACTGAGCAGGCGCTATCAGTTGGATGTCGCTGCACTGGCTGGCACGTTGCCAGAGTGCATGGTGAATCACCTGATTTTCAACAATATGTCCCAGACTGGCGATCCCCTGCGGTCGTTCATCAAAACGAATATGACCAAAGCTGTCTTTTTCCCAGACTTCCATCCCGTGGTAGGCGCTGGCCCGCATGGCCAGGATATCCTGCCATACGCCGAGATGGCTGAGCAGCCGTTCGCTGGCAAGGTTGATTGCCGACACGCGGATGGCAGGTGCAGCCTGCATATCAGGAGCAGAGGGAGGTGTTTGTTCCAGCACCGCCACCTTCAGACCACTCCCCTGTAGCCCACAGGCAACGGCCAGTCCGACCATACCGCCTCCGGCAATCACAACATCAAAGCTTTGCATCACTGTTCTCTCATTAACGTTTTACCCAGCCCAGAGTGCGCCCGGCCAGTGGATGTTTAAGCCACGGCAAGTTACCCATGACACTTAAACCGGCATTCCGGCCGATAATTAACGGCAGGTCCTGATTAGAGAATAACCTGACCAGTCCGTCGGTAATGGCGACCGTTTTTTGTCTGTCCGGCAGACGACGCTGCCGATACTGTTCCAGCACCGAATAACTGCCAGTATCCTGCCCTTCCGCATGTGCCTGCGCCACGGTTTCGGCCAGGGTCATCACATCGCGCAGCCCGAGATTAAATCCCTGTCCGGCAATAGGATGCAGCGTTTGTGCGGCATTTCCCACCAGCGCCAGCCGGTGGCGGGTGATCTCCGTCGCCTGCTGTAACGCCAGAGGATAGTAATCGCGTTTGCCACAGTGCAGAAAACGCCCCTGACGCCAGCCAAAGGCCTGTTGCAGCTGGTCGAGAAACTGCGGGTCACTCCACTGGTGAACCTGTTCACGCAGTTCTGCCGGCAGGCTCCAGACCAGCGAAAAACGATTTCCGGACATCGGCAGCAGTGCCAGCGGTCCGTCGGTGGTGAAGCGTTCATAGGCCCTGCCGCGTGGCGGCTCACTGGTGGTCACATTCGCGATAACTGCAAGTTGCCGGTAGTCTTCTCTCTGCCAGTGAACACCACATCCTGCCGCCAGCGAGGAACCCGAACCATTTGCCATTACCAGCAGACTGCCGCTAAGTTGCTGACCATCGTTCAGGCCGACTGTCACCTGCTCTGCTGTCCGATGTACCTCTGTAACCTGTGCGGGGCAAATCACCGTGACACCCCGGGCTTTTTTTAACCGCTCAAACAGCCGCTGACCCGCTTCGTGTAGTTCAATCACATTACCCAGCGCCGGCACCCCGTATTCACGATGACTGATGCCGACATAGCCGGGATGCCCGCGATCGCTGACATGAATATCGGTAATTGCCGTCGCGCAGTCGGCCAGAGAAGGCCAGACGCCAATATTCTGCAACTGCTGACAAGTGCCGGCCGCCAGAGCGATGGCCCTGCCGTCAAAACCGGGATGACCACGTTCACCCGGAGTGGTCGCTTCAATCAGAGTGACAGGAAGTTTTCCATTCGTCAGGTGAGAAACGGCCAGTGCCAGGGTCGCACCGGTCATCCCTCCCCCCGCAATTATCATGCTCATGCTGGCGTATTTTATCCGTTACTGGTGTGACTTTCTGGCCGCAGCCATCAGTGCCTCGATATCATCTGCTGTTTTTACTACAGTATCGGTCAGGTTTTCATGACCGTGCTCAGTAATCAGGATATCGTCTTCAATTCTTATACCAATCCCGCGATATTGTGCAGGAACATCGGCATCCGGCGCAATGTAAAGCCCTGGCTCCACGGTCAGTACCATGCCTGGCTCAAGCAGCCGTTCACGGGAAGGTGAACCATAGTCGCCCACATCATGCACATCCAGCCCCATCCAGTGACCCAGTCCGTGCATATAAAACTGCCGGTGGGCATTTTCAGCAATCAGGGTATCCACATCCCCCTGCATCACGCCCAGTTCAACCAGCCCGCTGACCATGATGCGGATCACCTGGTCATTCACTTCACGGATACTGACACCCGGCCGGTAGAGCGATAAGGCATGTTCCAGCGAGGCCAGCACTATGTCATAAATCTGTCGTTGTGCCGGGCTGAAACGTCCGTTAACCGGAAACGTCCGGGTGATATCGCCGGCATAGCCATAGAGTTCACAACCGGCATCAATCAGTACCAGATCGCCGTCGCGCAACTCGCTCTCATTCTCGGTGTAGTGCAGAATGCAGCCATTTTCACCGCCACCCACAATGGTGTTATAGGCGGCAAACCGCGAACCGTGGCGGCTGAACTCATGCAGAATTTCGCCTTCCAGCTGATATTCAAACATCCCGGGGCGGCAGCGTTCCATGGCCCGCTGATGTGCCAGTGCCGAAATTTTGCCGGTTTTGCGCAGAACAGCTATCTCTTCGGCATCTTTAAATAGCCGCATTTCATGCACCCACGGCCGCCAGTCTGTGACGGTCGCCGGGGCCTGCAAATTTTGACGGCTACCATTGCGTAAGGTCTCCAGCGCGGCAGACAGCTTCTGGTCGGCAAACGGATACTCACCCGGCGCGTGATAGACAACATCCAGCCCATTGAGCAGTTGCGAGAGTTGCTGGTCCACATCGTCCCAGGGTAACGCCTTATCCACGCCCAGCTTTTCCGGGGCCGCTTGTTGCCCCAGACGACGGCCAAACCAGATTTCAGCATTCAGGTCACGGACGCGGTTAAACAGTACACTGTGATTATGATTTTCATCGCTTTTAATCAATACCAGCAACGCTTCCGGCTCGTTAAATCCGGTGAAGTACCAGAAATCACTGTTCTGGCGAAACAGATACTCAGTGTCACGGCTGCGGGTGACTTCCGGGGCGGCAAAAATTAACGCTGCACTACCGGGCACCATTTTGGCCAGCAAAGACTGGCGGCGTTGTAGATAATTTTCCAGAGTAATCATAATCAGGCTCCCTGTTTACCCGGCACTCAGGCACGGAAATTGATTAATGTAACGTAGGTTTCTGTACTTCCGGTGCTGTCGGTTGTGGCCGGTTAAAGGTTTCATAGCACAGTACCGCAGCCACCCTGACGTACTCCACCACTTCTTCCAGTGACTGCTCCAGTTCTTCCTGATCTTCATCTTCATCGTACCCCAGTTGAGCAATGGTACGCAGATCGTCAATGGCTTCGCCGGTTTCGCCGGTGACTTTATCCAGTTTTGGCTGAGTCACGCCCAGCCCCAACAGGAAGTGATTTACCCAGCCGGCCAGTGCATCCGCACGTTCGAATACGCTGGTTTTACTGTCATCGGGCATTAACAGACGGAACATAAAGCCGTCATCTTCCAGCGTTTGCTGAACAGAGTCATGCAACTGCTGTAACGGCTGAGACAGGGTCTGGGAGAAAGCCATACCGTCGTTCGCCAGGTCATGGACCAGGGTTTTCCAGCTGTGATCCTGATTGCCACCACAGATTATACCGCTGATCAGACCGTGCATCTCCGACGCGGTCATACCTACGCCCTGCAACGACAAGGTGGCAGATAAGGCTTCAAAAGAAGGTAGTGCGTTCTGTAAGGACATAGTTAATCATCAATGTTGGAGAGTTAAGTTCATGGTATGCTACCACTAGCAGCCTGAAGGATTCCAGAAAAGGGGTTGTAAGTTATTATTCAGGCCTATATAGTGGCCCCCGTTCCCCGATATAAAGCATCGGAAGCGGGTAATGTAATCAGTCAGGAAGGTGGCATGTCTGCGCAACCAGTAGATATTCAGATATTTGGTCGTTCGTTAAGAGTCAATTGTCCGCCGGAACAGCAGGAAGCGTTAACTGCGGCAGCAGCTGACCTTGACCAGCGCTTACAGGACCTGAAAGTCCGAACCCGGGTAAACAACACCGAACAGTTGGTGTTTATCGCTGCGTTAAACATTTGTCATGAGTTAGCGCAGGAAAAGAACAAGACCCGTGATTATGCATCGAATATGGAACAACGCATTCGTATGTTACAGCAGACTATTGAACAGGCATTAGTCGAGCAGGGTCGGATCACTGATCGTCAGGGTCCAAAATTCGAATAACACTTCATGAATCCTGTGCTAGACTAATCATGAAGTAAAAATTCTCTGGGATGTTTGTGAACGGGCCAGTCCCCTGAGCCGATATTTCATACCAAACAGAATATGGCGCTTCATTAACTGTGAGCATGCCCGGTTCGTCCGGGAAGCCTGATGATAATGACGACATGTTCACCTTGAACCAAGGGTTCAAGGGTTACAGCCTGTAGCGGCATCCCGGAGATCTCCTTTCTGTAGTTCGGTTTCTAAATTTCCCCTCTGTCGTATTGATGTAGTACTGATAAGGTACTGTTCTGACTCTGAAGTCGTTAAGATATCGCCTTGATGTTGTACCTGTATCAGCCCGAAGGTTCCGGTT
The DNA here is from genome assembly GCF_002345795.1 of Tatumella sp. UBA2305. NCBI lineage: Bacteria > Pseudomonadati > Pseudomonadota > Gammaproteobacteria > Enterobacterales > Erwiniaceae > Tatumella > Tatumella sp. UBA2305. Next base: position 47,921 of record NZ_DDVT01000024.1, read on the forward strand.
ATTACCGCCATTTCTGCCTGCGACGAGTGACTTATGATTCCTGATCGCCGGGGCGGGTCTGAAGCGAATGCGTTACAGCAGACAGGCTGACCATTCTGCCTGCTGCTCACTCTGTGTTAGAGTGACTGACCAGCTCAATCATCATGGACAGCATCGTGGAAACCTCACCTGACAACCAACGTCAGCAGATTCGTAATGAAATCCGTCGCCGCCGCAGAGCACTGAGTGGTGCAGAGCAACAGTTAGCAGCACAACAGGCCGCGCAACAGGCGGTCAGTTTTCTGCCGGTCAGTCAGGCAAAAAAAATCGCCCTGTTCCTGTCGGTAGATGGTGAACTGGATACCCGCCCGCTAATCGAATTATTGTGGCAGAAAGGCCAGCAGGTATACCTGCCTGTTCTGCATCCCTTCTCTGCCGGTAATTTGCTGTTTATGCGTTATCAGCCGGAAACGCCGCTCCGCCCTAACCGGCTACGAATCCCTGAACCCGGATTAGATATCCGTCAGATGGCCACTCTGGATGAGCTGGATATTATTCTGGTGCCACTGGTGGCGTTTGATGCCCAAGGGCAACGGCTGGGGATGGGAGGCGGATATTACGACCGGACACTCCAGCGCTGGCAACAACATGGCTGTCTGCCAGTCGGATTTGCCCATCACTGTCAACAGGTCGGGGAGTTACCGACAGCAGACTGGGATATCCCGCTCCCGGCACTGATTACCCCGGACAGAGTCTGGCAATGGTCACCGCCCGTACCGGCCAATGACTCACCGGTAAACTAAAGACAGAGCCGGGATCAGAGAGCCGATTAGCGCGGTATCCGCAGCCAGCGGAATCCGCTCATCTGTACGCCGCAGACAAAAAAGGGAAAAGCCTGGCTTTTCCCTTTTCATCACGGGGGAGAGTCCTCCCCCCGTATGGTCAGTGAGTGATTAGTACAGCAGACGGGCGCGCAGTGTCCCCTGAATACCTTTCATCGCTTCCAGCGCTTTATCAGCAATGTCCTGTGGTGCATCAATATCGATAACCACATAACCCATAAACGGAGTGGTTTGCAGGTACTGGCCGACAATGTTGATCCCCTGGTCCGCAAAGATCTGGTTAATGGCAGTCAGTACACCCGGACGGTTTTCATGAATATGCAGCAAACGGCTGGCGCTGGCAGCATGAGCTGGCAGGGAGACTTCCGGGAAGTTCACTGCTGACAGGGTAGAACCGTTGTCAGAGTATTTGATTAACTTACCAGAGACTTCCAGACCGATATTTTCCTGAGCTTCTTCGGTCGATCCACCGATATGCGGCGTCAGGATCACGTTATCAAACTCACACAGCGGAGAGATAAACGGATCGTTGTTAGACGCAGGTTCTACCGGATAAACGTCGATGGCTGCACCGCCAACATGTTTGCTGGCCAGAGCGTCACACAGCGCAGGAATATCGATAACAGTTCCGCGTGAGGCATTGATCAGCAGTCCGCCTTTTTTCATCGCGGCCAGCTCTTCAGCACCGATCATATTCTGAGTGTTAGGTGTTTCAGGAACATGCAGAGTGACCACATCGCTCATCGCCAGCAGGTCGTACATTTTTTTCACCTGGGTGGCATTACCCAGCGGGAGCTTATCTTCCACATCATAAAAGAACACATGCATGCCCAGGCTTTCAGCCAGTACACCCAGTTGCATCCCGATGTGACCGTAACCAATAATCCCCAGTTTCTTGCCACGGGCTTCGAAGGAACCTTTGGCATTTTTATTCCAGATTCCACGGTGCGCTTTGGCATTGGCTTCAGGAATGCCACGCAGTAACAGCAGCAGTTCACCGATCACCAGTTCTGCCACCGAACGGGTGTTAGAGAAAGGTGCATTAAATACCGGGATACCACGTTTAGCGGCTGCGTCCAGGTCAACCTGGTTGGTTCCGATACAGAAACAACCGACAGCGACCAGTTTTTCGGCGGCAGCGAAAACTTCTTCAGTTAACTGGGAACGGGAACGGATACCGATAAAGTGCGCATCACGAATCGACTCTTTCAGAGCGTCTGTATCCAGCGCGCCTTTGTGGAATTCGATGTTGGTGTAGCCTGCTGCGCGTAAATTATCCAGTGCTGTCTGATGAACACCTTCCACCAGCAGGAACTTAATTTTATCTTTCTCGAGTGATACCTTTGCCATTGCCCGACCTTATGGTTAACGATAATGAGAGGAATATAAGAATTTCTTCTGTCAACATAACAAATATTACGCTACGGGCAACAGAAACCGATTGCCCTGAAAAAATGCCCGGCAGCGGGTTACAGCAGATTGCGGGGAAAAGCAGATTCTTAACGCCACCGGGAAGCAGATTTTATCAGCCGTTAACTAAACTGTGATATAAATCACTAAAATCCGCGATAAAAAAAAGACGACAGTTAGTCGTCTTTGGTTAGTGTAATTACTCCGTTATCGGTACCAATCAATGCCACATCAGCACCTCTGGCGGCGAACAGTCCGACTGTCACCACACCCGGCAGAGCATTAATCATAATCTCCAGTTCCCGTGGATTCACGATACTCAGATTATGAACATCCAGGATAATATTACCGTTGTCCGTTAACACATTCTGACGGTACTCCGGTAACCCCCCCATTTTGACTAACTGACGGGCCACGTAAGATCTTGCCATTGGAATGACTTCAACCGGCAGGGGGAAACGCCCCAGCACATCGACCTGCTTGCTTTCATCGGCAATGCAGATAAATTTATCAGCCACAGCTGCGATAATCTTTTCGCGGGTCAGTGCAGCCCCGCCCCCTTTGATCATTTGCATCTGCGGGTTGATTTCATCCGCACCGTCGACATACACCGACAAACGATCGATAGTGTTCAGGTCAAACACCTGAATACCATAGCTGAGTAATTTCTCTGTCGAGGCTTCGGAGCTGGATACCGCGCCTTCGATGTCATTTTTTATTGTCGCTAATGCATCAATAAAATGGGCTGCCGTGCTGCCGGTACCTACACCGACCACTGACCCCGGCTCTACAAACCTGAGTGCTGCCCAGCCTACCGCTTTTTTTAGTTCATCCCGGCTCATGATATGTTTAAACCTGTACGCTCTGTTCGTTGGCGTAGTATAAAACAAGCAGCAGGAAAAAAAATTAATGTTGCGGGCAGATTGCGTGGATTATATTGCAGACCGTAATTTTTTTCTGACAATGCAGCGTACAGCACAAAGCAAACACTATAATGCAGGATACGTTCCTCCCTGAAGCAGAGAGCAAAACGATGAAACGCCCGGATTACCGAACCCTTCAGGCTCTGGATGCAGTTATCCGCGAGCGCGGTTTTGAACGCGCCGCACAAAAACTTTGTATTACCCAGTCTGCAGTCTCGCAGAGAATTAAGCAGCTTGAGAATCTGTTTGGTCAGCCGTTGCTGGTACGGACTGTACCGCCGCGCCCCACCGAACAGGGCCAGAAATTACTGGCATTGTTGCATCAGGTTGAAATGCTGGAGGAGCAATGGCTGGCCGATGAAACCGGCGGCAGTACGCCATTGCTACTGTCGATAGCGGTCAACGCCGACAGTCTGGCGACCTGGCTGTTACCTGCGCTGAAAGATGTGCTGGCAGATTCGCCGGTACGCCTGAATTTACAGGTAGAAGATGAAAGCCGTACCCAGGAGCGCTTGCGGCGCGGTGAGGTGGTAGGTGCCGTCAGTATCCAGCCTCAGGCGCTGCCAAGTTGTCTGGTCGATCAGCTGGGCGCACTGGATTACCTGTTCGTTGCCTCTCCGGATTTCGCCAAACGCTATTTCCCCAACGGGGTAACCCGTTCCGCACTGCTGAAAGCACCGGCGGTGGCGTTCGATCATCTGGATGATATGCATCAGGCTTTCTTACAACAATATTTCGATTTGCCCCCGGGCAGTGTCCCCTGCCATATCGTCAATTCATCAGAAGCCTTTGTCCAACTGGCAAGGCAAGGTTCGGTCTGCTGTATGATCCCCCATCTGCAGATTGGTGGTGAATTAGCCCGCGGTGAACTGGTCGATTTAACCCCGGGGCTCTACCAGCGGCGGATGCTGTACTGGCATCGTTTTGCGCCAGAAAGCCGACTGATGCGCCGTGTGACTGACGCACTGCTGGAACATGGTCATGGTGTATTGCGTCAGGATGATTTCCCGGCCGGCGTCGATTCGTCCGCCGGCCAGGCCCGCTAATCTTCCTGCCTGCGGCGTTAATTAGTCGTCGCAGGTTGTGGTTTCAGTTCAAACACCACATTAAGCTCATCATCAAAATTGATGCTCTGCTGCTGATAAGTCTCCTGCGGGGTGGTATCTGCGCTGGCTTTTGCCAGTGCATACATCCGCATCACCGGCTGTGGCCGGTCACTGCCGGTATGATACTGAATGCTCCATACCGGTCCCAGTTCGGCATGGAAACCGGCAGCCAAAGCCTGTGCCTGGCTGATGGCATCTTTAATCGCTTCTTCGCGGGCCTGCTGTTGATAGCGGGCGGCATCGGCGACTCCCGGCGTGACCGAACGGATTTCGTTCAGCCCGCCTTTCAGGGCACCATCCAGCAACTCATTGAGTTTATCAATTTTCCGCACCGTCACAGTGACCTGGCGGGTGGCCTGATAGCCCGTCAGCTGAGGTTTGCCCTGCTTGCTGTAATCATATTGCGGCTGGGTGTTGATATTGGCCGCATCGATATCTTTATTCTCAATTCCCTGGCTATGCAGAAAATCGAAATATTTGGCGACCCGGGCATCCACCTGTTTTTTCGCCTCAGTCGCCTGTTGCGCACTGAGCTGCACCACAATGCTGAGTGTTGCCATATCCGGCTTTGCCTGAACCGAAGCATGGCCGGAGGTGGAGATATGCGGTGAGTCCGGAACTTCTGCGGCCAAAGCCGCGACTGAGGTTAAACTTCCCGCCAGAATGGCAGGGATAACGAGCTGAAATAATTTCACAATAAGGGTTCCCTGTCTGCAATTTACCGCCTGAGATTACAGGCAATAGCGGGAAATTGCAGTCAGCTGCCGTCTGAAAATTCGACGGCAGACACAGTTTTACACTACGGCACGCAGCATGGTCACGCCTTCGCTGCCCAGCCTGATGGCCAGATAAAACATCATGCCGGCGACCAGCAAATTAATCACCTGCTGAGTACGCCCCTGTTTAAGCCAGGGAGAGAGCGCGCTGGCCAGCAGAGCCAGTGCATAAAACCAGACTACCGAAGCCGTTACGGCCCCCAGCGCAAACCACACCCGGGACTCTGCCGGCACCTGGCTTCCCAGGCTGCCAAGGACCACAAAGGTATCCAGATAGACATGAGGATTCAGCCAGGTGACCGCAATCAGGGTCAGCAGGATTTTAAACCGCCGCTGCTGGACTGTTTGCGGATCACTGCTTTGCGTCGAAGGCCGCAGGGCCTGGCGTAAGGTTCCCCATCCATACCACAACAGAAAGGCGCAACCTGCCCAGGTAATCATTTGTAGCGCCAACGGAGAGTGTTGCAGAACCGCACTTCCGCCAAACACTCCGGCACAAATCAGTACCACATCGCTCAGAATACAGAAGCTGGCCGACATCAGCGCATAGCGGCGTAATATTCCCTGATTGAGGATCAGTGTATTTTGTGGTCCCAGCGGCAGGATGAGTGCTGCCCCAAGGGTAATTCCTTGTAAATAGAATAACATAGAGTGTTCTCCGCCAATTAATGCGCAGAGTCTGGCGATTTTCAGGGAAAAAGTGAAATGGAAAGAACTTATCCGTAATTAGGAAAATTAATCATGCGGGAGAAATAAAGGCCTGCCGGGGATAGTCACACCGGCAGGCAGGAGAGATTAGGCTTTTTCTTCAGCTTTACCCGCTGTTGGATTGATGATATGCACATCCATCTGCGGATAAGGAATACCAATGCTGTTGGCATCCAGCGCCCGTTTAAAGGCAGCCATTAAATCCCAGTAGGTCTGAGTTTGATCGTTATAAGTGGTCCAGCAGCGGACAATAACATTCAGGGTCGATGCTCCCATTTCATTCAGGGCAACAACCACGGGTTTGTCTTTAAGAACACGTTGCTCAGCTTCTACCACCTGACGTAACACCGCAAAGACCTGATCAATATCCGCATCGTATGAAACACCAATAATAAACTGGCTACGGCTTAAAGGTTCACGGTTATAGTTAACGATTTTCGAGGAAATGATCCCACCGTTAGGCACCACCACAATATTGCCGTCAGTGGTACGCAAGGTGGTTGAGAAAATTTGCACACTCACAACAGTACCGGCAGCTCCGCCAATATCCACATATTCGCCGACACGGAACGGGCGGAAGGTGACCAGCAGTACACCGGCAGCAAAGTTAGACAGGGAACCCTGCAGTGCCAGCCCCACGGCCAGACCTACGGCACCCAGCACTGCGATCACCGATGCGGTCTGAACGCCAACACGGCTCAGTGCAGCAATCAGCGTAAAGGCAATAACAACGTAGCGAACCAGCACCGATAAAAAGTCGGCCACTGTCTGATCAATACTACGGGCCAGCAGGAGTTTGTTAAAGCCATTAGATAATACGCGGGCAACAATAAAACCCACAAACAAAATAGCCAGAGCGGCGGCAACGTTTACCGCATAGCTTAGTAACAGTTCCTGGTTACGTGCCAGCCAGCTGCCGGCATTGTGAATGCTATCAACGACGTTTAAGTCTTGCATCGAATAATCCTGTAATAAATTCCTGAATGAAACCACAGAGGCTGTTATCAGCCGATCAGCGCCAAGGGTAAACAATTAATGGCGGATTGCCAAATCCGCCGGCGGCTGAGTCACTGTTTTTAGGAAATTATTACCCGTTGTTATCATTTTGGGGAATATCCCCGGTTAACTTTACGGATTATTCGGCCCTTTTCGGCTGACTGGTGCGTAGCGTGTAATCAGCCATAATCGACCAGTCTCGCTCCCCGCCCCCGTCTTCGATGGCACGCGACATCTGCTGATGAACCGCTGACAACATTGGTAAGGGGGCGGCCAGTTGTGTCGCAGCCTCAGTCGCCAGATTGAGATCTTTCAGCCCAAGTGTGGCTTTAAAGCCCGGCTGGTATTCCCCTTCCGCAATCAGCTGCGAATAGACCTGATATGATCGGCCGCCAAACAGGGTGCCCAGAATCAGCTCGAAAAAGTCATTGCGTGGCACACCATTGACATCGGTCAGAGCGACCGCCTCGGCGATGGCTTCAATCGTCATCGCAATCATCATATTGCAGGCAATTTTGGCCGCATGAGCGGCGGGAGGGTGATCTCCCAGCGGCCACACTTTGCGGCCAATGGCCTGAAACAACGGCTCAGCCCGGGTAATTAAATCCGGATGACCGGCCGCGAGGATATTCAGTTCACCACGGGCTGCCACATCCGGGCGGCCCAGTACCGGAGCGGCAATAAATCCGATCCCTGCCTTACGGTGGTAGTCAGTCAGTTGCTCTGACATGGCCACCGAGAGTGTGGAACTGACGATATGAATTACCCCGGGCCGGCACTGGCTGAAAAAATCCCCGGCAAAGACGACTTCACCAATCGCTGCATCATCAGAAAGCATCGTCAGCACAGCATCAGACTGAAAAACTTCCGCCGGGGTAGTTACTGCCCCGACACCCGGCATCGTCGTGCCAGATCGGGTCCAGCATTTTACGCTGTGCCCTGCCGCCAGTAACCGGCCAGCGATGCCACGCCCCATTGCCCCTAATCCAATTAAGCCATACTCCATCACACACTCCTTCTGATTACAAAGATACGCCGCGGATACGGGCAGGAATAAGATCGGTAAACTTCGGGATGTCCTGCATCACGCCCGCGATATCGTCGGCATTAAACGCCTGCTGAACCGCCTGTTCATCACGAAAGATACATTCGCAAATTGCCAGGGTTCCGGGCCGTGTCTCTGCAGGAAAAAAGGCGCTGACACTCTCCAGTCCGTACTGTTGCCATGCCCGCATGACCAACGGCAGATGATGTTCAGTGTAGTAACGCCGGTCAAACCGGCTGTCAGCAGTCCCCTGATAGGTAACATAGACGATAACCTGTGACGATAAATTGTGCATAGTGATTTCCGGAAAAACAGAGTGAATGAACCGGCGACAGGCCGGTGGTTACTGCGGGTTTATTCTGCGGTCGCCGGCAAGTGAGATGCTAACCATTGACTCAGCATGATTTAAATACCGATCGGTATAAATTTATGAGACACCGATTCCATTGTCAATTAATTCTATATCGAATGATATAAAAACAATACACTGTTGCCCGGGATAACTTAGCCGATGCAGGGGGCCGGTAAGGGTTAAGCGACCATCGTGACGCAAAAAAAAAGCCTGCCAACCGGCAGGCTTTCTCTGACCCTCTGAACGATTACAGACGGTCGATAGCGTTAAGTTCTTTAAAGGCCTGTTCCAGACGAACCACCATAGAACTCTGAGCAGCACGTAACCAAACGCGCGGGTCATAGTATTTTTTGTTTGGTTTATCTTCGCCTTCCGGGTTACCCAGCTGTGACTGCAGGTAGCCTTCATTCTTTTTGTAGAACTCCAGAATACCGTGCCAGTTCGCCCACTGAGTATCAGTATCGATGTTCATTTTAATCACACCGTAACCGATAGATTCTTTAATCTCTTCCGCAGAAGAACCAGAACCCCCGTGGAAAACGAAATTCAGGGCGTTGTGCGGCAGACCGTGTTTCTCGCTGACATAATCCTGAGAGTTACGCAGAATTTTTGGAGTCAGCTGAACGTTACCTGGTTTATAAACGCCGTGAACGTTACCGAATGATGCCGCAATAGTGAAGTTCGGGCTGATAGCATTCAGTTTGGTATAGGCATAATCAACATCTTCAGGCTGGGTATACAGCGCGGAGTTATCCAGATGAGAGTTGTCGACACCATCTTCTTCGCCACCGGTACAACCCAGTTCAATTTCCAGTGTCATACCCATCTTAGCCATACGGGCCAGGTACTTACTGCTGATCTCGATATTTTCTTCCAGTGACTCTTCTGACAGGTCAATCATATGAGAAGAGAACAGGGGTTTACCGGTTTTTGCAAAGTGCGCTTCACCTGCATCCAGTAGCCCGTCGATCCACGGCAGTAATTTCTTCGCACAGTGGTCGGTATGCAGGATCACCGGCACACCATAGGCTTCTGCCATCAGATGCACGTGATGCGCACCGGCAATGGCTCCCATGATTGACGCACCCTGAGGTTTGTCAGTTTTGTAGCCTTTACCCGCAATAAACGCAGCACCGCCGTTAGAAAACTGAATAATGACCGGTGCTTTGGCTTTCGCCGCAGCTTCCAGTACCGCATTGATTGAGTCGCTGCCTACACAGTTAACTGCCGGCAGAGCAAAGTGATTTTCTTTGGCTACTTTGAAGATCTTCTGCACATCTTCGCCAGTAACTACACCAGGTTTTACGAAATCAAAAATTTTAGACATAACATTGTCCTGTTTCGTTGGCCGTAAACGGAAGCCCGTCAATCGGGCAAAATCGGGTGCAGCCAGCGGGCCGCACCTGCTGCTGAATTACTGTTTTGCGCGCTCTTCCAGCATAGCAACGGCCGGAAGTTTTTTGCCTTCAACAAATTCCAGGAATGCGCCACCGCCGGTTGAGATGTAAGAGATTTTGTTCTCAATACCGAACAGGTCAATCGCGGCCAGAGTATCGCCGCCACCAGCCACAGAGAATGCTTCACTGTCAGCAATCGCATTCGCCACAATTTCGGTGCCTTTACGGAAGTTAGGGAACTCAAAGACTCCCACCGGACCGTTCCACAGAATGGTTTTAGCTTCTTTAAGGATCTTCGCCATAGCCTGCGCTGTTTCGTCACCGAAATCCATGATCTCTTCGTCGTCCTGAACTTCAGACACTTTTTTCACGGTAGCAGGCGCGGTTTCTGAAAACTCTGTACCTACACGGGAGTCAACTGGCACCGGGATACCATACTGGTCGCGCAGTTTTTTCGCAGCGTCGACAAATTCTGGTTCGTAGAGTGATTTACCCACCTTGTTATCGATAGCCACGAAGGTATTGGCAATACCGCCACCGACAATCACCGTGTCGGCGATATTGACCAGAGACTGCAGCACATCAAACTTGGTAGAGACTTTCGACCCGCCGACCACGGCCACCATCGGACGAGCCGGGTTACTCATCGCTTTACCCAGGGCTTCCAGTTCTGCTGACAGCAGTGGACCGGCACAGGCGATTGGCGCGAATTTACCCACACCGTGAGTGGATGCCTGAGCACGGTGTGCGGTACCAAAAGCGTCCATTACGAACACATCACACAGCGCCGCGTATTTTTTCGACAGGGTCTCGTCGTCTTTCTTCTCGCCCTTATTGAAACGGACATTTTCCAGTACCACCAGTTCACCGGCCTGCACATCAACACCGTCCAGGTAATCTTTTGCCAGTTTCACGCTGGTACCACTCAGTTTATCTTTCAGGTAGTTCACCACCGGCAACAGGGAGAATTCTTCGTTATACTCACCTTCCGTCGGACGGCCCAGATGCGAGGTCACCATCACTTTCGCACCCTGCTTCAGCGCCGATTCAATCGTTGGTAGTGATGCACGAATACGGGCATCTGATGTGACTTTCCCTTCTTTTACCGGCACATTAAGGTCGGCACGAATCAGTACACGTTTACCCGCAAGATCCAGATCGGTCATTTTAATTACAGACATGGTGAATCCTCTCGTTAACTCTCATAAGTTTTGCCAGGCGCAAGCGCGCCTTACCTGAAATTACCTGCAGACATTGCTAACGTAGTATCCAGCATCCGGTTAGCAAAGCCCCATTCGTTATCGCACCATACCAGGGTTTTCACCAGGTGCTGACCACTGACCCGGGTCTGCGTACCATCCACGATGGCACTGTGCGGATCATGGTTAAAATCGACAGAAACTAACGGTAATTCCGTATAGTCGACTATACCACGAAATACCCCCTGAGCAGCGTTTTGCAACACTGCATTAACTTCTGCGGCAGAGACTGCCGTTTCCAGTGTCACGCTCAGGTCAATCGCTGTCACGTTAATCACCGGGACACGAACTGCTATCGCTTCAAACCGGTCCGAAAACTTCGGAAGTATCCGTGTAATCCCGGCCGCCAGTTTGGTGTCTACCGGGATAATTGACTGACTCGCAGCCCGGGTCCGGCGTAAATCATCATGGTATGCATCCAGAACCTGTTGATCGTGCATCGATGAATGGATAGTAGTGACGGTTCCCGACACGATACTGAAAGCATCATCCAGCAATTTAATCACCGGAATAATACAGTTGGTGGTGCAGGAAGCATTCGACACTATCCGGTCCTGTTCCCGCAGCGACTGGTGATTGACACCAAACACCACGGTCGCATCCAGGTCATTGCCTCCGGGGTGCGAGAACAAGACCTTTTTGGCACCGGCTGCCAGATGTGCTTCGCCATCGGCACGGCTGCCATATTTACCGGTACAGTCCAGGACAATATCGATATCCAACTCAGACCACGGTAAATCTTTGATCAGGGGTTGATGCAGCAGGCGAATAGTATCGCGGCCCACTTTCAGCAATTCATCTTCCAGCCGGACCTCATATGCGAAGCGACCATGGCTGGTATCGTATTTCAGTAAATGGGCAATCCCTTCACTGTCGGCCAGCTCATTGATTGCGATGACCGAAATTTCGGTATGGCGTCCGCTTTCATACAGCGCCCGCAGCACACCCCGGCCGATACGTCCAAAACCATTAATAGCAATTCTGATGGTCATTTCACTACCATTACCTTAAACTGCCGCCACGGTACGCTCTGCGACCGTCACAGCCTCTGTCAGTCTGACATCAGCACAATTATCAAATCACTGATGCTATTGAACCAGCCCAACTGAAACGCTTCAGCTGAGAATAAATCATGCCTTGCCACCGGGGAATGACTGAGATCAACCGGGATCTTAATATTTCGATCAACTTCACATTTTTAACCAATGACTGTGCATAAAAAAAACAGTTGCCTGCTGCCGGCTACAGTTAAAAAAACAGCATGGCAGAGATCTGCCATGCTGATATTTACGCTGACGGAAAGTGCCGTTACAGAATCGCTTTCGCTTT